>CAXTKQ010000065.1:0-21285 GCA_964244955.1 uncultured Sphingobacteriaceae bacterium | reverse complement strand
ATCTGGATGCGTCTTAACTGAAGCTCGGCCATTAGGTCATTAATTCTTTTGGTTTCGGGGATGAAGTAGGGTTTACGGATGATATCGCTTAGGTTGAATTCAGTTTGGTTGACCAGCAGCGGCAAAATATCCTTTGCCTGCACAATGCCTACGATCTTGTCCATCGTGTCGTCATAAACCGGCATCCTGGAATAGCCTTCTTTGATGATCCGGTTCAACAGTTCGTCTTTGTTTAAGTGCAGTTCTACACCGGATATTTTTGTCCTCGGGACCATGATATTTTTAACTACCCGCTCGTTAAAATCAAACACGTTTTTAATCAGTTCGTGCTCGGTAGAATCCAATGCGCCGCTTTCTTTGCCCTGGTCCAACAAATACTGCAGCTCTTCCGAACTATGGTGTGCTTCGTTTGTGCTTACATTTTCTATCCCAAACAGTTTTAAAATCCCATTGGCAAAACCGTTTAGCAGCCAGATAAAAGGCCGGAAAACCACATAAAAGAAACGCAATGGCAAGGCAACAAACAAACTGGTACGGACAGGCTGCTGTATGGCAAAAGTTTTTGGCGCTAGCTCGCCAAAAACAATATGCATAATGGTGATGATTAAAAAAGCCAAAAAATGGCCTAAGTTTAATGCAAAAGAACCGGAAACCGTAATGTGGAAAAGACCAAACAGGTTAAAAACCAGCTTTGTCATTACCTCCTCGCCTACCCAGCCTAAGCCAAGCGAGGCAAGCGTAATCCCCAATTGCGTGGCAGCCAGGTATTCATCCAGGTGATGGATGATACTTTTGGTTATTTTGGCTACCTGGCTGCCGGTTTTTGCCTGGACTTCAATCTGAGAAGACCGTACCTTAACAATTGCAAATTCGGCAGCAACAAAAAAACCGTTTAGGAATACTAAAAAAACAGTTAAGAAGGCATGAAAACCGCTAATGTCAAGATCAGGACCCATTAAATAATTTCTTTCTGGAACGTTGCTTTGTACAGCTCGATACTTTCTTCAATTATCCGGTAAGCTGCGTCTTTACCTTCAAATTGCTCAACTGTAACGGCGTTACTGTGTTCCAATTTTTTATAATCTTCAAAAAAACGCGTAATTTCTGCTTCGGTGTGCGGCGGAAGGTCTAAAATATCATTGATATAATTTACCGACATATCTTTGGCGGCAACGGCAATAATTTTATCGTCGCGTTCGCCTTTATCTACCATGTGCATCACACCAATCACTTTGGCTTCGAGCAAACACATCGGCACCACTTCCTGTGAGCAGATTACCAAAATATCCAATGGGTCATTATCATCACAATAAGTTTGCGGGATAAAACCATAATTGGCCGGGTACATTACCGAGGAGAACAGCACTCTGTCTAACCGGAGCAGGCCGTAATCTTTATCTATTTCGTATTTACATTTAGAGCCTTTTGGGATTTCGATAATTGCATTAACAATTTTAGGAGAGTTATTACCTTCGCCAGGCGGAATGGTATGCCAAGAATGTTCCGGAGTCATAATTAATTGTGTTTTATATTTATTTTCAGTTTGGTAAGTCGTTTTGGCCAAAATTGTTTTTTGCTGATTTAAAATAGGCGATTACGATAGGCGTTGCCGTAAAAGCAATCAGGCCGACAATAATATAGGGCATGTAATGAACAATTCCGGGAAATTTTATGCCCAGGAAAAACCCAAGCAATGTAAGCAGCATCACCCAAAAAAAACTCCCCAACAAGTTAAAAAGCGTAAATTTTTGAAAACTGACTTTTGCAACACCCGCAAAGATAGGTGCAAAAGTTCGGATTATCGGAAAAAAGCGGCCAAAAACAAGGGCCATGCCACCATATTTTTTAAAGAAGTCTTCGGCCATATAAACGTAGCGCTTTTTAAAGAAAAAGGAGTCTTCGCGGTTAAACAACCTTCGGCCGGTGCTGCGCCCAAACCAATAACCTACATAATTGCCCAGTACGCCAGCCAGGAACAAGGTGGCCAGTAAATGGTAAATGGAAACCTCCAACAAACCGGTGGCACAAAAAATGCCTGCTAAAAACAGCAGGTAATCGCCTGGCAGGAAAAACCCGAAAAACAAACCGGTCTCTGCAAAAACAATAAAAAAGACCAGGTAAATTCCGCCCTTGCTGATGATTGCTTCTGCATCCACTAAGTTTGATAAATGTTCCCAGATTTCTTTCATTCGCAATGTTAATCTGCAAAATTACAAATTATTAAATTAACTGCAGTTTTAGCCGCCAAAGCTAATACCCTGTTTAAAATTTACCTAACAACTATCATGCTTCTTTTATCACCTAAAAATAGGTAAACGTTTGGTTTTGGTTTTATTTAAATTGATACAGGCACCAATTTTTATGGGGTAAAAGAAGTATGGGTAATTCTTTCTGGCATAAACAAATTCTGCCTTAAATTAAATGGGCAATGATACCTGGAAAGATGCCAATAATGATGGTGGCCAAAGCAGCGAAGCCCAACACAAAACCAACATTTGCCGGAATGCTGATGGAATTACGTTCTTCCTGATGAAAGTACATGGCAATAATCACCCTAAAATAATAGAAAATTGAAATGATGGCATTGATAACGGCCAGCACCGTAAGCCAAACCTGGTACTGCGACAATGCCCTGGAAAACATAAAAAACTTGCCGATAAAACCGGCCGTTAAAGGAATGCCCGCCAAAGAAAGCATGGAAATGGTAAGCACCAAAGCCAGGAAAGGGTTTGTTTTTCCCAAGCCGTTAAAGTTGTCAAAACTGCTGTTTCCGGTTTGCTGCTGCACCAGCATCAACACGCCAAAAGCGATGATGGAAGCAATGGAATAAGCCGTTGCGTAAACAAAAACCGCATTGCTGGAAGCAACGCCCAAAGCAACAATGGCAAACAACATATAGCCCACATGCGAAATGCTGGAAAAAGCCAGCATCCGTTTAAAGTTATGCTGATACAAGGCCGTAATATTGCCGATAAACAAAGTAATAATCGTAATGATTAAAAGCGAAGGTGTCCAGAAATCGGCCAGCGGCGCAAAGCAAACGGCAAACAAACGGAGAAAAGCAGCAAAACCTGCTGTTTTAACCACGGTTGCCATATAAGCGGTAATCAGCGTTGGCGAGCCTTCGTACACATCCGGTGTCCAGAAATGAAACGGCGCGGCACCTACTTTAAAACACAAGCCTACGATAATTAACAGAATTCCTGTGTAAAACAAAAAAGAAATATCGCGCGGGTTGGATAAAATGTAGTCGCGAATGACTTCCAAATCAAAAGAACCGGTTGTGCCGTAAATCAAAGCAATGCCAAACAGCAGGAAACCGGTAGAAAAAGCGCCCATCAAAAAATATTTCATTGCGGCTTCGTTTGACCCAAAATCCCGCTTTTTGATGCCCGCCAAAATATACAGGCTTACCGACATAATTTCGATGCCTATAAACAGCATCGTTAAGTTGTGGTACGAAACCATCACCAAAATTCCGGCAAGCGAGAATAAAATAATGGCGTAATATTCTGCCACATGCACACTGATCCTTTCAAAATAATTTTTGGATAGCAGGATGATCAGAACGGTGGAAAGAATGGTGATGACAGAAAAAGCAATGGCATAATGATCAAACAAAACCATTCCGCTGTACTGAGGCTGGGCAATGGTATTCCATTGTGCAGCAGCAAAAACGGCGGCTACCAACAAACCAACTACCGTAACCGGCAGCAATGCTTTGTTTGCACCATATAATCCCAAATACAAAACAACAATGGCTAAAACAGAAACTGTAATTAAACTACCCATTTTTTATTTAGCTGATATTAATTTTTGATTTACCTGTTCGATCAGGTTGCTTACGCTTGCTTCCGAAAGGTGCAATATGGATTGCGGATAAACACCGATGACGATGATTAAAGCACAAATGGTTATCAAAACAACCTTCTCTGAACCGGAAACATCCGTAAAAGAAGCCGTAAGTGTGCTGGTTTCGCCCTGCATCACCCGTTTATACATTCGCAGCATATAAACTGCACCGAAAATAATGGTTAAACCGGCAATGGCAACCAGCCAGATATTGTATTGATAGATGCCGTTCATAAGCAAAAACTCGCCGATAAAACCATTGGTTAAAGGAAGTGCCACCGTTCCCATAATAATGATGATAAAAGAAGCAGCGAGAAAAGGTGCAGTTTTTGCGATGCCGCCCATTTGGCTAATATCGCGTGTGTTGATCCTTCTGCTGATAATGTCCATTACAAAAAACAAACCTACTACATTGATTCCATGACTTAACATTTGGATGACCGCACCTTGCAAACCTTGCATATTCCAGGCAAAAATACCGGCGGCAATCAGGCCGACGTGTGCAATGGAAGAATAAGCAATTAAGCGTTTACCGTCTTTTTGGTTGAAAGCGATGAGCGAAGCATAAACAATCCCGATAACGGCAAGAACAATAGCCGTACTTTGCCATTGTGCAAACCCAAGCGGTGCAATTGGAATGAGCCAGCGGATCACACCGTAAATCCCCATTTTCAGCATAATGCCCGAAAGCATCATCGTTCCACCAATTGGAGCTGTTGTATAAGTGTCGGGTTGCCAGGTATGAAAAGGGAAAATGGGCATTTTAATAGCAAAAGCAATAAAGAACGCCCAGAAAATCCAGCCTTGGTGATAAGAATCAAAGTTGAGGTTGTAAAAAGCCTGAATGTCAAAAGTTTTTCCGGGCGTTTGCAGGTATAAGTAAATGATGCCCAACAGCATAAAAAGCGAACCGGCAAAAGTATAGATGAAAAACTTGATGGTAACTTTAACCCGGTTTTCTCCGCCCCACAAAGCACAAATAAAATAGATCGGGATCAGTGCCGTTTCCCAACCAACGTAAAACAGAAAAGCATCCATTGCTGTAAAAACCAACAGCAAACCGGTTTGCATAAACAGGACCAATGCGTAAAAAGCGGAAGGATTACTGTACTGATGTTTAAAAGTTGAAAGGATAATCAGCGGCACTAAAACAGTAGTTAGGATAACCATGACCAGACTAATGCCATCAACGCCGGCTTTAAAATGGATTCCCCAATCTGCAATCCAGGGATAATCAATTACGTATTGAGAAGTGGCATCGGCACGAAAACCGGAAACCATAATTGCGGCAACAATTAGTTCGGCCAGGGCAAAAAACAGGGCAATATTTTTAACGTTATCGCCTTTGAACAGTAACAGAAGCAAGGCTGAAAAAAGAGGTAAAAAGAGTAGAATAACCGTCATATCTTAATCTTGCAAGCTGTTAAATTCTGAATAAACTATAAGCCATCATGGCAATGATACCGATCACCATTACGAAAATATAAAAACCAACGTTTCCGGTTTGCAGCAAACGCAAGCCTTTGCTGCTTTCAATAGAAACTTTTCCCAACCCGTTTACAAATCCGTCTATTATTTTCAAATCAACAACTTTATAAAAAAACTTGGATGCAGCGTCCAAAGGTTTGCGGATAATTAAATCGTACAGTTCATCAATATAAAACTTATGGTAAGCCAAAGCGGTAATTGGCGTACGTTCTCCGTCTTTTTCAACCGGAATATTGCCGCCTTTGCCGTATTTTATAAAAGCATAAATGATGGCCAGAATAGCACCGGTAACAGAAACAGCCATCAGGATCAACTCCGATTGGTGTTCCATATGAAATTCTGTAGTTTGTGCGGCGGTTAAAGCGAAAATGGGCGAAAGAAAATGTTCCAGCCAATGATTTCCACCCAAAGTTTCCGGGATGCCGATAAATCCGCCAACCATAGAAAGAATAGCGAGCACGATTAACGGAATGGTCATGGAAGAAGGTGATTCGTGCAAATGGTGTTCCTGCTCGTGCGTGCCGCGGAATTTTCCGAAGAAGGTTAGATAGATCAAACGAAACATATAAAAAGTGGTAAACATCGAACCTATGACGCCTAAAACATACACTGTTTTGCTGTATTCAAATACATGCGCCAGGATTTCATCCTTGGAGAAAAACCCGGAAAAAGGCGGAATACCGGAAATGGCAATCGCGCCAATCAGCATCGTGATAAAAGTAACAGGAAGTTTTTTACGCAAACCGCCCATATTGCGCATGTCCTGCTCGCCGCTTACTGCATGGATGACCGAACCGGCACACAAAAATAAAAGTGCCTTAAAAAAAGCATGGGTGATGACATGGAAAAAAGCGCCCGTGTAAGCGCCAACGCCCAACCCCAAAAACATATAACCCAATTGCGAAACGGTGGAATAAGCCAACACTTTTTTAATATCCGTTTGGGCAACCGCAATAATGGCCGCCAAAAGAATGGTTGCCAAACCGATAACCGCTATTAAATGCTGTGTAAAAGGCGCCAGCGTAAACAAAACGTTAGAACGGACAATCATGTAAATACCGGCCGTAACCATTGTTGCTGCGTGGATTAAAGCAGAAACCGGCGTTGGACCCGCCATGGCATCAGGCAGCCAGGTAAACAAAGGTATTTGTGCCGATTTTCCGGTGGCACCGATAAACAGCAAAATGGTAATCAAAACTAAAGTTGGATTGCCGATATTTAAGGCTTCCGCTTTAGAAAAAACATCGGTAAAAGAAGCACTGCCGAAAGTAGCGATCATCACAAAAATGGCGATCAGGAAACCTAAATCTCCAATACGATTCATCACAAAAGCTTTTTTGGCGGCATCGGCATAATCCGGATTGGTAAACCAGAAACCAATGAGCAGGTAAGAACAAAGGCCAACGCCTTCCCAACCGATAAACAAAATGATGTAGTTTGAGCCAAGGACCAGCAGCAACATAAAGAAAATGAACAGGTTTAAGTAAGCAAAAAACTTCCCGAAACCTGCATCATCGTGCATGTAACCAATGGAATAAACATGGATTAAAAAACCAACACCGGTAATAATCAACAGCATTAAGGAACTTAATTGATCAACCAGGAATGAAAAAGGAATGGATAATTTTCCGGCTTTGATCCATTCAAAATAAGTAACGTTGATGGGCTGACCTGAATTTTTTACCTGTAAAAACAGTATCACGCTCAGGATGAATGGAATCAGGACGACCAAACTTCCCAGCAAACCAATTAGGTTTTTCGGTAAAGTATTTCGGCCTAAACCATTAATAATAAAGCCAGCTAAAGGAAGTATCGGGATTAACCAAATGTAATTACTGATCATGCCAATACGTTTTGATTTTTAAAAGTTATTACCATTTTAACCTGTTCAAAACATTAATATCAATAGTGTTGGTGTTGCGATAAATCATGACGATTATGGCCAAGCCAACGGCTACTTCGGCTGCGGCCAAAGCCATCACAAAAAACACAAAAACTTGTCCGGCTGCATCGTTCCGATAAATTGAAAAAACAGTAAGCAGTAAGTTTACCGAGTTCAGCATCAACTCAACCGACATAAAAATTACGATCGCGTTTCTTCGGATCAGTACGCCCATCACGCCAATGGAAAAAATAATGGCGCTTAATAAAATGTAATGGTTAAGCGGAATGGTTTGGATGGCGTTGGATATATGTTGCATCGTAAATCAGGATTCTTTTTTAGCTAATAAAACCGCGCCAACCATTGCCGATAACAGCAGGATGGAGGAAACCTCGAATGGTAATAAAAATTGATGGAAAAGCACTTTGCCCAAGTTTTTTACCAGGCCGAGGTTTGGGTCGCGCAAAATAACCGGTTCAGAATTGCCGGAGATTTTTAAGGAAGCAATCAGCGTTACCAGTAAACAACCACCGCCAATTACGCCGATGATTTTTAACAGGTTTGATTTTACCGGCTCTGTTTCTGTATTTAGGTTCATCAACATTAAGGTGTATAAAAACAGCACCAGGATGGCACCCATGTAAACGATAAAATTTACGATGCCCAGAAACTGTGCATTCAGCAAAAAATAATGAATGGTAAAGGTAAAAAAGGTGAGAATGAGGTAAAGCACACTGTGAACCGGATTTTTAGAAAAAATCACGAGCAGCGAAAAGAAGACAGACAAGAATGCGACGAAGTAAAATAGACTCATAGGTTGAAATAAAAATACCTTTGCTCCGGGCAAAAACCGGGGCAAAGGTATAAAAACTATTGATTCAAGGGCGCTTCTACCAGTTTGTCTTTTCCGTAGATAAAATCTTTCCGTAAAAAATCGGATGGTACGATGTCTCCGTCTAAGTAAATTGCTTCTTTCGGGCAGGCTTCTTCACACAATCCGCAGAAAATACAACGCAACATGTTGATCTCGTAAACGGCGGCATATTTTTCTTCGCGGTACAGCTTTTCTTCGCCCGGCTGACGTTCGCCTGCAATCATCGTGATCGCTTCTGCCGGACAAGATAAAGCACACAAACCACAAGCGGTGCAACGTTCCCGGCCTTCTTCGTCTCTTTTTAAAGAATGCAAGCCACGGTAATTTTCAGAAAATTCGCGTTTTTCTTCCGGGTAACGGATGGTTACCGGTTTTTTAAAGAAGTGTTTTATAGTGATTGAAAGCCCTTGTGCAATAGCAGGCAAGTAAGCGCGCTCCCAAAAATTGAGCGGTTTTGCTTCGAGAACTTTCTTTTTATTGGTTAATGATTCCATTTTAATTTAGACAACTATTTAAAAATTGTGGCAAAAACACCGGTTAAAACAATGTTGGCAATAGCAAGCGGGATTAAGACTTTCCAGCCTAAATCCATCAATTGATCGTAGCGGAAACGCGGGATTGTCCACCGTACCCACATAAAAAAGAAGATGAAGAAAATAATCTTGATAAACAAAGCAACCACGCCTAGAATAGTAACCAAGTTTTCCGACAAGCCCAAATGGTGCATAAACGGAAAGTTAAAACCACCAAAATACAAGGTTGCCATTACTGCCGAAGAAATGAACATGTTGATGTATTCTGCAAAAAGGTAAAAACCCAATTTCATGGAAGAATATTCGGTGTGATAACCGCCAACCAACTCGGTTTCGCATTCCGGCAGATCAAAAGGACTACGGTTTGTTTCTGCAAAAGCACAAATGATAAAGATGATAAAACCCAAAGGCTGACGGAAAACATTCCAGGTAAACCATCCGTTCGACCAAAAACCGTGTTGTTGCTCTGCAATTTCCCTTAAGCTTAACGTACCAGTTAACATCAATAAGGCGATGATGGATAAGCCCATTGCAATTTCGTAACTGATATTTTGGGAAGCTGCACGGATAGCACCTAATAAGGAATATTTGTTGTTGGATGCCCAACCGCCTATCATGATACCGTAAACGCCTAGAGAAACTACGCCAAAAATGTACAGGATTCCAACGTTGATATCCGTTACCTGCAAATCAATTACGCGCGAACCAATGGTTAGTTTTTGCCCCCAGGGAATAACCGCCGAACCGATACAAGCCGTTAAAATAGCGAGCGAAGGCCCGACAATAAACAGCAAACCGCTGGATTGTGTCGGAATGATTTCTTCTTTCATAAACATTTTGGCACCATCGGCCATAGGCTGAAAAATGCCAAAAGGGCCGGCCCGGTTCGGACCAACACGGTCTTGCAAAAACGCAGCTACTTTACGCTCGGCATAAGTAGAATACATGGCGGTTACCAAACTGATCCCGAAGATGATCGCAACCAGTATAAATTTTTCTAAAACAAGTGATAATTCCATTTATAATCTGGTAAAACGTTCTAATTGTTCTTTGTTAGATTCTTGCAAGGCCAAGTTCTTCTTTACAACTGGCGGTTGGTACATAGAACCGTAATGGTTGGAGCTGATAACCGAAGTGTTTGAAACATTGCGCGGCCCTTCAATTACCCAATCTGCTGTTTTCTTTTGCTCAAAACGGCAGGTGTTGCAGATGAACTCTTCCACTTCACCATAAACATCTTTGCGGCCGGTTACGCGCAACACATCTTCGCCTTTATACCAAAGCGTTACCTTTCCGCAGCATTTATCGCAATCGCGGTGCGCTTCCACTGGTTTGGTAAACCACACGCGGTTTTTAAAGCGGAAAGTTTTATCGGTTAAAGCACCAACCGGACAAACATCAATTACGTTTCCGGAGAAATCATTGTCAACCGCCTGGTGGATGTAAGTCGAAATTTCAGAATGATCGCCGCGGTTTAAAATACCGTGGATGCGATGATCGGTGATTTGATCGGCCACAAAAACACAACGGTAGCATAAGATACAGCGCGTCATGTGCAGTTGGATTTTATCGCCGATGTCTACCCGTTCAAACTTACGGCGCTCAAATTCGTAACGTGTTTTTGCTGCGCCGTGTTCATAAGCTAAATCCTGCAAAGAACATTCGCCTGCCTGATCGCAAACCGGACAATCCAACGGATGGTTGATCAGCAGCATTTCTACAATGCCTTTTCGTGCTTCAATCACTTCCGGCGAGGTGATGTTTTGCACTTCCATTCCGTCCATCACGGTTGTGCGGCAGGAAGCAACCAATTTTGGCATCGGGCGCGGGTCTTTTTCTGACCCTTTGCTCACTTTAACCAAACAGGTACGGCATTTACCGCCGCTTCCTTCTAATTTAGAATAATAGCACATGGCAGGCGGAACCACATCACCTCCGATTTGCCTTGCGGCATTGAGGATGGTGGTGCCGGGAGCCACTTCTACCGGAATCCCGTCTATGCTAACTTTAACTATTTCTGACATTTTTAATTTCCAATCAACAATAAAAACTTAAAAACTAAGCATCTATTTTTATGTGGTAAAAGAAGCATTGATGCTGATGCTTCTTTTACCACCTATTTTTTAGCCAACTAAGGCTGGTTCTGGTTTTGGCAACGGATCGGCGTAATGCGCCAAACCGTAATTGCGTTGTAAACAAAGCTTGGGTTCGGTTACGTGCCACTCAAACTCATCACGGAAATGACGGATGGCACTGGCAACCGGCCAGGCAGCAGCATCGCCTAACGGACAAATGGTATTTCCTTCAATTTTTCTGGAAACATCAACCAGCAAATCAATATCGCTTAGTTTCCCATGTCCATATTCCAAACGGTGCAACACTTTTTCCATCCAGCCTGTTCCTTCACGGCACGGCGAACATTGCCCGCAGCTTTCATGATGATAAAAACGGGCAAAGTTCCAGGTGTTGCGAACGATGCACTGGTCTTCATCAAAAGCAATAAAACCACCGGAACCCATCATCGAGCCGGTTGCAAAACCGCCGTCGGATAAGGATTCATAAGTCATCAGTCTTGCTTCCTGGTTGATGGTTTTGGTGATGAGATTTGCCGGTAAAATCGGAACGGATGAACCGCCTGCAACAACCGCTTTTAAACGTTTGCCGTTTGCAATTCCGCCGCAATATTCATCCGAATAGATAAATTCTTCTACCGGAACGCCCAATTCGATTTCGTAGATTCCCGGTTTTACGATGTTTCCTGAAGCAGAAATCAGTTTGGTTCCGGTACTTCTGCCCACACCAATTTTTGCATATTCTTCGCCGCCATCACGGATGATCGGAACAATTGCTGCAATAGATTCTACATTGTTAACCACCGTTGGGCAACCCCATAAACCAGCAATTGCCGGAAAAGGAGGTTTAATCCGAGGGTTTCCGCGTTTGCCTTCCAATGATTCAAGCAGCGCGGTTTCTTCTCCGCAGATGTAAGCACCGCCGCCCGGCTGCACGTACAACTCTAAATCATAACCTGTTCCTAATATATTTTTACCAAGAAAACCTGCATTTCTGGCTTCGGCAATTGCTTTTTCCAGGATTCGGATTTGCGGCATCATTTCTCCACGAACGTAGATGTAAGAAGTTTTCGCGCCCAAAGCGAAACTGCCGATGATCATTCCTTCAATCAAAAGATGCGGGATTTTGGTCATCAAAAAGCGGTCTTTAAACGTTCCCGGTTCCGATTCATCCGCGTTGCAAACCAAGTAACGCGGTTTGCCTTCCGGTTTGGCCAAAAAACTCCATTTCATTCCTGTTGGAAAACCGGCACCTCCACGGCCACGCAAACCCGATTTTTTAACTTCTTCTACAATATCTTCCGGAGAAAGTGTTTTTAATGCTTTTTCAACAGCCGCATAACCGCCTTTTGAACGGTAAACATCAAAAGTATTGATGCCTTCAACATCTATATGTTCAAGTAATAATTTTCGTCTCATAAAACTAAAATATCCTTTTAGTCTGTTTGTAATAATTTATGTGATATCTAACTGCGTAGCTTAAAATTAAAGAGCCTTGAAATCCAATAATCAAATTGTAACGATCAAAATTTTTAGCTGATAAAAACAGTATCAGCGCAATTAAAAAAGCAATGTCCCAAGCAATAACTGTAGTCTTTTTCATTTTAATTATCGGCTTTTATAGTAAGATCAGTGATCAATCGGTCAACTTTTTCCTCCGTTAAATTCTCATAAAAAGTATATTCCGGCCCAATTTGCAAAACCGGTGCGAAACCGCAAGCTGCCAAACATTCTACGCCGCGCCAGCTAAACAATCCGTCAACCGTTACATCACCTTCTTTTACACCCAATTTTTGTTCGATGTATTTTATAATCTTTTCTGCGCCAACCAAACAACAAGGCCCGGTCCGACAAACTTCCAACATGTATTTTCCCTGCGGACGAAGGAAGTACATCGTATAAAAAGAAGCAACTTCATATACTTCAATCGGCTGAATATCTAAATATTCGGCCACTTTATCCATTGCATCTACGCTTAGCCATCCGTATTCGGCTTGTACAACATGCAGAATCGGTAACAATGCTGCTTTTGCGCTTTCAACCGGGTAGCGCTTTACGATTTCCTGAAATTGCTGGTAGAGCTGTGGAGAAAACTCATGCACTACAGTTGTTTCTTCAATTTTAAGCATCTAATTCTCCTGCAATAATATTTAAACTACTCATGTTGATGATGGCATCCGACAAAAGCATCCCTTTGCTCATTGGCGCATACATTTGGTAATTGATAAAACTTGGCCTGCGGAAATGTAAACGAAAAGGAGAACGGCCGCCATCATTGATTAAATAAAAACCCAGTTCGCCATTTGCACCTTCTACAGCGTGATATACTTCTTTTACCGGTGTTTTTACTTCACCCATCACAATTTTAAAATGGTAGATCAAAGCTTCCATATTGTTGTAAACTTCTTGTTTTGGAGGAAGATAATATTCCGGAACATCGGCATGGAAAACACCTTTCGGTTCTTTTTCCAGTTTTTCTAAAGCTTGGGAAATGATGTGCATACTTTGTTTCATCTCCTCGTTACGAACCATAAAACGATTGTAAACATCGCCGTTTGTGCCAACCGGGACTTCAAAATCAAAATCTTCGTAAGAACTGTAAGGCTCCATCGCACGAACATCGTAGTCAACACCGGTTGCACGTAAAATTGGCCCACTCCAACTGTAACTTAATGCCGTTTCTGCATTAACAGGCGCAACACCACGCGTACGGTCAATAAATATACGGTTGCGGTTAAAAAGAGATTCAAATTCTTTTAACACAACCGGGAAATCAACCAAAAACTTACGGATTTTACGGAAAGCGATTTCATTAAAATCACGTTCAAAGCCGCCAATACGGCCGATGTTGGTGGTCAATCGCGAACCGCAAACTTCTTCATAAATTTCATAAATGGCTTCGCGATATTCCATCATGTACAAAAAGCCGGTAAAAGCACCGGTATCAACACCCAAAACGCCGTTACAAATAATATGATCGGCAATTCGGGCCAGTTCCATTACAATTACGCGAAGGTAATCTACACGTTTTGGCGTTTTAATGTCTAACAGTTTTTCTACCGTCATGTGCCAGCCCATGTTATTTATGGGTGATGAACAGTAGTTCATCCGGTCTGTTAGCGGTGTGATTTGGTAAAAAGGCCGGTGTTCAGCAATCTTTTCAAAAGCCCGATGGATGTAGCCAATGGTAGAAACACCACTTACAATTCTTTCGCCATCCATTTGCAACACGTTTTGAAATACACCGTGTGTGGCAGGATGTGTTGGGCCGAGGTTTAGTGTTGTAGGCGAATCCTGAACATCGTTATCTGTAAAAACAGGAAAATTTTCCATTCCTTATATGCTCCTTTTATCTTCCAAAAAAATAATCTCTTTTATCCACGCGGTTTGGGTCTTCCAATGGGAACTCTTTTCGCATTGGAAAAACTGTCATATCGTCCACGTTTAAAATCCTGCGTAAATCCGGGTGCCCGTCAAATTCAATCCCGAAGTAATCATATGTTTCGCGCTCCATCCAGTTGGCACCATTCCATAATTCTGTTGCAGTTGGAATGTGAACATCATCTTCTGTAAGAAAAACCTTAACCCTAATACGAACATTATTGACAAAACTATGCAGGTGGTAAACAACTGCAAATTTCTTTTCCTTGTCAGGATAATGAACAGCGGTAATGTCCGTCAAATAATTAAACTGAAATGTAGGATCTGTTTTTAAAAACGAAAGGACATCGGTAATTTTTTCGCGGGAAGTTTCAAAATTGGGCAAATCAGAAGGTTCTGAAAGCAAAACAATTTGTTCGCCAAATTTTGAATTGAGTTGATTAATTACTTCTTCGTTTGAAATTTTACCCATTATTGAATCCCGTATTTAGCCAGCAGTTCTTTGTATTCCGGCGCTTCCCTTCTTCTGCCGCTTTCTGTTTGCACTAATTTTTGAATGTTCATAAAGCCATCAATAATCCCTTCGGGCCTTGGCGGGCAACCCGGAACATAAACATCAACCGGAATAATTTCATCAATCCCCTGCAATACAGAATAGGTATCAAAAATACCACCGCTTGAGGCACATGCACCAACCGCCATCACCCAACGTGGCTCGGCCATTTGCAAATAAACCTGGCGTAAAACTGGGGCCATTTTTTTTGCAATCGTTCCCATCACCATTAATAAATCTGCCTGGCGTGGAGAAAAGCTTAACCTTTCGGCGCCAAACCTGGCCAAATCATAATGCGAACCCATAGTAGCCATAAATTCTATACCGCAGCAAGAGGTAGCAAACGGTAACGGCCATAACGAATGTGAACGGGCAAGGCCAATTGCCTGATCCAGTGAAGTAGCAAAAAATCCTGATCCTTCTACGCCCGGTGGCGCTTCAACAACCTTAATATTACTCATATATTTAATGCCAAAAACTCATCTCACAAAAAAGACGAGTACAAATTTACAATAATAACTTCTTGTGCAATAGCTTCTAAACCAGCATAAACTTATTTAGAACAATTCTATTATTAAAACTGGTTCAAATTTTTATCGCAAAATTTATCATGCTTCTTTTATGCCTCTAAATTTTGTTTCAGTATAAAAAGCACTTGGCCTCAATGATTTTTATGTGGTAAAAGAAGCACATGAATTATTATCGAAAAAATTTCAAACAAACTTTTAATCCCAGTCCAATGCCTTTTTTTTGATAATATAAATAAAGCCTAACAATAAAGTCCCCATAAATACGAACATTTCTATCATGCCGTCTGACCCTAAATCCCGAAAATTTACTGCCCAAGGGTACATAAAAATCACTTCGACATCGAACAACACAAACAGGATAGCGACCAAAAAATATTTGATAGAAACCGGCGTACGGGCATTTCCTATCACTTCAATCCCTGATTCAAACGGTGTTAATTTATCTTTCGTACTTCTTTTAGGGCCTAATTTATGGGTTGCCAGCATGGTGGTAAAAACAAAACCAAGCGCAACAACCATTTGAAAAATGATTGGCAGATAATTGACTGGTAAACTTTGTGCTTCCATGTTGCAAAGATAATAATGTAACATAAAAAAGGCCTCTTTTTCAAGAAGCCTTTTTTATGGATACTGTTTTTATCATTTACCTTTTGCAGAAGCGCCGCCTTTTTTAGAGAAATAAGCAATCGCTTGTTTGTTGGTTGGGTCGCTTTCCCTTGCCTTGGTAAAGTTCTCACTTGCTTTGGCAGCGTCTTTCTCTTTGTATTCGTAATAAGTTCCTAAATAAGCATAAGCTTCGCCTAAATATACTTTGTCTGCATCAGCAACAGGAGTTTTGGCATTAATCAACTGAATGTATTGCTCATAATATGGTTTGGCGTAACCATTCGTTGTATTACGGCTTGGTTCTTTTAAGTCATTTGCCCTTGCCTGATAAAGTGCGACTGTAGCTTGTGGGGCTGCGGCATGGTGCTGTATATAGCTAAATGCCGAATCAGCTTTTACAAGCAACGTCGTATCAGGAACTGGTTTTGCTTTGGCAGTACTAAAATATTGTTCTTTAAACGCATTGTAATAACTTACACCTTCTCTTAAATAATCACCTAATGTTACCTGACGAGATTTCGCGATATACGTTTTGTAAGTATCACCTGCCTCCACATACTTCTTTTGGTTATACAAAGTTTTGGCAATCTCGCCGTAAGCATCTACCTGAGTAGTATCCAATTGAAGTGCTTTTCTCAAATTGTTAATAGCGGCAGAATCTTGTCCGCCAATGGCTAACTGTAACCTTCCCAAGTATAGATAATCTAAAGGAATAATACGTTTTTGATCTGCCTGGCCCATAAACTTGTTCAAAGCATCTAAACCCGCCTGGTAGTTTTTGTTTTCGTATGCTGCGTAACCTAAATACCGGTAAACTTTTAGATTGTCTTTAGGGGCAATTTTGGCAATATCATTTGCCTCTTGCTCCAAGCCTTTGTAATCCTGCGCATAAACCAGGAAATCAGCATAACGCATCCTTGAAGCCACAGAGCGGTCTGTTAAATCCAGGTACTTTTTGTAAAAATCTACAGCTTGTGTGTATTTTGCAGGTGCATCGGCTTTTTTCGTATTGTTTCCCCAACGCAAATAAGTTTCAGCCAATTCACGGTAGGCAGGGCCATAGTTCGGATCAATAGCTAATGCTTTACGGTACTCTTTTTCAGAATCTTCAAAGTTGTTGGCTTGTTTCCAAATTACACCGGTTGCCACAATGGCACTTACCATTTTTGGATTAATTACCAATGCCTGCTGATAATTGTCATAAGCATCTGTGTTTTTAAGTTGAGAACGGTAAGCATCGCCTAAAGCAGCAAACAGCTCCGGGTTTTTTTCTTTAGGGTTGGATGCGATACCTTTTTTCAAAACTGCAATTGCAGCATTTGGATCCGGGTTTGGCTCCAATAAATATGCTTTGCCAATATATACATAAGGCTCTAAATCCTTTTTGTCTATTGCAGCTACGGCTTTATCCAAATCTGCTTTTGCAGCAGCGGCGTTTTTATCCATACGGTCCACTGCGCCTAAACCGGCGTAATTTAAAGCTGATTTCGGGTTTACACTGATTCCTTTAGTAAAAGTAGCTTTTGCAGAATCAGGTTCGTTTGTTTTTAAATATACCCAGCCCAGATAAAAAAAGTTCTCATCTTTTGTGGCTTGCGTTTGTGTTAGGTTCTTCAGCATTGATTCAGCCTTTTGATATTGTTCTGCATCAATTGCCTTTTTAGCATCGGCTAAACTTTGGGCAAATACAGAAGAACTTAACATGGCTAAACCGGAAATGGTCAGTGCTGCTTTATTGATCATCTTCATAGTTAAAATTCTAATGGTTAAATTATATTATAAGTCCTTTTTAATATTTATTTCCCTTCCAGGCAAAGAATCAGGCAACAAACCTGATCGTAATACTATCTTTTGCCCCCGCTCACTTTGTAAAAAAGAAGCAAAACCTGTACCTAAACCTACTTTACCGGTACAATCTACTACATAAATTGTTCTTTTTAATGGATATTGATTTAGAGCCAAAGCGGATTGCGAAGGTTTAACATAGCTATTGTTTATGTTTTTTGTGTTGTCATCCTTTACGCCCACAATACTGATGTTTTGAGCTGCACTGGCATAATCTTTATCCGGTTCTAATAACCAGCTATAACTGATAAAACCAACTGCGTCCTGATGCGTGGCAACATACTTGATCACTTCCTTACTGTTTTTAAGGGCATAAACATTTTTTTGTTTTAAGTGGTTTGTTCCTGATAACTTCATTAAGTAATTGATAATACTTGAGTTTGGACTATCAAAAACGAGGTTTTTGTTTGTTTTAGTATTGCTTAAAAATAAACTTTTTACTTCCGAAAGCAGCATCAATGAATCAGGTGAGTTTTTTCCGACAATTAAAGCAATGGCATCTTCGGCAATTTTCCCGATCTGCGGAGGTAAGTTTCGGTTGTTTAACACTTTTACTTCGTCTGGATTCAAAGTACGTCCCATCACGGCAAACCTTGCTTTATTATTTAAGATCAAATCCAATATTTTATTTTCCGGTTGATAAACAACATCAGGTTTTGCATCCGGATAAATGGACTTAAAAACGTACAGCTCCTGGTCTAAAATTGGCGAGAGCGATTCATCGAACACAAAACGATAACTACCGGAAGTAAATTGGTCGGCAGTATTTGCATTATTGCAGGAAGCAATAATTATACTAAATAGTAATGTACAACTGAAACTTATTAAATTTCTTGATTTCATTTTCTTGTAAAATATCTGGAAAATCGAAGCACGGAATAAATAATAATTACAGCACCAAATAAGTAACGTTGGGTGTTGCTCATGTTTAAAGGAAGCTTGTCCCAAAACATAACCATTAAACCCAATCCTACAAAACAAACAAAAGTGGTCAGTCCTAAAATAAGGAGAAACCGCTCTTTGAGCGGTTTCTCCTTAAAATTTAATCGGTCAAGCATGTTAAAATTACTGGTCTGACGAAAGCGTAAAGTTAACCGGCATAGTGTAAGCAACACGCACTGGCTTTCCGTTTTGGATACCGGGAGTCCAATGTGGCGATTTAGACAATACCCGTACAGCTTCCGGGCCGCAGCCCCCGCCAATATCACGTAATACTTTAATATCAGTTAAGCTGCCGTCTTTTTCTACCACAAAAGATAAGATAACACGACCTTGTGTATTGTTTTCTTTCGCAACAGGCGGATAACGGATATTCTTACTTAAATAATTACCAAACGCAGCTTCACCACCAGGAAACGCTGGTAATTTTTCTACTGCTGCAAAGCTTACAATGGCGTTTGTATTTTCTTCAACTACTTTTTCTTTTATGTCCGATTTACCGACAGCCTCATCTATACGAATGTCAGCATTAGGGTCACCTTTTAAATCCTTTTGCCCAGGATCTTTTACTTCCAATTCTTTTACAGTTGGTGGATCTTTTTCCTTCACTTCATTATCTGGCTTTACAACTGGAGGCGGAAAACGTACCTGGTCAACTTTAGGTTTTGGCGGCTCCACTTTTGGTGGCGGTGGCGGTGGTTTTGTTGCATCAATAGGCGGTGGCGGTATTAATACCACGTCCTGCATTTTTACTTTTTCGTCAGCTTTTGGAATAAAGCCTTTAATCTTGTTGATAATGGTTGGCATTGCAATAGCTACTAAGAACAAAGTGCTGGCTATTATTAAAGCCCGAACCGATGTTCTTGCATTTTCCTTACGAAGTACATAAGCACCGTAAGCTTTATTGCGACCACTAAAAACAACCTCGATCCACTGTGGATCTAAAATATCTAATTTTGCCATGGTTGTTTAAATTTTTATTTATTATTGTAAGGTTTACGATATTTTTTTATTACCCAAGTTTAGTAAAGATTGTCTCGCTTAAGTGCTTCGAGCTCTGTAGAAGTAATATCTACAATAGCATACCTGTCAATTTTAGCGATGTTAAGTTCGTCTAATATATCTACTACATTTTTATAGTTAGATTTATCAGAAGGTTTAATTAACACGATCATATCCTTGCCACCCGACTGCTGTTTGATACGTTGGTTATTGTCAAGTAAAGCTTTTCGTATACCATTTTTGCCATAATTATCAACATTAGGAGCCACCTTTCCTGGTTCTCCCACAAACCATTCTAACTTATTATTACTTCCTAATAATATCGACATGGTACGAGAGGCAGGTACTGGTAACTCATCTTTTTTAATATCATCCTTATCCGGCATGGTTAAATCCATAGCTTGGGGTTTAGCCAGGGTTGTGGTCAACATAAAAAAGGTGATTAGCAAAAATGCCAAATCTACCATAGCTGTTAAATCAACACGGGTGGATGCTTTTTTACTTCGTACTTTTCCTCCGCCTTTCTTGCCACCCCCGGAGGTATCTAATTCTGCCATTTTATATAAGTTTAATTATTTTGCAGCCCGCATTGAAGTAATCAGGCTAAATTTATCTACTTTTTGTTTTTGCAATATTGCAATAATTTTTTTAACAGTAGGATATTCTTCTTTGCTATCTCCTTTTATACCAATTCTTAAATTTTTATTAACTAGCTGTTTTGCTGAAACCCGAGCTTCACGAACCCAGTTAAACAATTCATTGCTAACAGAATCAGTCGGTATTCCCGGTTGTTTTAATGCCTTACGTTTCTCCGGATCCATATCTAAAAACTGTTTCATGCTAGCAATTGGCACACCAAAGGATGGCAATCGAGAAAACAGTGCTTTTTCAGTAGGTGTAAAAGTTATATTATATTTTTGACCAACATTTTCTAATGTTTGCGCCTTTATTGCTTCCCCTTCAATACTAAAAAAAACCTTTCCTTGTCCAATTGTCAGCGTTGCTACATCATCCGGCAATTTGATTAATGCTGATGAGCCAGGAAGATCTACCGGAACAAGATCCTCAGTTTTAGGTTTAGAAGTAAGAATAAAAAAGGTAAGCAAAAGGAAAGCCATATCGCACATCGCTGTCATATCGATTGCAGTACTTTTTCTTTTTATATGAGCTCTTGGCATAATTATTTTATTTAAATAACCGGTTAAAAATATGAGCAAACAATTGCAGACATATTAACGATAAGAATTAATGATTATTCTTATGGGAAGCTGCATAAGTTTGAACAATACTGAAACCTGTTTCATCAATAGCATAGGTTAAAGTATCAATTTTGGAAGTAAAGTAATTGTACGCAATAACGGCTAAGGTTGAGGTGAAAATACCTAAAGCTGTATTGATTAAAGCTTCGGATATACCTGTCGCCAATGCAGCCTGATTAGGAGCTCCTGATGTTGCCAATGCAGCGAACGCTTTAATCATACCAGTTACTGTACCTAACAATCCGGTTAATGTACCGATAGATACCAAAGTTGCAATGATCGTTAGGTTTTGCTCCAACATTGGCATTTCTAAAGAAGTTGCTTCTTCAATATCTTTTTGGATAGCCAAGCATTTCTGATCTACGTCCAAATTTGGCTCTTGTTCCATCTCGCGGTATTTTTTCAAACCTGATTTAATTACATTTGGTACCGAGCCTTTTTGTTTATCGCACTCAGCACTTGCTGCTTC
>CAXTKQ010000064.1:13862-21529 GCA_964244955.1 uncultured Sphingobacteriaceae bacterium | reverse complement strand
TTTCGGCTAAGTTTTGGTAAGTTATGTCATTTTTTCCGATTTGGATCAATTCCATCGGCAATGCTTCTTTTACCTGCATAAAAATGTCCATCCCGGTTACACGGTCATCGGCAGGGTTTTCTTCTAAAACCACAACGCCGCAAGGTTTTTCACCGGTAAAAGAAGCATTGTTTTCAGGTACGCCGTTTTCGATCACCGAAACAGGAACGCGGTTGTTGTCCCACATTAAAGCGTTGTAATAATTAACATGGACAAGCTGAACATCAACATCTTCTACCCAGTGCTTGGCATTGGTTGGATGCTGTTTCGGGGGATGGTGTTCTAAATAAACCTTTGGGAGTTCGCGCTGCTGCGACGATAAAACCTCGTATTGCCCGGTTTGGTAACTGTGTTCGTCCTGAAACAAAATACAATCCAATTGCAAGTCTTTTATCTCCGCAACATTTGTTTCGACCACATTTTTTTGAGCAGAAAAAAGGTTCCTGAAGCTTTCGTTTTGGCCTTCGGGAATATAAATTTCAAAACCTCCCTGCGCCAGTTCAAACAGGTATGATGGGTGAACTGGCCACGTAAAGATTTTATAGTGCTGGTCCATGTAAAATTATTGGTTCAAATTATCGGCTAAATTATCTTTTAGTAATTAATTATTTTAATCAAAAGCCATACTTTAAATAAAATGTTGATAATTTGTAAAGCACAAGCTTTGTTTTTTTGTAATTGCTAACACTATATTATTTTATTTGGTTTGCGATGTGCATAATTTATTGCCGCTAAAAACAGTAATGCTTCTTTTACCAGTCAAAATTAAGGCACGTAAAATAGTAAATTATTTAGAAATGCGGATAAGTGCTACCTTTGCGCAACAATTTTTAAAATGAAATTTATTTATCAAAGCTGGTGGAAAGTGCTGGCTGTTGTTACCATTATTTACACGCTGGTTGCCGGTTTAACGTTCCATGTCCCTACGCTGCCAATTTTGCACGAAACCATTCGCAACCTTTATTTTCACGTGCCGATGTGGATGGCGATGCTGGTTATTTTCAGCATATCGGTTTGGTACAGTATCAAATATTTAAGAACCGGGCAAGAAGCGTACGATTTAATTGCGGTTGAATGTGTAAACACCGGTGTTGTGTTTTTTATATTTGGGTTGGTAACCGGCATGATCTGGGCAAAATATACCTGGGGCGAATATTGGAGCAACGACCCAAAGCAAAACAGTGCCGCCATTGCGTTTTTACTTTATTGCGCTTATTTAGTGTTGCGGAATTCGATTGATGAAGAACAAAAGCGTGCTAAAATCTCCGCTGTGTACAATATTTTTGCCTTTCCGATCATGATCGTGCTGATCTTTATTTTGCCGCGTTTAACCGATTCGCTCCATCCCGGAAACGGCGGAAACCCTGCTTTTGGCAAATATGACTTAGATAGCAGGATGCGCGTAGTACTTTATCCGGCTTTTATTGCCTGGCCGTTGATTGCCGTTTGGATTGCAACTTTGCGTTACCGCATCCGCCTGATCGAAAACAAAAGAAATACTATCTAAATCTCTCCCGATGAAAAAAATATTGTTGTCGTTTTTAATGCTGTTTTTATCGGCCTTTTTTTCGTTCGCACAGCAAACTACTAATGTAGAAATGGCCGACCAGATGCGTAGTTCGGGGAAAATTTATGTGGTAATTGCCACTATCGTGATCGTTTTTATCGGCCTGGCCATTTATCTTTTCACCATTGATCGCCGTTTAAAAAAAATCGAACGCGAAAATTAACCCCTTAAAAACAGCAAACCATTAACCATACTGAATGACGAAACGTATACGCTGGCTATTAAAGAATTTGTGTAATTGAAATAATTTCATTCAGCTTTGCATACCTTTTATAAAACCAGTTAACGTAACAATATTTATTATGAGTAATTCACTTGTTCTCTCCGAAGTGGAGAACCACTTTTTTGCTGATGTTTGTCAGTTTTTTGATCACGCAGCCCAGTTTACCAACCACGATGCCGGTTTGCTGGACCAAATAAAATCCTGTAACAGCGTTTTCCGTTTCCGTTTCCCCATCCGCAAAGGCAAAGGGTTTGAAGTAATTGATGCCTGGCGCGTAGAACATTCGCACCACCAATCGCCAACTAAAGGCGGTATCCGCTACAGCGAAATGGTGAACGAAGACGAAGTGATGGCTTTGGCCGCTTTGATGACTTATAAATGTGCGATCGTAAACGTACCGTTTGGTGGCGCAAAAGGCGGCATCAAAATCAACCCAAAAAATTATACCGAGCAGGAGCTGGAGAACATCACCCGCCGCTATACGGTAGAGTTGATCAAAAAGAATTTCATTGGCCCCAGTATTGATGTCCCGGCACCGGATTATGGTTCCGGAGAACGCGAAATGAGCTGGATTGCAGATACTTACGCCACTATGAACCCGGGCCAGGGCGACGCTTTGGGTTGCGTTACCGGAAAACCAATTGCTTTGCACGGCATTGCCGGAAGGCGCGAAGCTACCGGCCGCGGCGTTGCGATTGCCACACGCGAATGTGTAAGTGTGGCCGAAGACATGAAAAAAATCGGTTTGCTGCCGGGCATCTCAGGCAAACGCGTAATTGTACAAGGGCTTGGAAACGTTGGCTTTTATTCGGCTAAGTTTTTGGCAGAATTTGGTGCATTGATCGTTGGCATTTGCGAATACGAAGGCGCAATTTACAACGAAGACGGCCTAGACGTAAATACTGTTTTTGAACATAGAAAAGCAACAGGATCTATTTTAGGCTATCCTTTGGCCACCAAAGAGTTTAAAAACTCAATGGAAGGCTTGGAGCAGCCCTGCGATATTTTGGTTCCGGCAGCTTTGGAAAACCAAATTACAGTAGACAATATCCGCCGTATCCAGGCAAAAATTATTACCGAAGGAGCCAATGGCCCAACCACACCGGAGGCGGAAGCTATTTTTACAGAACGTGGCGGCATCATCATCCCGGATATGTACGCCAATGCTGGCGGTGTAACGGTTTCTTACTTTGAATGGTTAAAAAACCTGTCTCACGTTTCTTTTGGCCGTATCAACCGTCGTTTTGAAGAAACCGCCAACATGAACTTAGTAAATATGGTAGAAGGGATTACAGGCGTGGCCTTAACACCCATGCAGCGTTCTACCATTGTAAAAGGAGCATCAGAACTGGAACTGGTAAACTCCGGATTGGAAGATACCATGATTCGTTCGTACCACGAAATCCGCGAAACTTTTGTACAAACACCAAAAATTGATACGTTAAGGACTGCTGCTTTTGTGGTTGCCATCAATAAGATTGCGGTTTCCTACAAAAACCTGGGCATCTGGCCATAAGCACTAATTTTTATGCGGTAAAAGAAGCATTTTCTATTTCTATGGAAAATGCTTCTTTTTGTTTAGAGCAAATGTATCCAAGATCATGCTTACGAAAAATCGATACTTTATAACGCTAATTTCTATTTGTACTGCTATTTTAACGATGAGTTTGCAGAAGTGTAACAGGGATGATATTCCAACCCCAAAACCTACCTATGATTTTGCTGAAAAATTCACTTTGACACCTTACAAAAAAACTTACGCTATAAATGATACTATTTGGTTACAGTTTAAAACAAATGATAAAAAGCTTTTTGACCGAATAAGTAATAGTAAAGTTACTACGGATACCACTAATTTACACTTGTATTTTAATTATTATAAACGTTACCCAATGTCTTTTAATCAAGGGGATATTTTTTGTTCGGCAATAGTTACTGGTAATGTTAATAACACCAGCTTTACTAAACCTTTATTCTACAATATTGTAGAAACTCAAACTGATTGTAACAGTAATTTTTACTTTGTTAAAGTTGGTTTTGTACCGAAAGATAAGGGCATTTTTTCTATTGCTGCACCAAGCGGTCAAGTAAATAATTGTCCTAATAAGGTATTATTTAATTACGCCAAATATTTTTTCACGTTCGATTTGGCTGATTGTAATAAGGATGTTTATTTATCAATTCCTGCTTCGGCCCGCGGTGGAGAGCAGGGTTTTGTAGATGTAAGTATTGATAGGAAACAGCTTTTTGTATTTAAAGTTGAATAGTTAATATTTTACTTAGGATTGCAGATTGTATGAGCGTATAATATCTCTGAGCTAAGAGTCGTGATTTTCTAAACTGATATTTTTATCCGATAAAAGAAGCATCCTCCAATTTATGGAAAATGCTTCTTTTTGTTTAGAACGATTCTAAATATGAGATAGAAACCCTAAAAAAAAGATTACGGACTTTGTTTTGTATTTTTGTATGCTTATTAAAACCAAGGATTCTTCAGATGAAAAAAAGTTCAATATTAGGTATCGTCATTATTGCCGTTGCTATCTGTATCATCATTAGTACTTATGCAGATACGAGTACTTACGGTTCTTTTAACGAAGCTAAAACAACCCATAGTGAGTTGCACGTAGTCGGCCATCTCAATAAAGACAAACAATTGATTTACGACGCTAAAAAAGATGCCAACTATTTTTCTTTCTTTATGAAAGACAACAAAGGCGAAGAATGCAAAATTGTGTTCACCGGCACCAAACCGCAGGATTTTGAACGATCGGAACAAATTGTGCTGACCGGGCAAATGGTGGGCAACGAGTTTCACGCCTCAAAAATCCTGATGAAATGCCCTTCCAAATATACACAGGACAAAGTGGAAGTTACCGAGGCAAACGCAACCAAACAAGCTTCAATTTAAATTTCTTTAATGGATATTCAATATAAAGGAGAGCACCTTTTGCCGGGGCAGCTCGGCCAGTTTTTTATCATTCTGGCATTCGGCTCGGCACTTTTTTCAGCAGTTAGTTATTACTTCGCTACGGTAAATAAAAACCAGCTCGATAACTCCTGGAGAAAGCTGGCTCGTTACGGCTATTTTATCAACACATTTTCGGTTGTTGGTATTGGTGCCTGTTTGTTTTACATCATTTACACCAACCTGTTCGAGTACCATTACGCTTGGGCGCATTCTTCGCGTACGCTGCCGGTCTACTATATCATTTCCAGTTACTGGGATGGGCAGGAAGGCAGTTTTTGGCTTTGGGGATTTTGGCAGGCCGTGCTGGGAAACATCCTGATCTGGAAAGCGAAATCTTGGGAAAACCCCGTGATGACCATTGTGGCTTTGTCGCAGGTGTTTTTGGCTTCGATGCTGATTGGCGTAGAATTGTTCGGTACCCGCGTAGGCAGTTCGCCATTTATTTTACTGCGTAACGCGATTGAAGGTCCGGTTTTTAGTCGGCCGGATTATTTAAACTACATAAAAGACGGAAACGGGTTAAACCCTTTGCTGCAAAACTATTGGATGGTGATCCATCCGCCAACGTTGTTTTTAGGTTTTGCTTCGATGGTGGTTCCTTTTGCTTACGCGATTGCCGGTTTATGGCAGCGCCGGTATAAAGAATGGATCAAGCCTGCTATTTCCTACTCGCTTTTTGCGGTGATGGTTTTGGGAACAGGTATCATTATGGGTTCCTTTTGGGCTTATGAATCCTTAAACTTTGGTGGCTTTTGGGCTTGGGACCCAGTGGAAAATGCTTCTTTTATCCCCTGGTTAACTTTGATTGGAGGTCTGCACGTTTTAATCGTTTATAAAAATACCGGCCATTCTTATTTCACAGCAGCATTCCTGGTGATTATCAGTTTCATTCTGGTTATATATGCTTCTTTTTTAACGCGAAGCGGCATTTTGGGCAGTACATCTGTCCACGCTTTTACCGACTTGGGCATGACCTGGCAATTGTTGGTTTTCCTGTTTGCTTTTATCGCAATTTCAGTTTGGCTGCTTGTTACCCGTTGGAAAGAACTTCCAATCACCAAAAAAGATGAAGAAACCTACTCGCGCGAATTTTGGATGTTTGTAGGCGCCGTTTTCCTGGCTTTGTCTTGTTTGCAATTGGTTATTGTTACTTCAATTCCGGTTTGGAATGCTGTTTTCGGAACAAAAACTGCACCGCCAACGGAACCGGTAAGGTTGTACAATATTGTGCAATCTTCCTTTGCGGTCGTAATTACGCTGCTGATGGGTTTCGCGCAATTTTTGAAATACAAACGTTCGGATGCAACTACTTTCCTGATCCGTTCTTTGGTTTACCTGTTTTTTGCGGCTTTAATCAGTGCCGTTATTATCGTTTTGTCCGGCCTTTACCACACCCATTTGGTTTATATGCTGGTTATTTTCGGCTCGGTTTATGCCGTGCTGGCCAATACCAAATACCTGGCCGATATTTTTAAAGGCAAAACAAAGCTGGTTGGTTCGGCAGTGGCGCATATCGGTTTTGCTTTGTTGTTGGTTGGCGCCGTTATTTCTACGGGAACGAGTCGCGTTATTACCATCAACAACAGTGGCGTTGGTTTCGGGACTGAATTTGAAAAGGTTGGAAATTCGCGCGAAAACCTACGTTTGGATTTTAATACGCCAACTAAAATCGGCCCTTACACGGCAACTTATGTCGGCGATTCTTTAAACGGGCCAAACCATTATTTTAAAGTTAATTACAAACGTATTGATGATAAAACCGGTAAAGTAATCGAAAATTTCAACTTGCTGCCCAACGCGCAGGCCAACCGTAAAATGGGTTTGGTTTCTTCGCCGGACACACGCCACTATGTTTTTAAAGATATGTATTCTTACGTGAGCATTGCCTGGCCGATGAAATTTCAGGACGACCAGACCGCCGAAAACGAAGGCCACACCGAAGCCAACGAAGATAAAGAATACGCCAAACCGGTTGCCCACGAAATGAACATCGGCGATACCATTCGTTACCGCGCCGGTTTGATCATTTTAAAAGCTTTGAACAAAGACGCCAAAGTGCGCGACATTCCGCTGGCTAAAAACGATGTTTCTGTTGGTGCACAGTTGGAAGTGCAAAGCAATGGCAAAATATTTACCACAGAACCGGTTTTTATGATCAAAGGCGGCAACAAGTTTGATTTTAGTAAAAAGGTAGACAGTGCCGATTTGAAAGTGCGCTTTTCTAACATTTTGCCCGAAAAAGGCAAACTGGAAATTACCACTTATGTAAAACCCGAAGGCGAAAAACCATATATCGTGATAAAAGCGATCGAGTTTCCTTCCATCAATTTCTTTTGGTCGGGCACAATTATTATGGTAATTGGCTTTTTGCTTTCTATCTTCCGCAGAAACAAAGAATTGAAAACTGCTTAAACGGCAATACTTCTTTTACCATGCAAAAAACAGTGGGCCTGATTTTACTATTTCTAAGTGTTTTCTCCATTTCTGTAAAAGCACAAAGCAAAGAAGAAAAGCAGGTTGCCGCTGCGGTGGAAACATTAAAGAAAGCAATGATTGATGGTAACAAAACGGCATTAGAAAATATCAGTTCCGATGCATTGAGTTACGGTCATTCCAGTGGAAAAGTACAGGATAAAGCTGCTTTTGTAGATGCCATCGTAAGCGGGCAATCAGATTTTGTAACGATGGATTTAACCGAGCAAACCATTGTTATCAAAGATAAAACTGCCATCGTTCGGCACAAACTTTCGGCACAAACCAACGACGGCGGAAAACCGGGAAACGTAAACATCGGTGTAATGCTGGTTTGGGTGAAAGAAAAAGGCAACTGGAAATTGCTGGGCCGGCAAGCTTTTAAACTGTAATGC
>CAXTKQ010000064.1:9419-13852 GCA_964244955.1 uncultured Sphingobacteriaceae bacterium | reverse complement strand
GCATTAAATTATTTAAACATATTTGGAAATATTTCTGTTATTAAAAGAAATATTTCTATATTTTTGATTTAAATAAAAAGGCGATGTCTGAAGAGAAAATAACATCAAAAAAAGCTGCTGGTAAAGTTTCCGCAGGAGAAAAAAATACTGGCATTGCTGCCGATACAAATCCCCAAAACACATTTCAGGAAGCATGTGCGGTTTATCAACCTTTATATGCCAACCCGATCAGTTTATTAACCGGTTCTAAAAAAGGATTGGATGCCAAAGCTGCTTTAGATTTTCTTGATTTATCTGGTTTTAGTCAGGATGAATTTCAGGAAACTTTCAAAACTACGGTAAAAACGATTCAGAACTACAACCGTAACGAATTGAAACTGGATGCAGCTTTGAGCGAAAAACTGTTAAAATCTTTTGCTTTGTTTGAAAAAGGGATTGAAGTTTTTGGCACACCGCAGGCTTTTCATAATTGGCTTACGGTTTCTGCTTACGGTTTAGGCAACCAAATTCCGTTTGAAATGATGGACACCATAACCGGAATTGGTTTGATCGAAGAAGAACTGATCCGAATAGCTTATGGCGATTTAGCCTAAAGATGCTGGTTTACAGGATTACTTTAAGTGTTTATACGGATGCATTGAAAGCATCGGGCAGGGCGGCAAGATGGAACCCTAATAAAACGGAGATAATTTATACTGCTTCCAATCGTTCTTTGGCTTGTTTGGAAAACGTTGTACACCGTGGCCAATTAGGTTTAAGCCAGATTTTTAGCATCATGACGATCAACATAAATGATAAAATTGAAAAGGAAAAAATAAGTTTAAACGAGTTGCCTAAGGATTGGAAAGAATTTTACCAGATGCCGTTTACCCAAACGCTTGGCGAGAAATGGCTCAGGGAAAATAAAACAGCCGTGATGGAAGTTCCGTCGTCTGTTATAGAAGAAGAGGTAAACTATCTGATCAATCCTTTGCATAACGATTATAAGTTTATCAAGATCATCAAAACAGGCCCATTTGTGTTTGACCAAAGAATAAAATTGTAATGCTTCTTTTACCACATTAAAAATGCGCATCACTTTAATTGGTTCGGGCAATGTGGCCACACATTTAGGCGCTGCGCTTAAAAATGCCGGTCATCGTATCATTCAGGTTTGGAGCCGCGATCTGCAAAATGCGGCTTTGCTGGCGTATCATTTAAAAGCCGAACCGGTTGATGATTTAAGTGAAATTTATCCAGAAACTGACTTAAGTATCATTTCCGTAAAAGATGACGCGGTTGAAACGGTTGCTTCTTTTATCCCTATAAAAAATGTATTGGTTGTGCATACTTGCGGCTCGGTCAATTTGCAAACTTTGGAAAAGTATTTTGATACTTGCGGCGTTTTTTATCCGCTGCAAACCTTTTCCAAAACGCGCGAATTGGATTTTCGTTCCGTGCCGCTTTGCATAGAAAGTACCGATAAAAACAGTACGGCGTTGTTGCTCGATCTTGGGCAAACCATCAGCAATAATGTAACTTATATTGATTCGGCACAACGTAAAACCTTGCACTTGGCTGCTGTTTTTGCCTGCAATTTTCCTAATTTTTTGTACGCCATTGCTGACGATTTACTTTCGGCACAGCAAATGGATTTTAATTTGATCAAACCGCTGATCCTCGAAACCGCATCCAAAGTACAAGCCTTTTTACCGGCTGAAGTACAAACCGGGCCGGCGAAAAGGCGAGACGAGCAAACGATGGCCGCGCATTTAGAATTGTTGCAGCAACAGCCCGAGTGGCAGCAGTTGTACACGTTGCTCAGTCAGGGTATTATCAAAATGGACGAACCGCCTTCAGCCTGAACTAAAATTATTACTTTTGCGTGCAATGGAAATTTATAACGTCAAGATTAACTTTGAAGAAGCAGGAGTGCAATCCGTTGTGCTGCCGATTGCCGAAGGAGAATCTGTATTGGATGTTTGTTTGGAAAACGGTATTGACCTGCAGCATAACTGCGGCGGCGTTTGCGGCTGTAGCACCTGCCACATTTACGTGAACAAAGGCATGGACAATGTGCAGGAAATATCCGACAAAGAAGAAGATTTTATAGACCGCGCCGTTAACCCGCGCATCACTTCCCGTTTAGGTTGCCAGTGCGTGATGATTGATGGCGATATTGAAGTAACCATTCCTGACCAGTCTCAATTCCTGGGTCATTAAAACTCAAATTAATTATGTTGGATAAAGATTTTGCCCTGCCCATTCATTGGAACGATTACGAAGATATTGCCATGAGTTTGTACGAGAAATTTGGCGATGATTTTAACGATTCTAAAATTTACCGTGTACGCTTTACCGATCTTTTAGAATGGGTGTTGACGCTGCCCAATTTTGTTGGCAAACGAGAAGAAAGCAACGAAGGCCACCTGGAGCAAATCCAAACTGCCTGGGCTTACGAATGGCGCGATAACCAGTAATTCAGTTGCCGGTTTTGGTTTCCTGTTGCCGGTTCAATGTTCAGAAACCCGTACCTCAAACCTCGTACCTGAAAACCCACAACTTCCTCCCAATGTACCTTGAAAAACTAAAAAATATCAAAGCGTTTATCCTCGATGTGGATGGCGTTTTAACGAACGGCGATGTTACTGTGGCCGAGAACGGCGACCAGATGCGGCATTTTAATGTAAAAGATGGCTATGCAGTTAGCCATGCGGTTAAGTCCGGTTATTATGTTGCGGCTATCTCCGGAGGGCGGTCTCAAGGCGTTATATCGCGGTTGAATGGTTTGGGTGTGAAAGATGTTTTTTTGGGGATCAGCCATAAATTGGAAGTTTTTGAACGCATTGTAGCAGACATGAAACTGAACCCGGAAGAAATTTTGTACATGGGCGATGACATCCCTGACCTGGACATCATGAAAAAAGTAGGTTTGCCCACTTGTCCGGCTGATGCTTGTGAAGAAGTAAAAGCTGTTGCCGAATATATTTCACCAGTTATAGGTGGAAGAGGTTGCGTACGCGATGTGATCGAAAAGGTGTTAAAAATCCAGGATAAATGGATGAAGGAAAACGCGACGAGTTTCTAATCTTTCCTGAAATTTATACGATAAAAGAAGCATCATGCAAAATTTCCCGCCCATCATCCTCGCTTCCAAATCGCCGCGAAGGCAAGAGTTATTACGCTTGATGAATTTCAATTTCCGCATCGTTTTAAAAGAAGTGGACGAATCTTATCCCGAAAACTTGAAACCGGAAGAGATTGCTGTTTTTATCGCCCAAAAAAAGGCGGCCGCTTTTGATGAAATGATCGAAGATGAAATCGTGATTACCGCAGATACCATCGTTTCGGTAGAAAATCAAATCCTGGGAAAACCGGAAACACCGGAACATGCGATTGCGATGCTGCAACTCTTATCTGGCAGAAAACATCAGGTGATTACTGGTGTAAGTTTGTTGTACAAACAGCAGCAAAACACTTTTTTTGATGTTTCCGAAGTGCTTTTTCGCCCGTTATTAGATGAGGAAATCCGGTATTATGTAGAAAATTTTAATCCCTTTGATAAAGCCGGTTCTTACGGCATTCAGGAATGGATTGGTTTAGTTGGCATTCAAAGAATTGAAGGTTCTTATACCAATGTGGTTGGTTTGCCAACGGAGAAGTTGTATCAGCAACTTTTAGAAATTAGTCGTTAGCTTTCAGCTACCTTTCTATCGGTTATTTTACTCGAAAACTTGAAATCAGCTATTTGCTGAAAGCTGAAAGCCTTCTTCCGCCAAAACACCCTCTTTCAAAGAATAAGTAGTCATCGCCAACTTTTTAATTTGCAGCTTTTGCAGTACAAACTGCGTAACCAAAGAAGCCACCACAATCATATCAACGCGCAGTGGAATGATGCTTCTTTTAGCCATCCTTTTTTTGTGACTGGATTGCTTTAGCCAATTGGCAATTGCATTAAATTCATCCATTTCAAAATCATAAGATTTGATGTTTTGGATGTTAAAGGCGTTTCCTTTTTCAACCTCAATCATTTCTGCATACGTTTCAAAAGAACCGGCAGAACCAATCAGTTGCTGCACATCCCAATTTTTAACCGATAAAAACAGTAGCTGCAATTGTTCTTCTAAATAATTGTTCAGCTTGCGGATGTTTTCTTCCGTCATCGGATCGGTTTGATGGAAAAGTTGCCGCAACCGTTGCGCGCCAATTTCAAAACTTTGTTTCCAGTAAACCTCCCGTTCATCGCACAAAATAAACTCCACGCTGCCGCCGCCAATATCCAAGATCAACGCTTTTTCTGCCGATAAAATCCCCGAACTTTTTACGCCTTTGTAAATCAGTTCCGCTTCCTGCAAACCATCAATCACTTCAATTTCAATCCCGGTTTTGCTTTTCACTTCGCGGATAAAATCTGGCCCGTTTTTGGTACTTCTTACGGCCGAAGTTGCCACCGC
>CAXTKQ010000064.1:0-9409 GCA_964244955.1 uncultured Sphingobacteriaceae bacterium | reverse complement strand
CCGAACCCTTGATGCTTCTTTTACCGCTATTTTTTCGGCAAAAAGCTGCATGGTTTTTAGGCCGCGTTCAAACGCTTCGGCAGTAATCAAACCGTTTTTCATGCCGCCTTCGCCCAGCTTTACCGCTTCTGTCAGGTGCAAAATCGTTTGAAACCCGTTTTCCGCTTTTTCGGCAATCAGCAAATGGAAAGTGTTGGTGCCTAGGTCCATCACGGCGATGCGTTGGTTCATAAACCGAAGATGCTGAAATAATTTTCGTGTTTTTTAATTCTTATTCATTCTAAACTTGAACTTTAAGACCTCTGATTAACATAAGGCATCCATAAACAGAAGTAGTTACTGCCATTCCTACGCCAACAAATGCAATCGTCCAGGAATTAGTGAATATGCCATAGATGGAAAATAGCATCCCGCAAACAGCTATAATGGTAGACCATACAGCCAGGTAATAGTCCTGTGTTCGTTTGAACAATCTGGCCAATGGGAAAAAATGCAATCCTACAACTAAAGCTATTACAGGAACAACGAGGTTTGGATACCCTAAATTGATTACAATATTGATTCCAACAAAAATACCCACGCCTTCAGCAATGAAAATTATCATAAATCGCTTGTCGCGTCTTTTATCTGCTTCCGAAACAGTTTTGACACTTTGTTCTGAATAACGCTTTGCCATTTTTAAAAACTTAATGGCATATCCAATTAATAGCAAAATTACAAACAGAAATAAAATTAAAGCAAATTGATAAGGGCTGTGCTTCAATCCGCTATAAGCGATAGCTGTCCAAATACTAGTAAACAATGCCATCATCAGCATTCCACTTGTGTAGCTTGTCAATTGTTCTAAATGCTTAATTCTGATTTCATTGCTCATATCTAAAATTAAAAAATAAATAAGCTTTAGTTGGATTGGTGGAAACGTTTGTTGAAAATATTCTCACTCTTTATAAAAAAACCATTTGGCCAGCTCTTTATAACTTGCTTTCTTGCCATACATCAACACGCCAACGCGGTAAATCCGTGCGGCAACCCAAGTGGTAAACAAAAACCCGGCAACCATCATCAGCATAGATAAAGCCAGTTGCCAACCAGGAACGCCAAACGGAACGCGCACCATCATGGCAATCGGCGCCGTAAACGGGATAACCGAAAGCCAAAACGCCAGCGAACTGTCTGGGTTGTTGACCAAAAAAGCAAACGATAAAATGTAGGTAAACAAAAGCGGCAACGTAATGGGGAACATAAATTGCTGCGTTTCCGTTTCGCTATCCACCGCCGAACCAACGGCGGCAAACAAGGCGCTGTAAAGCAAGTATCCCGACAAAAAATAAAAGATAAAACAGCCGATGATGTACGGGTAATTCACCCCTTTCAGGCTGTTCAAAAAACTCATCACCGGGTTGCCAATGGGCGGCTGCGCTTGCCCCGTGCTGTTTTTACCACCTTTAATTTGGGTTTGATTGCTTTGTTCAACAGCAGTTTCGTGTTTGGTAAAAGCTTTTTCGGCGATGTTGGTAACGGTGGTAGAAAGGACGATCCACAACAAAAACTGCGTTAAGCCAACCAAGCCAACGCCCAAAATTTTGCCCAGCATCAGTTGAAAAGGTTTTACCGAAGACACGATCACTTCGATAATCCGGTTGGTTTTTTCTTCGATCACGCCGCGCATCACTTGTGCGCCGTAAATAAACAGCGAAATATAAATCAGGATAGCCGAAGCAACGCCGATCCCATAAGCCGAAGCCAGGTTACTGTCCTTCTCGCCCTCGTCCGTTAATTGTTTAGTTTCTGCGGAGATATTGCTTTTCAAGCCGCTTAACTTAACCACATCAATACCCGCTGCTGCCATGTTATTGCCGGTCGCGATCGTGTTTAGTTGCGTTTCTACTTCGTTTACCAAAGCAAAATTGGGTTTCTTTTCAGAAAAGATCTGGACGCTGTTTTTAGCCGATAAATCTTTGGGAATGAAAAGGACAAACAAATCCTCGTTCTTTTTGGCCGCTTTTTTGGCTTCAGCCAACGATTGGCTTAACGAACTGAAATGGATGTTTTTATGGTCTTTCAATTTCCCTGCAAAAACGCCGCTTTCGTCAATTACCTTAATTTCGCGGGTTTTATTTAAACTGTCGCTGTTGGCCGCAATCAAATAAATCACGGCGTACATCGCCAAAATCAACCCCGGAACCAAAAAAGTCATCAGGATAAACGATTTCTTTTTTACCCGCGCCAAATATTCACGCTGGATGATAAGTAAAGTTTTGTTCATGGCAATAATTGCTATTTGCGGTTTTGGTTTACTTTTTGTATAAAAATTTCGTTCATCGTCGGGATTGTTTCTTCCAGTTTTTGGATGCTTACTTTCGGTATCAAATACTGCAATACTTCGTTTACCGTATGTTTTTCTTTAAGTTTTATTTGGATTAATTCAGTTTCCTCACCGGAAGTGTGCTGCAACAATTCAAAAGGTTCTGTTCCGTCGAAATCCAGTTTCCCCGAAAATTCTACTTTAAAAGTATTGTTGCGGTACGAATTGCGGATGGTTTTTACCGGCCCGTCCAAAATTTTGTGCGACAAGTTGAGTAAAGCAATTGAGTCGCACAGTTCCTCTACCGATTCCATCCGATGCGTCGAAAAAATAATGGTAGCGCCTTTACGGTTCAGTTCCAAAATTTCGTCTTTGATAATTTCTGCGTTTACCGGATCGAAACCGCTGAAAGGTTCATCTAAAATTATCAATTCCGGGTTGTGCAAAACGGTGCTTACAAACTGCACTTTTTGCTGCATGCCTTTAGAAAGGTCTTCGATTTTTTTGCCCCACCAATCGCCCATGCCCAGCTTTTCAAACCAGGTTTTGATGCGGCGTTCGGCATCGGTTTTTTCCAAACCTTTTAAGCGCGCCAGGTAAACCAACTGCTCGCCGATCTCCATTTTTTTGTACAAACCGCGCTCTTCGGGCATGTAGCCAATGCGCTCGATGTGCGACTGGTTGAGCTTTTCACCGTTGAAATATACCTCGCCCGAATCCGGTGCCGTAATTTGGTTGATGATGCGGATCAGCGAAGTTTTGCCGGCACCGTTTGGCCCAAGCAAACCAAAGATGGTTCCTGTTTCAACTTCCAGGTTTACATTATCCAACGCCCGGTGCCCGGCGTACTGTTTCACAATATTACGGATACTTAGCATGCTTCTTTTATCGGTGTTTTTTTGGTTAGAGCAATATTTAGAGGAAATGTTACGGCAATGTAATTATTAAAAATTACGGATGCAATTTTTGTCCAACCTGCAAGTATCTTTTAAATTAAAAAACGTTTTCTCCCCGTTACTTTAAAAAAGGCAACTTTCCCTCAAACCATTTTCCACCAATACTTCTTTTACCGGCATAAAAACAGGCATCAGGTTTATAAAATTTATGCAACCCAAGTTTTTAAAAGCAATTGCCCAACAACTTTATACTTTACGTTTAAAATATTTACTGATCCTTTTTTTCGCGTAATAAAAATTGGATTTTATTTCAAATTTGTATGATAGAAAAATCCTTGTTAACAGTATTTCGTATATCCAAAAATCAACCTTTACTGTTTTTTACCTGCTAAAAAAAGCATTAATAAATACTGCTTGTTTTGCACCAATGCCAAGCAATCAGTTAATACAATTACACAATAAAATTATCACAAGGAATGAACAAAGCATACATCATCATGGCCCATAAAAGCCCGAACCAACTCCACCGTTTGGTCTCGCGTTTGAACGATGGCACTTCCGAATTTTTTATCCATATTGACTTAAAAGCAGAATTTTCTCAGTTTGAAACCTTAAAAGAATTTGGCGCAGTTGTACATTTTATTCAGCGGTTTGATGCAAAATGGGGCGGTTACGGCGTGATTAAACCTTTTTTGGCCGGTATGCGCGCTGTGCATGATGCTTCCACCCAATTCGACCGGATCATGTTGCTGAGCGGCCAGGATTATCCCATCAAAAGCAACACACAGATTGACCGTTTTTTTGAAAACAGCAAGTATTCTAATTTCATCAATTATTTCCCGATCCCCAATTATGAAAAATGGCCGGGCGGCGACCGCGGCGGCTGGTACCGGGTTGATAAATATTATTTCGGCAACAAATGGTACGAGTTCTTCGGCTCTAAATCCATGAATTTATTGTCCACTTATCTTCCTTTTTTAAAAAGGAAAATGCCGAACGGAATGAAGCCTTACACCGGCCAAACTTGGTGGAATTTGGATAAATATGCGCTGGATTATATTTTGGATTATAACGACCAGCATCCTGAATACCTGCATTTTCACCGCAACACGTTTGTGGCCGATGAGCTGTTTGTGCAGATGATTATTGGCAACAGTAAAGACGAAAAGCTGCTAAACAGTATCGAAAACAGCGAAAAACGTTTTACCATTTGGCCGAAAGCAAACAGTGCACATCCTAAAATTTTGGACAAAAATGATTTGCAAGCGATTTTAGCTTCGGATGATTTGTTTGCCCGCAAGTTTGATGAAAACGTGGATACCGAAATTATGGATTTGATTGATAAGGAGGTTTTGTTTTCGGATAAAGAGTCGCTGGCTTTTTAAAAGTATGAGGCCATCAATCCTGATTTTTAGGTCATAAAAGAAGCATGCTGTCAAACTTTTTGCCGTTGATACTTCTTTTATCAATAAAAAATATATGTCAGGATTACAAAATTTTGTGCAGTTACCGGTTGCCGACGGAACAACCATGCAAGCTTATACTTCAATTCCGGCCCATGGCAAAAGCCCGTTCCCGGGTTTAATTTTATTTCAGGAAGCTTTTGGCGTCAACCACCATATCCGCAAACTGGCCGACCGCTTTGCCGATGAAGGTTACTTTGTCATCGCGCCCGAGCTTTTTCACCGTTCTGCCAAACCCGGAATTGAAATTGATTATACCGATTTCCAGTCGGCAATGCCACATATGCAGGCGATTACTATGGAAGGACTGGAAGCTGATATCCAGGCAACCTGGAACTGGCTGGAAAAAAGTTCGCAGGTAGAAAACGGAAAAATTGTGGCAACCGGCTATTGCCTGGGCGGCCGCGTTGGTTTTTTGGCCAATACCATGCTTCCGTTTAAAGCCGTAGCTTCCTATTATGGTGCCGGGATTGCGCCTGACCTAATTAAACGGGCTGCTGCCATCAACGCACCGCATTTGTTTTTTTGGGGAGGAAAAGACCAGCACATCCCGAAAGAACAAATTGAAACCGTTAAAAGCGAGCTGACCAAAGTTGGCAAGCAGTTTATCAATGTAGAATTTTCTGATGCCGACCATGGTTTCTTTTGTGATGAGCGGGCAAGTTTTAATGCCGATGCCGCCGAACTGGCCTGGGGCTTAACACTGGAATTTTTTATACAAAAAATGAAGGTTTAGGATAGCTATCAGTTTTCAGCCTTCAGCTAATAGCCAAAGTCAAATTTTACCAAAATAACGTGGTTTAGAGTTAACGATTTGGTTTTGCCGAAAGCTGATTGCTAACGGCTAAAAGCTTAATAACGATGCAACATCCCCTTGATGGTGGAATGGTTTATACCGAAACAAACCTCAACCACCATTTCCTCGAACCGTTAAACACCATCACTTCCGGCTTCTTTTTCATCTTGGCCCTTTACTGGATTTTCCGGTTAAAGGGCTTTTCCAAACACTATATTTTCCTCAGCATCGCTTCCTGGATCTTGCTGATCGGCAGTATCGGCGGAACGCTTTACCATGGTTTGCGCCGTTTTCCGGTTTTTATAATGATGGATTGGCTGCCGATTACTATCTTGTGTTTATTGGCCAGCATTTATTTTTGGATCAAATTTTCGGGGAAATGGTTTGTCGGCATCATCGCGCTGATTGTTTTTATTTTGATTGAAGTGCAGGTGAGAAAGCTGATGCACGGGAATAACCTGCAAGTAGGCATCAGCTTAAATTATGCAGCCATGGTGCTGATGGTTTTGCTGCCGCTGGTTTTGCTGCTGGTTAAAATGAAAGGGCACAATTGGCGGTTTATTGTTGCCGCTTTAATTTCCTTCGGGGTTGCCTTGTTCTTTCGCGTTGCCGATGGTTGGGCTTTGCTTCCGGCAGGCACGCATTTTTTATGGCATGTTTTCGGGGCGATTGCAACAGCTTTGGTGTTTGTGTTTTTAAAACGGGTTGCAGAAGACAGGCTGGCAGGTTTAGGCTGATGCTTCTTTTATCGGCATAAAATTGGTGCAAAAACCACAACTGCTAAACCTTGACAAATACTTTACGTTAAACAGGCAAGGTATTTGTTTATCCTGCTATCATTATAAAAAATTACAAACCAACTCATGAAAAAACTGATTTTGATTTTTGCCGTATTTTTTACGCTATCTGCTGTTACCGGGACTTTTGTACAGGCCCAAACCGTTAAGCACACTTATTACAAGCATGGTAAAAAGTATGTTTATACCACTAAAAACCGCAGGGGAATGTCTAAACGCGCAAAAGGTGCGTTGATTGGCGGTGGTGCCGGTGCGTTGGGCGGTGCATTAATTGGCCATGGTGTTAAAGGTGCATTAATTGGCGGTGCGCTTGGTGCAGGTGCTGGTTATGTTGTTGGCAACGAAACTGATAAAGGAAAATCGCGTGCTGGAACGCATACCGTGTACAAACGCAAAGTGGTTCAATAAATTGATTTTTACTGCATAAAAAAAGCATCCCGAAATTTCGGGATGCTTTTTTTATGCCCTATTTTTTGGTTTCTAATTCAGCGAAGCCATATCAATAACGAAACGGTAATGCACATCGCCTTTCAACGTGCGTTCGTAAGCTTCGTTGATTTGGTCAATTTTGATCATTTCCACATCCGAAGTAATGCCATGTTCGGCGCAGTAATCCAGCATTTCCTGCGTTTCTTTAATTCCGCCAACCAAAGAACCAACCAAACTGCGGCGGCCTCCGATTAAATTAAAAGCACTAACGTCAGATGGTTTTGGCGGGGCGCCCAACAGAATCATCACGCCATCGGTTTTCAATAAAGCCAAATACTCGTTGTAATCGTGTTTGGCAGAAACCGTATCAATGATAAAGTTAAAAGAGTTGGCCAGCTTCTTCATATTTTCCGGGTCGGTCGTCAGCTCAAAATGGTGCGCGCCCAATTCCTGCGCATCTTTTTCTTTTTTAGGAGAACGGCTTAGCATTGTAACTTCGGCACCCATAGATGCAGCCAGTTTCACCGCCATGTGCCCTAATCCGCCCAAACCAACTACGGCAACTTTATCGCCCGCTTTTACGCCCCAATGTTTTAACGGCGAATACGTGGTGATACCGGCGCACAACAACGGCGCAACTTTTTCCAACGGTAATTGATCCGAAACATTCAGCACAAAATGTTGGGTAACCACAATGTGCGAAGAATAGCCGCCGTAAGTAATCGTTTTTTTATCTTGGGATTGCGAATTGTAGGTCTGTGTATTTCCGTTTTCGCAATATTGCTCCAAGTCTTCCTGGCAATTGTTGCAATGGCCGCAGCTATCTACAAAACAACCCACGCCAACGGTATCGCCTGTTTTAAAACGGGTAACATTTTGACCAATGCGGGTAACTTTTCCTACAATTTCGTGTCCAGGCACAACCGGATATTGTGTTCCCTGCCATTCATTTCGTGCTGTGTGGATATCCGAGTGGCAAACGCCGCAATATAAAATTTTAATTTCTACGTCATCAGCCCCCGGTTCCCGCCGGTCAATCTGAAACGGGCCTAACGGTTGATCGGCTTTTTCGGCCGCGTATGCTTTAACTGCTGTCATATACTTGTTTTTAGTGTTGCAACAAGTATCTGGCTTTTAATGTTTTGGGATTGTAAAGGTATTAAGAAGATTGGCTAAATTGCAGGACAACAAAAAAGCCCCAGCTTTTACAACCAGGGCTTTTTGTTCTTAAACTTGGTTACGTTTTTATTTCTAAAAAGAGGCTTGACCAAGTATTACGATATAAATGTACAACTATTGTTGTACATATGCAAGCAGAATAAACCAAAACCTTTTCTACAGTTGAACTATCAAAAACTTGAATATTTTCTTTCTGAAGCCAGACTTAACAGGTTTCTGGTAGCTTGTAATGGCTCTCCTTCAAAAGCACAAAAGTTGTATGGTATCAATCTTGAAGCATCGCAAGCCGTATATCCCTTGCTAAACCTCTTTGAAATATTTTTTAGAAACGCCGTGGACAGTCAGATTGCTAATTATTTTGATGATCCTGATTGGATTATAAATCAGCAGAACGGGTTTATGGACAATTTAGAATTGGCGAGATCAGGGTATTTTATAAAAGTATCTGTTCAGCGTGCAGCAAACGTTATTTTAAGAAAATCAAGTACTGTTTCTACAGGTAAAATTATTGCAGAACAACCATTTGGGTTTTGGAGCAGCTTTTTTGAACCGCATCATTTTAGGTTGGTTGGTGGCGCACCATTACAATGTTTTGTAAATAAGCCTGCTAATATTAACAGAAAAAGTATTAGCCTTAAACTTGATGCAGTACGTAATTTTAGAAACCGTGTTTATCATAACGAGCCTATTTGTTTTAACGGTACTGGTATTGATTTTTCGGCAACTTATACAGTTAGGCAGCACATTATAGATATGCTTAATTGGATTGATCCCGAACTAAGCATTTTTATAGCACAATTTGATCGAGTACAGGAGAGTATTCGAAAAACAGATACATTGTAGAAAGCCGGATTGTTTGAACTAAGCTTTAATTACCAATCAAAAAAGTAAACCAAACGCCTGCTTTTCTGGTAGTATCTACAACACCAATTTTATACCGCTAAAAACAGCATCATGTCAAATCGCCTCACCAATTCTACTTCGCCCTATTTATTGCAACACGCCAACAATCCGGTAGATTGGTTTCCCTGGGGACAGGAAGCGTTGCAAAAAGCAAAGGACGAAAATAAATTATTACTCATCAGTATTGGCTATTCTGCCTGCCACTGGTGCCACGTAATGGAGCACGAAAGCTTTGAGGATAAGCAGGTTGCCGAAGTGATGAACCGCTTTTTTGTGTGCATTAAGGTAGACCGGGAAGAACGGCCGGATGTGGACCAAATTTACATGAGCGCCGTGCAACTGATGACCAACCGCGGCGGCTGGCCGCTCAACTGTATCTGCTTGCCCGATCAGCGCCCGGTTTACGGCGGCACGTATTTCCCGAAAAAAGACTGGCTGAATGTATTGCTTAATTTGGCCGATTTCTGGAACGAAAAACCAAAGGAAGCTGAAGATTACGCCGTCCGCCTGACTGAAGGCATCCATCAATACGAACAATTTGAGTTTGTAAAAGAAGCAAAGGAATATTCAAAATCCGATCTGGAAGCTATTGTAACGCCCTGGAAACGCAATTTTGATATGGTTGACGGCGGACTGAAACG
>CAXTKQ010000063.1:0-21739 GCA_964244955.1 uncultured Sphingobacteriaceae bacterium | reverse complement strand
GTATCAATATCGCCACAGACCCCGGCGAATTTAAACCAGCCAACAACCAGGAAGTTTTTACTAAAAAAGGAAGTTTAAATATCAGCCGTGTGTTTTTTATCGTTTCCGGCAATACAGCTTCAGCCAGCGAGTTGACCATCAACAATTTAATCCCTGAACTGAATGTGCAATTGATTGGCAGCACCACTTATGGCAAACCGGTTGGTTTCTTCGCTATACCGATTGGCACTTACCAATACTACACACCGGAGTTTGAAACCAGGAACTCGGCAAACCAAGGCGGTTATTATGCCGGGATGACACCAGGTTCTGTCACTTATCCGGGCGTTCAGGCATCTGATGATGTTACCCATGATTTTGGTGATGTAAACGAAGCATTGCTGGCCCGCGCCATTAACTATACCACAAAAGGAACGTATGCCATTTCTCCGGCCTTAACTATACAAAGCACTGGCAAAAGCGGCAGTCAATTGACTGAAGACCAGGTCAACCGTATTTCCCATGATTTTGCCAAGCACAATGTGAATATCATGATCAGCAATAAATTTAAAATGCATTAAAAAGAAGTCGGGAAGTGCTGTCATCTCGACCAAAGAAAGAAATCTTATTCTAAGCGGTGGTTAAAGCTACATAGTTGAAATAGGATTTCTCCCTACGGTCGAAATGACAAAGCAAATTTTGCCCGATAAAAGAAGCATCAGACAAAAGCCGGGAAAACCGGAAGTTTTAAAATGCTGTCATTTTGGCCGAAGGGAGAAATCTTCTTCAAAGCGGTAGTTAAAACTACGTAGTTGAAATAGGATTTCTCCCTACGGTCGAAATGACAAAGCAAATTTTGCCTGATAAAAGAAGCATCGGTCCCAACTTGCATAACACACTAACTTCTTTTATCTTCGCGCCACAGTTCACAAAAATTATATACGCTTTAATATTATTCAGGTAATGTATTTAAGTAAAGAAGCAAAAGCAGAGATTTTTGCAAAACACGGACAAAGTGCAGCCGATACCGGTTCTGCCGAAGGACAGGTGGCGTTGTTCACTACCCGTATTGCCCACTTAACCGGGCATTTAAAAACAAACAAAAAGGATTTTTCTACCCAGTTGGCTTTGCAAAAACTGGTTGGTAAACGCCGGGCCTTGTTAGGCTATTTGTTTAAAAAGGACATTAACCGTTACCGTGCCATCATCAAAACACTGGAACTAAGGGATATTATAAAATAACCCGGAGTAATTTCCTCCAAAAAGCCATCCCAACTGGAGATGGCTTTTTTAATTTAAAAAAAAGTAAAATCTATCTAAAAACAGGTTCGTTCTAAAGATGAAAAACGAACCGATACAACAACAAAATGAACGTAATTAAAAAAACAATTGATCTGGGCGATGGCCGCATTGTAGAGATCGAAACGGGAAAACTGGCCAAGCAGGCCGATGGCTCGGTGGTGGTAAAAATGGGCGACACGATGTTGCTGGCAACCGTAGTATCTTCCAAAGAAGCCAAAGAAGGCGTGGATTTTTTACCGCTTTCGGTTGATTATCAGGAAAAGTATGCAGCAACCGGACGGATTCCGGGCGGGTTTTTGCGCCGTGAGGCACGTTTGTCGGATTACGAGGTTTTGATCTCGCGTTTGGTTGACCGTGCGTTGCGCCCTTTATTCCCCGAAGATTATCATGCCGATACCCAAGTGATGATCTCTTTAATTTCTGCCGATAAAGACATCATGCCGGATTGCCTGGCCGGTTTGGCTGCTTCGGCTGCCATTTCCGTTTCAAACATCCCTTTTAACGGGCCGATTTCCGAAGTGCGCGTGGCAAAAATTGATGGCAAATTAGTCATCAACCCAACCCGGACGGAACTGGAAAAAGCAACTTTAGAATTTATGGTTGCGGGTTCTGCTTCGGATATTGTGATGGTGGAAGGCGAAGCAAACGAAATTGCGGAAACCGAAATGGTAGAAGCGATCAACTTTGCACATGAAGCCATCAAAAAACAAGTTGCCGCACAAGTTGAACTGGCAAACGAAGTTGGCAAAACCGAAAAGCGTACCTATAACCATGAAAACAGCAACCCGGAGTTGAGGGAAGCGGTTTTTGCTGCTACTTATGATAAAGCTTATGCCGTTGCCGCTGCTGCATCCGGCAAGGATGAAAGAGGCGAAAACTTCAAAAAAATCCGCGACGAATATATTGCAACGATGGGCGAAGATGCGGATCCAATTCAGGTTTCATTAGCTAAAAAATATTTCCACGATGTGCAGTACGATGCCGTTCGTAATTTGGTTTTAAACGAAGGCAAACGTTTGGACGGCCGCGCAACTACGCAAATCCGCCCAATCTGGAGCGAAGTTGGTTACTTGCCTGCCGCTCATGGTTCTGCTGTTTTTACCCGCGGCGAAACGCAATCTTTAACTTCGGTTACTTTAGGTTCTAAAACCGATGAGCAAATGATTGACGGGGCGTTCATCAACGGTTACAGCAAGTTTCTGTTGCACTACAACTTCCCGGGTTTTTCTACCGGCGAAGTAAAGCCAAACCGCGGCGCAGGCCGCAGGGAAATTGGACATGGCAATTTGGCCATGCGTTCTTTAAAGAAAGTTTTGCCTGGTTCTGATCAAAACCCTTACACCATCCGTGTGGTTTCTGATATTTTAGAATCCAATGGTTCGTCTTCCATGGCAACCGTTTGTGCCGGAACTTTGGCTTTAATGGATGCCGGTATCAAAATCACTTCACCGGTTTCCGGGATTGCAATGGGTTTAATTACCGACGAAAAAACAGGCAAGTACGCCATCCTTTCTGATATTTTGGGCGATGAAGACCATTTAGGCGATATGGATTTTAAAGTTACCGGCACTGAAAAAGGCATTGTAGCTTGCCAAATGGATTTGAAGATCAACGGCCTGTCCAACGAAGTGTTAATCAAAGCATTGGACCAGGCGAAAGAAGGACGTTTGCACATCCTGAACGAGATGAAGAAAACGATTGCCGCACCTCGCGAAGATTTTAAACCACATGCGCCGCGTATTGTAAGCATGACGATTGACAAAGAATTTATCGGTGCGGTGATCGGGCCCGGCGGTAAAATCATCCAGGAAATGCAACGCGAAACCGGTGCCACCATTGCCATTGAAGAAGTGGACAACAAAGGCATCATCGAGATTTTTGCAGATAACAAAGCTGCTATTGATGCTGCCGTTTCGCGAATCCGCAACATTGTGGCCAAACCAGAAGTTGGCGAAACTTACGAAGGCAAAGTAAAAACGATTATGCCTTTTGGCGCTTTCGTGGAAATTATGCCGGGCAAAGACGGTTTGCTGCACATTTCGGAAATTGACTGGAAACGCTACGAAACGATGGACGGCATTTTTGAAGTTGGCGAAATGGTAAAAGTGAAATTGCTGGAAATTGATAAACAAGGCAAACTGAAATTATCAAGAAAAGCTTTGATGCCAAGGCCGCCAAGACCGGAAGCTGCACAGTAGGTGATTGTTAAAATTTATAATGAAAAGCTCTTCGGAAACGAAGGGCTTTTTTTATAGGTTGAATTTTAATTAAAGTAATAAGTAAGCTTTAAACTTCTATCTTACAAAAGATTCAAATCAATCAAAGCTTATGAAAACACTTTTTACTTTTCTGCTTTTAACGGTTGCTATTTCATCCTTTGCACAAGATACGCTGACTTACAAAGCTTATCGTTCTGTTTGGAGTATTATTCCGCGTTTTGGTGTTGGCGATAAGCAAACAAGAAGTGTTTTTACAACTTATGGCAGCATTGGTTTAAGGCGGGAATTTTCTTTAGGAAAACTGATTTCTTTAAATGCAACCGCTGCATACAGTTCTGTTTATGGAAGATACGGAAATTCGAATTTGAATGTATTGGCAGCAGGCGTAGGTGTTACCATTTATCCATACTGGTTGTATAATATAATTTTTGCCAAGATAATCCCGAACTATAAAAGAAACGAAAAGGCCGAAAAGGATATCTACTTTGATCTTACTCCTGAGTTTAATTTGAACAATACTAAATATGGTTCTGCTGGAAATTTAAGCGGGCCACGTATTGAATTTAATTTAGGAAGGTATAAATTAAATAAAACACTTTTTTTAGCTCCCAAATTTGGAGAACATCTAATAATATTTCCTGAGCAAATTGTAGGATCAAAAATAGATCAATCTTTCTTTTTCTACATAGGTGCTGCCATCGGCATCAATCCAAAACCTAAGAATAGGTGATAAAAGAAGCATTAGAAAGCCTGATACTTCTTTTACCACCCTAAATTTATTATCCCAAAATCCCGTCAATCAATTTCAATTCTTCCTGGCTAAAAGAAGTATTGTCCAAACATTTTAAAGAATCTTTCAACTGCTCCGGTTTGCTGGCACCGATGAGGACAGAAGTTACGCGCGGGTCTTTCAAAATCCAGGAAAGGGCCATATGCGCCAGTTTTTGTCCGCGTTGCTGGGCTACATCGTTCAATTGTTTAACCTGGTTTAGCTTTTCTTCGGTCAGGTTGTTTTCGGTTAAAAAGCCAACACCTTTGGCAATGCGCGAATCTTCGGGGATGCCTTTTAAATATTTATCCGTCAATAAACCTTGCGCCAGCGGCGAAAACGGGATGCACCCAACGCCTTCTTTTTCCAGCAAATCCAACAAGCCTTCTGTTTCTACCCAACGCTCAAACAACGAATATTTAGGCTGATGGATGAGGCAGGGCGTTCCTAATTTTCGTAAAATGTACAACGCTTTTGCGGCTTCCTCCGGATGATAATTGGAAATGCCGACGTACAACGCTTTTCCCTGTCGCACAATCAAATCCAACGCAGCCATCGTTTCTTCCAAAGGCGTATCCGGGTCGGGGCGGTGGTGGTAAAAAATATCCACGTAATCCAGCTTCATGCGTTTTAAACTCTGGTCTAAACTGGAAACCAAATATTTTTTCGAGCCCCATTCGCCGTACGGGCCTTCCCACATATAATAACCGGCTTTGGTAGAAATGATCAGTTCATCGCGGTAGCTTTTAAAATCTTCGTGCAAAATCCGTCCGAAATTTTCTTCGGCAGAACCGGCTGGCGGACCGTAATTGTTGGCCAAATCGAAATGCGTAACGCCATGGTCAAAAGCAGTTTTAAGCGTATTGCGGAAATTTTCTAGCACATCCACATCGCCGAAGTTGTGCCATAAGCCCAGCGAAACTGCCGGTAGTTTAATGCCGCTTTTGCCGCAGCGGCGGTATTCCATATTTTGGTAACGGGAAGAATTGGCTGTATAAGTCATAATTTCTGATGGTTTTTTCTGCTAAAAGTAGCTTAAAGTATTTAACCTGCAAACCAAACAGAAAGTTTATCTGCAACAGCAATTTTAATGTATTTCAATAAAAAATAAATATTATTTAGTTTTGTATTAATAATATTAAAAAAAGTAGTACAATTGTTAAACCAATGCAAAAGAAACTTCCACATATTTGTCCGAGTTGTTCATCAGCTTTAAACGTTAAAAGTTTAATCTGCGGCAATTGTGAAACAATTGTTTCCGGCGACTTTGTTTTGCCTTTGCTGGCACGTTTTACGCCCGAAGAGCAAACTTTTATCATTGATTTTGTAAAAAGCAGCGGCAGTTTAAAAGTGATGGCGCAAAAACTTAACCTTAGTTATCCATCTGTACGAAATTTGTTGGATGACTTAATTGTGAAAATAGAAACTAACGAAAAACAAACTAATAATTCCAAATGAAAAAATGGCTGTTTAATCCTTTTGTATATGTTGCCGGCTGGCAGGCTTTAGGTTTTGGTTTATTGCTGATGCTGCTTACGTTAATTCTATCTTATTTGAGCCAAACTCATTTTGATGGTGCAATTGATGCACATTTTGGTTTTCCTTCAAAATTATCCATCTATGTTTTTGAACAACTTAATGCCTGGCTTAGTGCAACTATCATCTTTTTTGCTGCAGGTTCCATTCTTTCAAAATCAAAAATCAGAATAATTGATGTTGCCGGAACTTTGGCTTTCGCACGTTTTCCGATGTTGTTTGTTGCTTTGATTGGGTTTGTGCCTTCTTTGCACCAGTTTCCATCTGCAAATAATATTGCCGTTATCGCAATCACCGGTTTGATCGTTGCATTGCTTTCCATTTGGATGGTTACTTTAATGTATTTCGCTTTTACCATTTCATGCAATTTAAAAGGCAGCAAAGCAATTGTGGGATTTGTTGTTTCGGTTATCGTTGCAGAAATCTTTTCTAAAATAATTATCCATCAAGTTTATCAGCACATCTAACAAACAATAAAATATCATGAAAAAAGCCTTACTACTTCTTTTACCCCTACTTTTTCCGTGTCTGCTTTTTGCACAAACCGAGCCTGCAAATTACAAGGAAGCGGTCGGCCAATTTATCAACCAATTTAACCAGGCAGATGCGGAAGGTATTTTTAACAAGTTTAATGCACAAATGCAGGCAGCACTGCCGCTGGAAAAAACGCGTACGACCATGAACCAGATCAAAGCGCAGTTGGGCGACATAAAAAGTGCAGAATTTAAAAGCTTTAATTCGTCTGTTGCGTTGTACAAAACCACTTTTGCCAATGGTGTTTTTGGGTTGAAAATAAGCCTCGACGCAGCAAATAAAATGGGCGGCTTGTTGGTTCAGCCGTTTCAGGAAGAAAAGACATTAACGGTTGATGCCAATTTAACTGAAACACCTGTTGACCTAAGTTTGCCGGACGCCAGCCTTTCAGGCTCATTATTGATGCCTAAAAACAGTATTGGTAAAATTCCGGTGGTGTTGATAATTGCCGGTTCTGGCGCTACCGATAGAAACGGAAACAGTGCCGGTTTGATCAATGCAAATTCCTACTTTTTGCTGGCCGATGCTTTGGGCAAAGCCGGAATTGCAACTTTACGGTATGATAAAAGGGCAATCGGCAAAAGTACTTCTGCAAAAAGCGAAGCAGATACGCATTTTGATGATTTTGTAAACGATGCCAGTGCGTTGGTTAAACTATTGAAGGATGACCCGCGGTTTTCTAAAGTGGTTATTTTAGGCCACAGCGAAGGTTCTTTAATTGGAATGGTTGCCGTGGAAAAAGAAAAAGCAGATGGTTACATTTCAGTTTCCGGTGCGGGCAACAAGGCTGAAAAGATTATTGCGGAGCAGTTAAAAGCAACGCCCGAAATCTATACAGCATCTGTGGCAAAGTTAGATAGTTTGGCCAAGGGCTTGATGGTTTCTGATGGCGGAAATTTGCCTTTGTTTAGGCGCAGCGTTCAGCCTTATCTTATTTCCTGGTTCAAATACAACCCGCAAACGGAGATTAAAAAGTTAAACATTCCGGTGCTGATTGTGCAAGGGACAACTGATATCCAAGTGGGCGTTGGCGATGCCCAAAACTTAAAAAAAGCCAAACAAGATGCAACTTTGGTTTTGGTTGAAGGCATGAACCACGCGTTAAAACAAGCACCTGCCGACCGGGCACAAAATATAAAAACTTACAGCAACCCTGATTTGCCAATTGATCCGAAATTGGTTGATGCGGTTGTACAATTTGTAAACCAGGTAAAATAAACCCAAATGGAAACCGAAGTTTTATTTAAAGAAACACAACGTTTTAAGCAATGGTGGTTGTGGCTGATTATGGTTTTTGCTTTTGCCATCACCATTTATACTATTGTACAAAAAGGCAAACTGCACAACTTTTCTTTTCAGGAATACCTTAACCTGGCTAATATTGGCGCAATTATTATTCCTGTATTAGCTGCAATTCTCCTGTTAAGCTGTCGTTTAGAAACTGTAATTACCCCCGAAAATATCCGTGTCCGCCTTTTCCCTTTTCATCTCAAGTTCATAAATTTTTCTACAAAAACAATCGGATTGGCTTTTGTACGAGAGTACAATCCAATATTAGATTATGGTGGCTGGGGCTTGCGTTTAGGTTTGTTTGGAAAAGGAAAAGCATACAACGTTTCCGGAAACCAAGGCATTCAATTGGTTTTTAAAGATGGCAGCAAACTGTTGATTGGTACACAAAAACCCGATGAAACAGGCGCAGCTTTACAAAAAGCAGGTTTTTTAAAAGCAGAAGTATATTAAATTGTGCGTTTTGTCATTTCTTACCGCAGGGGGAAATCTTATTTCGACCATAAAAGCCGAAAACTGCTTAAAGAAGGTTTATTCTTTCGGTTTAGGATGATAGAACAAGGCAAGAAACACGGTCTGAAACAGTTTACAGACCCGGGGTTTATTATCAACCTAAAAAACCATGGCTATAGAAGGATTAACCATCATAAAAGTTAAGGAAATACTTATATAACTTTTCGGTGATGTTTTCCCCAATTGATCATTTCGCCCAACAGCGGCCACAATGTTTTGCAATATTCCGTCAGTTCGTAATCTACAGAAACGGGTGTGCTGCTTTGAACCGTTCTTGAAACCAGTTTGTTCATCTCCATTTCTTTCAGTTCTTTGGATAACATCCTGAAAGTGATATTGGGTATGCTTTTGGCAATTTCCCGGTAACGCTTGTTTCCATTTCTCAAGGAGACAATGATGAGCATTTTCCACTTACCACTAATGACATACAATGTGTCGTGGATATATTTCATCTCTGGGCAAGCGTTGTCGTAATCACATTCTGTTTTCATTTTCGCTTTATTTTTGATACTGCTATACTTTAGTATACTGCACACAAATATATAGCATTTGCTATCTACCTTTGGCAATAAATAAAATATAAATGAAAAAGTTAGAAAACAAAGTAGCTGTTATCACAGGTGGCAACAGCGGTATCGGATTGGCAACAGCCGTATTATTTGCACAACAAGGCGCCAAAGTAGCTATCACCGGGCGCAACCAAACTACTTTAACCAGTGCGGCAGAAACTATAGGTGAAGGAGCAATCAGCATCGTAAGTGATGTTTCAGATTTAAACAGTATTAAAAAAACGTATGAAGAAGTAAGTGCAAAACTTGGCAAGATTGATGTGCTGGTGGTAAATGCAGGGGTAGATTCTGCAGCACCATTAGCGGATTTTACCGAAGAACTATTTGACCAAGTAAGTAACATTAATTTTAAAGGGGCGTTTTTTTCTGTTCAACTGGCCTTGCCTTACTTAAATGATGGCGCTTCCGTTATTTTCACTTCCAGTGCCACCAATGAAAAAAGCTTCAGTACTTACAGTGCTTATGCAGCTACGAAAGCCGCAGTGCGGTCTCTGGCCAGAAGCTTTTCCAATGAACTGCTGGAAAGGAACATCCGGGTAAATGTTTTGTCTCCGGGTGCCATAGATACCCCTTTATTTGGAAGATCTGGCGGCTCAAAAGAAAAAGTTGCCGGCTTAAAAGATTACATGGCTGCTAACATGATTCCTGTGAAACGTTTAGGCACTTCAGAAGAAATTGCGGAAGGCTTCCTGTATTTAGCATCAGATGCCTCTAAATATATGGTAGGCGCAGAATTGGTGTTGGACGGTGGTGTAAAAACGCTTTAATATTTCAAATTAAAAACTGGCTGGGTGTAAAAATACGCCCGACCAGTTTTTCAAAACAAATACTGTTTAATTGGAAATTCTCTTTGTCGAATGCTTCTTTTATGCCTATAAATTTAGTGTTTGCCTTTTCAACAAATACAAAAAGTACAATGCAACACCAATTTTTAGGTGGTAAAAGAAGTATTGGGGATAAGCCGGATAAAATTTAAACAAGCCCTACAATTCAAAAAACATTATTTCTTTATTTACCAGAGGTTCCACTTAAAAGGAAAACCGCTGGTATTATCCCAAAAGGTTCCGTCGAGATCGAAAATGATGCTGTCGTAATTGCCAGTAAGTTTGCTATCCATTGCCCTACATTTAATCTGTTATCCGGTTATAGTTTCGCGTAAGGTAGCACGGGCCCCTTTTTCATAAAAATCGGAAAGGTATTTTCCGACCGTATCTTTAAACAATGGCGCGTTGGCCAAATCCTCACTAAATATTTCCCTTAACTGGAGTAGAGGTGCCGCGCTTTTATTGGATTTGATGGCAATTGCATGTAATTTGGGGGCATTAGGGTCCTTCATGGTAATGGTTTTGCCTTTCTCGTCCTTGCCATCTAAATAACGGATCCAACTTGCTATTACAAAGGCAAGGAATTTAATAGACCCTCCGCAGCGTAACTGTTCTTCGATTGATGGCAATACAAATTTGGGGATCCCTGTTGACCCGTATATGCCAATCCGCGAAAGCTGGTCGCCTATAGCGGGATTGGCGAAACGTTCAATCAGTGTTTTCTTATATGCTGATAGGTCCACGCCAGGCACTTCAGCTAATATGGGCGTTACATCCACATCCATCATTAATGTTACCAGCTTGCTGATGTCAGCGTCTCCCATAGCCTCGTGTACAAATTCGTAACCCAGCAATATGCCCACATAACAAAGCGCTTGATGCGCCGCATTTAACAACCTTAATTTCATAACCTCATATGGCAAGACATCGGTGGTCATTTGTGCGCCAACTTTTTCCCATGCAGGGCGGCCTAAAGTAAAATGGTCTTCAATCACCCATTGCTTAAACGGCTCTGTCATTACCGGCCAGCCATCGTCAATACCAAACTTTTCGCGCACCAAATCCCTTTGCTCATCTGTCGTTGCGGGCGTGATACGGTCAACCATACTATTAGGGAAGGCCACCTCAGCAGCAATCCAGGTTGCCAGTTCGGGGTTGCCTAACTGCGCGAAACTTAAAAGCATTTTTCTTGCTACCGATCCGTTTCCCTGGATATTATCGCAAGACATAATGGTAAATGGTACCTGGCCACGCAGGCGGCGAAGGTTCAATGCTGCCAACAGGTAACCAAATGAACTTTTCGGTTTTTCTGAATGCTTTAAATCGTATTGAATATCAGGGTGCGAACTATCAAATTCCCCCGTTCCTGAATGAATGTAATATCCGCCTTCCGTAATGGTTAAGGAAACTATTTTTGTTTCCATGCCGGCCATTTTTTCGATTACCGCGTTCTCGTTGCCCGGAGCGAATAGGTAATTGACGATAGAGCCTACAATACGGGGAACGTCTCCCGCTACGCTTCGCACCAACAAAGTGTACAAATGGTTTTGTGCCTGCATAACGTCGCGCATTTTAATATCGTGTTCCAGTAAACCTATGCCGCAAAAACCCCATTGCAAATCTTCGCCCTGGTCAAACAGGTCTTCGGTATATACCGTTTGATGGGCACGATGGAACCCGCCAACACCGATATGTACAATGCCTTGCCCCACTTTAGAACGCTCGTATTGAGGTGCTTTAATATCTTTTGATAACAGCCCTATATTTATTTCATTAAGCTTTAATACCATGTTTGTATGATGATTGATTGATCAAATAGTTTTTAGGTTGGCCAGGTATAGGGCCTGTTTAAATTTTTATCATAAAAATATATAATGCTTCTTTTATGCCTATAAATTTTGTTTAGATGCTGCTTCAATACAAAAAGTACAATGAGACAATGATTTTACTATGGTAAAAGAAGTATAGAAAATACCTTTAACAAAATTTAAATAGGCGTTAAACAGCTATTACAGCCGGTGCCGGATTGGATGTTTTTGCATTGCCGGGAAGCGCAATGAATAAAGTAAGTATAGCAGCGATCACATACAGACCCGACAATATCCATATTACACCAGTGCTGCCCACACTCCCAATAAATATGCCTACAATAGCAGGGCCTACAAATACCGCTAAACCAGCCCCCAGATTAAGAACGGCCATAGCTGCGCCTTTATCCTTGTTAACTAATGACGGTGTTAGGGCAGTCAGGGGTACAAACCCGGCCAATAAGCAGCCCCACAAACAGCCACATAACAGCACGATCCAGAAGTTGTTACCAAAAATTACAGGCGAATAATAAAATAGCAATGTGCTAATCGCGCAACCGATACAGCCAAACCAGAATACCGTGTTCTTCCAGCCAAAGGCATCGCCTACAAAGCCAAAAATTAAATTAAATATGATGTTTGAAGTAAAGATTGTTGCCCACATTTGCAGCCATTGCGTGATTGAAAAACCATGCTTTTCCATATAGGTAGGCATAAAAACCAGGAATGCGAATTGCGAAGTCGTGTTTATGATACGTATAATTCCGCAAAGCAAAACCTTTGGCTCTTCCTTCATAATGGAAATACCCTTCTTTAGCTCGTCAAGCTTACTGGTCTTGTTTGCAACGGTACTGGTTTCAAACTTGTCGGTGTTTATCACCAACGCAAAAAACGCACCCAGCGCAACCCAAAATATAGAGCTCCATAATGTATTTAAATAACCCAAATGGATAATAGCCCAACTGGAATAATAAGCGCCAAATACGTTTAGCCCTCCGGTAAATACAAACCAAAACCAGCCGGCAGCGGTGCTTAATTTATTTTGCGGGCTACGGTAACTGATCCAAACCAGGAAGGAGTAGGCAAACAAGGGATAACCAAAACCCCGGATAGCATAAGTAAGCAGCATCAGCGGATAATGCAGATCAGGCAACGCTAAACCAATAAACCCTGCTGTACCAACAATATAAAAAAGTATCCCGGCAAACATAGTTTTCCTGGGGCCATAGCTTTCTGTAAGTACACCCGAAAACCATGAAGCTATCGCAATGGTTACGCCGTATGCAGTAAAAAGCAGTGCCGATTCCTGTATGCTTAGCCCACGGTGTTGTATGTAGGGGCTTAACCAGCCACCTTCCAGTCCGTCACCAATCATAAATATCAGAATTCCTAAATAGCCCCAAGCCAAATTTTGGGGCAGGCCTATTTTGTCAAAGATCGAGCGTTTCTGTGCAGCCATTTAATTTATAGCTTAGGTTTAATTAAAAATCGGAATAAAATTTGTCAATTATAAGAAATGTAAGCGTACCTAAGTATCTGAAAATTAAAAAATTTAGGTATAAGTTTCATATAATTGACTTCGATAAAATTAGCGATATTTTTTGTCTTGTTGATGAATTCTGTAAAGATTTCGACCAGACACAGGTTGTTCGCTAATTTCATATCAACGTTGTCGGCTCATCGTTTATTTATTCTTCCCTAACAAGCTTTTCTACGATTTTTTGATTGGCCTTGCTTTCAGCATCTGGTAAAAGTAGGGATTGGGATTTTAGTAGGAAAGGTGGTGGTGGTAAGTTTTGGGAGAAAACAATAGTGTGTAAAAGGTTCTTTACAATAATTTGAAAAGTAATATTTTAGATTAAACTTTCTATTTTGGTAAAAAATTATTGATATGAAAAGAATCATAACCGCTTTAATATTTGCTACGCTATTCGCTTCATGTAAAAAAGAAAATAACACAGCGCAGCCAACTGCTGATTTTACTTTTAGCCATAACAACGCAACAGCGTTTCGCCTGGCTACTACTGATACTACGATGCTTATAAGTTCGGTAAGTAATGCTTCGTCTATAAGTTGGGATTTAGGCGATGGACGCAAATCAACGGATAACCAATTGGTACTTTCATATCCTAAATCAGGAACTTACAATGTAATCCTAACAGCGCAAGCAAGTAACGGAAAAACGGTAACTGTTTCAAAAAAAGTAACGGTGCTGGACAGGGTACTGAAAAATATTGTGATCAACAAAATTTACTGGAACAATACAGATGCAATGTATGCGAAAGCAGGTTGGCCATTAACTGATACAGCAGACGTTTATGTAAAAATTCAACAATTCCCGAGTAACACATACGGCCCAATAGCAAGTCTTGTAACTTTATATACAAGTCCATCAATAAAGAACGTATTTAAAACTTCTAATAGTCAATACAATATTAATGTACCTCCAAAAATAATTTTGGATAAAACATTGTTGCTTAATCGTGCCTATGTAGTTAGTGTAATTGCAAAAAATGCTTCTGGAGAATACGAGCTGTATTCTAATTTATGGAGTGGTTCAAGTTGTGGCATAATAACTGATAATCTAACTCAGGATTTGTTTACAATCAGAACATCATTCATTTCTTCTTTTGATTTAAATTTCGATTTTGAATAAGTTTTAGGTGATAAAAGTATCTAATCATTGAAGTCTCTCAAACCCATACCAATTTCAAATTTTTATTTTTAACCCGAAAGTGTAGCTTTACCCAAAATCTCAATAAAATGAACATTCACGAATATCAGGGCAAAGCGATACTGAAAAGCTACGGTGTCAAGGTACAGGAAGGCATCCTTGCCGAGAACGTTGAACAGGCAGTGGCGGCAGCCCAAAAATTAAAGGAAGACTTTGGTTCTGACTGGGTGGTGGTGAAAGCACAAATCCACGCCGGTGGCCGTGGCAAAGGCGGCGGCGTTAAACTGGCCAAAAACCTGGACGAGGTGAAAGAGAAAGCCGGTGCCATCCTCGGCATGCAATTGATTACCAAGCAAACCGGGCCGGAAGGCAAAAAGGTGAACAAGGTTTTGATCGCGCAGGATGTTTATTATCCCGGGCCGTCAGAAACCAAGGAGTTTTATATGAGCGTGCTGATGGACCGCGCCAAAGGTAGAAACGTGATCATTTATTCGACCGAAGGCGGGATGGATATTGAAGAAGTGGCAGAAAAAACGCCGGAAGAAATCCACACCGAAGAAATTGACCCGAAAGTTGGTTTGCAAGGTTTTCAGGCGCGTAAAATTGCGTTTAACCTGGGTTTGTCTGGCGATGCTTTTAAAGATATGGTGAAGTTTATCACGGCTTTGTACAAAGCGTATGATGCTACCGATGCTTCCCAATTCGAGATTAACCCGGTTTTAAAAACTTCCGACAATAAAATTTTAGCGGTTGATGCCAAGGTAACTTTGGACGACAATGCTTTGTACCGCCATCCGGATTTTGCCGCCATGCGCGATACGGCCGAAGAAGACCCGATGGAAGTGGAAGCCAGCGAATCGAACCTGAACTATGTAAAACTGGACGGGAACGTGGGCTGCATGGTTAACGGTGCCGGTTTGGCCATGGCCACAATGGATATCATCAAAATTGCCGGCGGCGAACCTGCCAACTTTCTGGACGTTGGCGGAACGGCCAATGCACAAACGGTAAAAGCTGCGTTTGGAATCATTTTAAAAGACCCGAACGTAAAAGCCATCCTGATCAATATTTTTGGCGGTATTGTGCGTTGCGACCGCGTGGCGCAAGGTGTGATTGATGCTTACCAGGAAATGGGCAACATCCCCGTCCCGATCATTGTTCGTTTACAGGGAACAAATGCGGTGGAAGCTAAAAAACTGATTGACGAATCTGGTTTGAAAGTTTTCTCTGCAATTTTGCTGAAAGAAGCTGCAGACCGGGTGAAAGAGGTTTTAGCTTAGGAAAGTTGCGAGTTTCGGGTTGTAAGTTGCGGGCTGCCTGGCTAAAGTAAAACCAAATGCTTCTTTTACCGGCATAAAATCTGTAACATAAAAATCAAATCAAAAGGCTGCCTGCAATAGGCGGCCTTTTTTGTGGATGCTGTTTTTATCGGGCAAAAATTGGTGCGGTAAAAACAGCATGGCAAACCTTTTCCTGCCAAAATAATTATTAACCATTATGCTCCTGAAAATTTACCCCGAAAACCCAAACGAAAAAGCCATTGCCCAAGTAGTGGAAGTATTGAAAAAAGGCGGACTGGTGATTTATCCAACCGATACCGTTTACGGTTTGGGTTGTGATATCACCAACCAAAAAGCCATTGAAGCCATTTGCCAGTTGCGGAAAATGAATTGCAGCAAAGCCAACTTGTCGTTCATTTGTTATGATCTCAGCCATATTTCCGATTACATCAAACCCATTGACAATACTGTTTTTAGGGTGCTAAAAAAAGCATTGCCCGGCCCGTTCACGTTTATTTTTAACGCCAGTAATTTGGTGCCAAAGTTGATCAGTTCCAACAAAAGAACGGTTGGCATTCGGATTCCGGACAATAATATCCCGCGGGAAATTGTGAAAGCGCTGGGCAACCCAATCCTCACCACTTCCATCAAAGACGACGACGATATTTTGGAATATTCTACCGACCCGGAACTGATTTACGAGAAATACCAGGATTTGGTGGATATCGTAGTTGATGGCGGTTATGGCGATAACGTTCCTTCTACGGTGGTAGATTGCACAACCGGCGACTTCAATATTATCCGCGAAGGAAAAGGCGATTTGGCGCTCTATCTTTAAATTGTAAAATTTTTAGCACGGTTTTTTCTATACAAAAGATGTATTAATCCTGTTACGAATGAAAAACCTGCTTCCTGTTGCCAAAACTGCTGTCATTTGCTTTCTCCTGTACAAATCCTTGTTTTATGCTTTCCTGTTTTTAGTTTCCGGAATGTGGATTATTACTGTTTTACTGCTCATACTGTTTGGTTATCTATGCAGTAGCTTGTTTAAAGAAGCCGTAAAATTAACCCAGCTTTACAAAAGTTTTAAACAATACAAAAGTTATAAACATTTTGCCTGGCGCGAAAAGTTGCCACGGTTGCAGGTACGCAGTAAAATCAGCAAACAATATTCTTCTGAAACTGCCTGAAAATCAGTACAAATTCCAACATAAATAAATATTTCATGCTGTTTTTACCGGTACTTTTTTTATGCCGGTAAAAACAGCATTTGCTTTTGATCTTAGTTTGATTCCGATCAGCAGTGCAGCTTTCCTAATCGCCATCCCGAAAAAAATCTTACTTTTGCATCCCGTACACTAAGGTTTACTATCGCAATTTTTGCGGTGGAAAAGCCCTTCAAGCTAAAGCATGACTAAGTATATTTTTGTTACGGGCGGCGTTACCTCTTCGTTGGGTAAAGGCATTATTTCGGCTTCTCTGGCCAAACTTTTACAAGCCCGCGGTTATCGGGTAACCATCCAAAAATTCGACCCTTACATTAACATTGACCCCGGAACGATGAACCCGTACGAACACGGCGAATGCTACGTTACGGAAGACGGCGCCGAAACCGACTTGGATTTAGGCCATTACGAGCGTTTTTTAAACACGCCAACTTCGCAGGCCAATAATATTACGACGGGAAGGATTTATCAAAACGTGATCAACCGCGAACGTGAAGGCGCTTTTTTGGGGAAAACAGTGCAGGTTGTGCCGCATATTACGGACGAGATCAAACGCAATTTCAGGATTTTGGGCGAGAGCGGCAATTACGATATTGTGATCACGGAAATTGGCGGAACGGTTGGGGATATTGAATCGTTGCCTTTTGTGGAAGCTGTCCGTCAGTTCCGCTGGGAAACTGGTTCGGGAAATTCGCTCGTAATCCATTTAACTTTAGTTCCTTACCTAGCTGCTGCAGGCGAATTAAAAACCAAACCAACACAGCATTCGGTAAAAATGTTGCTGGAATACGGCATCCAGCCGGATATTTTGGTTTGCCGGACCGAGCATCACCTCAACAATGAACTGCGTAAAAAGATTGCCTTATTTTGCAACGTCAACATTAATGCTGTGATCGAATCTATTGATGCTTCTACCATTTACGATGTGCCGTTGCTGATGCTGAAAGAGCAGTTGGACAAAACGGTTTTATCGAAACTAAAATTGCCGCAAAACAAAGAACCGGATTTAGAAAGCTGGAAAGATTTTTTGGGCCGGTTGAAAAACCCGACCGGCGAAATCCGGATTGGTTTGGTTGGAAAATATGTAGAACTGCCGGATGCTTACAAATCCATTACCGAAGCTTTTATCCACGCTGGTGCAAAAAATGAATGCAAAGTCCATGTAAAATACATTCAATCTGAAAGCTTAACACCAGAAAATGCGGCCGAAAAAATGCGCGGTTTGCATGGTGTTTTGGTGGCGCCGGGATTTGGGCAGCGCGGGATTGAAGGTAAAATTGAAGCCATCCGTTTCGTCCGCGAAAACGAAATCCCGTTTTTCGGGATTTGTTTGGGGATGCAATGTGCGGTGATTGAGTTTGGCCGCAACGTCCTCAAAATCCAAAACGCCAACAGCAGCGAAATGGACGAAAACACGCCCGAACCGGTTATTTCGATGATGGCCGAGCAAAAAAGCATCACCACCAAAGGCGGAACGATGCGTTTGGGTGCTTACCCTTGCGACATCCGTAAAAACACCAAAGCTGCTTTTGTTTATGGAAAAACACACATTAAAGAGCGGCACCGCCACCGTTACGAGTTTAACAATGCGTATTTAAAACAATATGAAGACGGCGGCCTAGTCCCATCGGGCATCAACCCGGAAAACGGTTTGGTCGAAATTGTAGAATTAAAAAACCACCCTTTCTTCATCGGATCGCAATTTCACCCCGAATTAAAATCAACAGTTGCTAATCCGCATCCGCTTTTTGTTAACTTTGTGGCCGCTTCTATGGCCTACGCCAAAAAGAAGAATTTAGCTATATAATAGGTTACGTTAAAAAAGAATGGATAGAAATACATTTACAGGATTGTTCCTGATCCTGCTTATCCTGGTCGGTTCCACATTTTTGCTCAAGCCTTCGCAGGAACAGGTTAAAAAAGAACAGTTGCACCAGGATTCTCTTAAAGCGATTAAAGAAGGCAAAATCAAAGCGCCAACTGCCAATGCTTCTTTTACCCCACAAAAATCAGCCATTACCGATTCTGCTGTAATAAAAGGCGCAGGAAACACGGCTGCCGCGCCGCAATTGGTTACTTTAGAAAACAAGGAATTAAAAGTTACTTTATCTACACAAGGTGGCCGTGTGGTTACCGTTCAGCTTAAAAACGAAAAAACTTTCGATAAAAAACCGTTGATTTTGCTGAACCCGGAGCAGTCCAAGTTTGGTTTGACTTTGACTTCGGCTGGCAAACAAGTGCAAACCAATGACCTGATTTTTACGCCAAGTGCGCCATCGTTAACCGTTAGCGGAAAAGATTCCAGCTCTTTAACCATGCACCTGGCCTATGGCCCCAACCAATCTATTGATTACGTTTATACTTTGAAAGGCAACGGTTACAAAGTTGGTTACAACCTGGTTTTAAACAACATGAACGGCGTGGTTAACGCGCAAAACAACCAGCTTACTTTAAATTGGGCCGCCAGCTTGCGCAAGCAGGAACGCGACATGAAAATGGAGCGCACCTACTCTACTGTTTATCTGGAAGATACAGAAGGCACCCCAAGTGATTTGAGCTTAACAAAAGATGACCAGAAAAATTTTACCGAAAAAAAAATCCAATGGGTTTCTTTTAAACAACGTTTTTTCTCGAATGTATTGATTGCTAAAGATGGTTTTACGAGTGCCGATGTAAGTGTTGCTACGGATGTAAGTTCTAACGATGTAAAGCAAATGTCAGCCAAAATACTGTTGCCGTTTTCAGGCACCAATTCGGTGAATTATCCGATGGAATTTTATTTTGGGCCGAACCGATTTTCTACTTTAAAAGCGCAAGGTTACCATTTGGAGCGGCAGATTGATTTAGGCTGGGGACCGTTAAAATACATTAACCAGTTTGCGGTTTTGCCGGTATTCAACTTCCTTAAAAACTTCAACTGGAATTACGGGCTAATTATTCTGGTTCTAACAATTTTGCTGAAAGTGGTTTTGTTCCCGCTTACCTACAAATCGTACCTATCCATGGCCAAAATGCGTGTTTTAAAGCCGGAAATGGACGAAATTAAAGGTAAAGTTGGCGAAGACAACCCAACTTTGCTGCAGCAGGAATACATGAAGCTGTACAAAAAAGCCGGCGTAAACCCGCTTGGCGGCTGTTTGCCTTTGGTGATCCAGATGCCGATCATCCTGGCTTTCTTCCGGTTTTTCCCAAATCTGTTTGAACTGCGCGGACAAAGCTTTTTGTGGATGCACGATCTTTCAACCTATGATTCGGTGATCAGTTTCCCAATGATCCCGTTTTTAAATTGGGACCACATCAGTTTGATGTGTTTGCTGATGACAATTTCTACCTTGATCCAAACTTACTTTAACAACCAAACTTCCGGCGCAACCGGGCAAATGAAATACATTGGTTACATCACACCGCTTATTTTCTTTGGTGTGTTGAATAGCTATCCCGCAGGTTTAAATTATTACTACTTCTGCGCCAACATTTTAACGTTCTCGCAACAGTATTTTATCCGGTTGATGGTGGACGATAAAAAGATTCACGCGCAAATCCAGGAAAACAAAAAGAAACCCGAAGACCCCAACAAAAAGAAAAGTGGTTTTGCCGCAAAAATGGAAGAAATGATGCGCCAGCAAAGGCAAACACCCGCCATCCAAACCAAAAAGAAATAACAATTTTCAGGTGGTAAAAAGAGCATCGGGACTTAGGTTTCGATGCTTTTTTGTTTTTAATAAATAGTTTTAATGAATAGTGTTAAATAACTTTAAAGTGCTTGATCTATAACAATTTCCTTGTAAATTAAGGCTAAATATAAAATTGAAGATATCAAAGCCATGTAGTTTAAATAGTCTTTATAATTTTTAAAAAAAGCTATTTTTACTAATGCGTATAGAAAAAGAATAATTGTTGAAAATAAATTATTAAATACTAATTCACCATAAAACCTATTTAAGATTTTAAATAATAAGTTGAATTTAACATCAATAAAACAAACTATTAAAACAATGCTTTCAAATAAAATCAGTAATCTTACTAACTTGAAAAAGATGTTTGTTTTTGTTTGTCTTTTGAAAAAACTTGTATCCATTAATTAGGTTTTTGTTTATCTATAAGTAAGAGCCCGTTTAAATTTTGTTAAACTTATTTGCCATGCTTCTTTAGCACATAAAATCATTGTCTTTTTGTGGTTTTTGTAATATTAAAATATCCAGGCATACCAATTTTATAGGCATAAAAGAAGCATTGTAAGATTGTATGCTATGAATTTAAACAAGCTATAAAGATATATTTATTTGTTGTTGAAAAAGATTTGATTAATATGGAAACTTCAATGCAAATTGGATTATGGATAATAGTATTTTTGGTGTTTGCAATTTTTTTGTCTTTGAATATATTCTACATTAAAAAATTGATTGAAAACTGGCGGGAAAAGAAATCAGCCGCTAAAAAAAGTACTTCAACTTCTACAACGGAGCAACGCCAAAAGATCAAGTCAAAAATTCTTTCAGATTTAGAAAAAAACTCGAAGCCTTGTAAAAAGTGTTATAATTCATCTTTGTAACTTTTTTATTCCCACACCAATTTTTATCCGATAAAAACAGCATATTTAAGCTTTAACGAAAGTTTATTTATGCAAAAACTATTACTCCTGCCCTTGCTGTGCTTTTTGTTTAATGCGGCATCGGCACAAACCCCTGCTAAAAAACCTTTAGACCATTCGGTTTATGATGGCTGGCAAAGCATCAGCAATGAACGCATCAGTGATGATGGCAAATGGGTTTTATATGTAATAAAACCGCAGCAAGGCGATGCAACGCTCGTAATTTCTACGGCTAAAAACAGTAACAAAATTCAGGTTCCTCGTGCTGATACAGCGCGTATTACGGCTGATTCCAAGTATGCGGCTTTTCTGATCCGGCCGTTTTATGCTGCTATTCGGATGGCGCGGATCAAAAAGAAAAAGCAGGAAGATTTCCCGAAAGATACGCTGGGCATCATGGCACTTGGTTCAGCCCAAATTGTTAAAATTCCGGCTGTCCGCTCTTTTAAAATTGCCGAAAAAGCTTCGGTGTTGGCTTACCTCGCCCCGAGCGATACGTTGAAAAAACCGGCCGTTTCAGACACGACCAAAAAAGCAGTTGCCCAAACGGTTGCACCGCCAACGCGAGACGGTGCCGATCTCACCCTAAAACAATTGCTGAACGGCAAGCAGCGCACGTTTAAAT
>CAXTKQ010000062.1:8147-22076 GCA_964244955.1 uncultured Sphingobacteriaceae bacterium | reverse complement strand
ATCATGCCAACTTCGTTGATTTATAATTGGATAAACGAAGCAAAAAAGTTTACGCCGGCCATGCAAATCTTAACTTATACTGGCGGAATGCGTAACCGCGACGCAACTACTTTTAGTAATTATGATGTGGTGATTACGACTTATGGCATCATGCGCATTGATATTAATTTGCTGAAAGATTTCTTTTTTGAATACATTATTTTGGATGAAAGCCAGAACATTAAAAATGCTTCGTCCAAATCTTTTCAAGCGGCAACCGAATTAAAATCGCGTTATAAATTGATTTTAAGCGGAACGCCGGTGGAAAATTCGGTGAACGATTTATGGACACAAATTTCGTTCATCAACCCGGGTTTGCTGGGCAACCAATCGTACTTTCAAAACAACTTTGTCATCCCGATCGAAAAGAAAAAAGACGAGGACAAAGCGCACCGTTTGCAGGTTTTGATCAAGCCTTTTATTTTGAGGCGGACGAAAGAACAGGTTGCGACGGAACTGCCTTCAAAAACAGAGCATTTATTTTATTCGGAAATGTGCGATGAGCAGGCCGATGAATACGAAAAAGTAAAATCAGAATACCGGAACGAGCTTTTAAAAAGCATTGAAGAAGGTACTTTCGCACAAGCAAAACTGCATGTTTTACAAGGTTTGATCAAGCTGCGGCAGATCTCAAATCATCCAAAATTAATTGATGAAACCTACGAAGGCGGATCAGGAAAGTTTGATGACGTTTGGCAAATGCTGACCAATGCGTTGGAAGGCGGACACAAAGTGCTGGTGTTTTCGCAGTTTGTACGGCAGCTCACTATTTTTCGGAAAGAACTGGACGGGCAGAATATTCCGTATGCGTATCTCGACGGCAAAACAAAAAACCGCGAAGAAGAAATCAACAAGTTTCAGGATAACAAATCGTTGCGCGTTTTTCTGATTTCGATTAAAGCCGGCGGCGTTGGCTTAAACCTGACTGAAGCTGATTATGTTTTTATTTTAGACCCATGGTGGAACCCGGCTGTAGAGCAGCAAGCGATTGACCGCACGCACCGAATCGGGCAAACCAAGAAAGTGATCATCTATAAATTCATCACTAAAAACAGCATCGAAGAAAAGATACTTCTTTTACAGCAACAAAAAATACATGTGGCCAATTCGTTAATTACAACGGAAGGGAATTTTATCAAATCCTTAACAGCGGAAGACATCAGGGATTTGTTGATGTAAGTTTTTCCTTTGGTTCTTTGGATGCCTTGATCGAATCCTGTTTCTTTTGGGCGGCTTTTGCTTTTTTCTTAAAAAATCCTCTCAATAAAAAGTTATGTTTGGCCGCTTCCATATTATCGCTGAAACCTTGCGTGCCTTGCTTTACTGTTTTTAAAGTGCTTTTGGCTTGTTTAACCGTTCCTTCCAAATCATTGGCCAATTTATCGCTGGCCAACAACTTGCCGATGCTTCCTTTACCATGGTTTATTTTGTAAACAATTTGGGTCAGGTTTGTCATTAACACTTCTGCATTATCGGCAACCCGTGTTACCCGGCCAATAATTTTATCTACATCAATCGGGTTGACGGTATTTACTTTATCTCCGTTGTTAAGTTCTCCTGCACCCGAAGTTCCGGGGTTAATCACTACCAGTTTATCGCCCATTAAACCATCGCTGCCAATAGTTGCTTTCACATCTTTCCTTAAAAATGCCTGAACGGATTTGTTCAAAGTCAGGTCTACACGAACTGCCGTATCCGATACAATCCTGATATTTTGGATCACACCAACATTGATCCCGGCAAAACGGACATTGTTGCCAACCTGCAAGCCATTTACGTTTTTAAATATGCCATAAACGTTAAACGTGTTGTTGAACATGCTTTTTGATTTGCCGATAAAGAAGATGGCAAGCACCAAAATCAGTACGCCAACAAGCGTAAAGATTCCTAATTTTAATTTTTGTCCGCTATTTGTTTTCATTTTTTGTTATTTAAAAAAAGCCCTAACCAATTCATTTTCAGAATTTTCAAGCTCTTTATACGTTCCTTCGGCTATGTATTCGCCATCGTTCATCACCACAATCCTATCGGCTGTAATTTGGGCGCAAGGCATATCATGGGTAATGATGATAGATGAAGTTTTATACTTCTTTTGCATCTCTAAAATCAACTGACTGATTTCTTTGGAAGTAATTGGGTCGAGACCTGTTGTTGGTTCATCATACAACATTATTTCGGGTTGCATAATCAGTGTCCGGGCCAGTCCGATCCGTTTTCGCATTCCGCCGGAAAGATCAGAAGGCATTTTATCAATGGCATCCAACAAGCCAACGCCTTCTAAAACCTCTTCAATGCGCGAATTTATTTCGGCTTGGTCTTTCAATTTTAAAACCCTCGTTAACGGAAAAGAAAGGTTTTCGCGAACAGTCATCGAATCGTACAAAGCTGAGTTTTGAAAGAGGAAGCCAATTTTTGTACGAAGTTCTTTCAGCCCTTCATCGCTTAAATCGGATACTTCTTCATTAAAAACTTTGACTGATCCTTCGTCTTTCGTCAGCAAACCAACAATACATTTTATGGTAACCGATTTCCCTTGTCCGGATTTGCCCAGCACCACCAAATTTTCGCCGCGTTTTAAATCAACGTTGATGTTTTTAAGTACTTCAAAACCGCCGAATGCTTTTTTTAGCCCCCTAATTTCGACAACGTTTTCCTTTGCGGGAGAAGTTGGGGCAATTTCGTTTAATGGATGGTTTACGAGAGTTGCCATATTAATGATAAGCCAAAATGTTGGTTAACTGAACGGCAATCGCATCAATCACAAAAATCCACAACGAAGAAGTTACCACCGCAGAATTTGCGGCCAAGCCTACACTTTCCGTTCCTTTGTTGGAGTTGATACCTTTGTAGCAGCCGATAAAACCGATGGCCAAACCAAAAAATATGGTTTTGACCGTGGCCGGAAAAATATCGCTGAAACCCAAAACCGCAATAGATTTGGTAAAATACAGGTAGAAACTTACTTTTCCGTCAATATTAACGGCCAGAAAGCCGCCAAACAAAGCAACGGCATCAGAAATAAAAGTAAGGATTGGGATCATCAAAGTAGTGGCCAAAACCCGTGTTACCACCAAATATTGCATTGGGTTTGCGCCTGAAACTTCCATCGCATCAACTTGTTCGGTTACGTTCATGCTGCCCAGTTCGGCACCAATGCTGGAAGCCACACGGCCGGCACAAATAATAGCCGTAATTACTGGGCCAATTTCGCGAATGATAGACAAAGAAACCATGCCGGGCAGCCAGCTTTCGGCACCGAAATCAGCCAAAGTTGGGCGCGATTGGAGCGTTAAAACCAAACCCATAATGAAGCCGGTTAAGCCAACCAATGTTAAAGATTTGTAGCCAATCTCGTAACATTGACGTATGAATTCTGACCACTCAAACCCGCTTTTGAATATATTTCTGAGAAAACTTCCGAAAAATAGGATTTGGGAACCCGCTTCTTCAAAAGTTCTTTTCCATGCAGGGATTGCCTGTTCTGCCATTTCAGTATCTGAATTTAATATCGGTTGACCGGAATGCTTCTTTTAACGATTATTATTTATTTATGTTGAGGTTCGGCCTACATTTTGTTTAGCATCTGTTTAAATTTTGTCCGGCTTATTTTCAATGCTTCTTTTACCTTATAAAAATTGGTGGGCAAATTTTGGATTTTTGACTGTTTTTAAACTTACCAACACCAATTTTTATGTGGTAAAAGAAGCATCAACATTTTTTTGGAATAAATTTAACCAGGCTTTAAGCTTATTTTATTACTTCTTTTTGATCGGTTTTCCTCTTGCATAATGCTTACTTTTGCAGTAAATATATTTTAATGAATTACAAAGCCGTAATTGCCGGAGCAAGCGGTTTAGTTGGAAATTTGCTGCTCGAACAACTGCTTGTCCATCCTGCATATGCTGAAGTTAGTGTTTTGGTCCGAAAAAAACTAAAAGTACAGCACCCTAAACTTAAACAAGTACTGGTAGATTTTGATTGCTTAGACGATTATCAGCACGAAATCAACGGCCACGCCTTGTTTTGTTGTTTAGGCACAACGCGTAGCAAAACACCCGATTTAAAAACTTACCGAAAAATAGACCACGATTATCCAGTTCAATTAGGAAAAATTGGTGCTAAAAACAGTATGTCGCAATTGCATTTAATTTCTTCGCTTGGCGCTGATATCAGCTCGTCCTTTTTTTACATAAAATTAAAAGGGGAAACAGAAGCAGACATTAAACAGCTAAAAACTAACCGTATTTGTATTTATCAGCCTTCTTTATTAACCGGAAACAGGCAAGAAAGAGGAATTGCCGAGCATGTTGCAACAGGTTTGTTTAAACTGGCTGATCCATTATTAATTGGCCCGTTAAAAAAGTATAAAAGTATTTCTGCAGAAACTGTTGCCAAAGCGATGGTCAATCAATCTTTAAAAAGCGGTTCCGGCATTTTCACTTATCCATCAGACCAAATAAAAAAATTAGCGTGAGCACATTAATTTCAGCCGAAAACCTCGGCCACTCCTTTCATGATAACTGGTTGTTCCGCCAGCAAACGTTTGGCATTAATAGCGGAAGACGAATTGCGTTGGTTGGTGCAAACGGTGCCGGAAAATCAACTTTATTAAAACTGCTGGCCGAAAAATTTAAACCAACAGAAGGAAAAGTGGTAAAAAGCAAGTTTCTTTCGATGGGTTATTTAGAGCAAGACCCTTTGTTCAATCCGGAAGAAACCATTAACAATTTCATTTTTAAATCGGACAACGAGCAGCAACAATTGATCAAAGAATACGAATCGTTGCTGGAAAACGATCCGGAGAACTACGATCAAATTGAAATCATTACCACAAAAATCACAGAACTGGAAGCCTGGGAATACGAATACAAGATCAAAAATATTTTGGACCGCTTAGATGTCCATCATTTAGACCAGCAAATTAAAACCCTTTCGGGCGGACAAAAGAAGCGTTTGGCTTTGGCCGAATTGCTGATCAGCGACCCGGAACTGTACATTTTAGATGAGCCGACCAACCATTTGGATATCGAAACGATTGAATGGCTGGAAAGCTTTTTAACTTCTGGCAACAAAACTATTTTGCTGGTTACGCACGATCGGTATTTTTTGGATAATGTTTGTAACGAGATTTTAGAAATTGACCAGCAGAAGATTTTTCCTTACCAGGGAAACTACAGCTATTATTTAGAAAAACGTGCGGAGCGGGAAGCGGCCGACCAACTTCGCTATCAAAAGAATTCAAACCTTTTAAAGAAGGAATTGGAATGGATGCGCAGGATGCCGCAAGCGCGTAGCACCAAATCAAAATCGAGGATTGATGCTTTTTATGACTTGCAAAGCAAAACCCAAAACAACGGGCAAAAAGAGCAGTTGGAATTAAGTATCAAATCAGCCAGGCAGGGAAACAAAATTGTTGAAATTAGCCACCTAAAAAAAGCATTTAACGGAACAGTTATTATTAATAACTTTAACTATGTATTTAAAAAAGGCGACCGAATTGGTTTGGCCGGTAAAAACGGAAGCGGTAAATCAACTTTTTTAAACCTATTAACCGGAGAAATACAACCTGATGCTGGTAAAATTGATGTTGGCGATACTACTTCAATTGGATATTACCGTCAGTCCGGTTTAAATTTCAATGATGCAGACCGCGTAATTGATGTGATAAAAGAAGTAGCAGAATATATTACGATGGCCGATGGAAAATTGCTTTCCGCTTCTCAATTGCTTACACAGTTTTTGTTTCCACCAAAAAAGCAACATGGCTTTATCAGCAATTTAAGTGGCGGCGAAAAGAAAAGGCTGCAGCTTTTAATGGTCTTGATCAAAAACCCTAATTTTTTAATCCTGGACGAACCAACCAACGATTTGGATACGGATACATTAAATGTGTTAGAAGATTTTTTAACCACTTTTGCCGGCGTAATCATTTTGGTTTCTCACGATCGTTATTTGATTGATAAATTGACGGAACAGCTTTTTATCTTTACTCAAAACGGACATTTGCAGGTTTATAATGGCAATTATACTGACTTCCGTTTGGAAGAAGCTGCTGTAAAACAAAAAGAAAAAATGCAGGATAAACCAGCCAAAGCAACGGTAATAGAACCCAAAAAAACTTTTCCTTTTCAGCAAGAAAAAGAATTACAAGATTTAGAAAGCAAAATTTCTTCTATTGAAAAAACAATTGCAGACTTAAATCTCGTTCTTAATAATCCAACTACTCAAGCTGAGGGTTTAATCTCAACTTCTGAAGCTATACAATCCAACCAAAAAGAACTGGATGATTACTTAGAGCGTTGGTTGATGTTGACAGAGTTAAAAGAAGGTTAACAACTGTTTTTAGTATTGATGTTTCACGTGAAACTTAAATAGAAATGTTTAAAAGATATGATGTAATTGTTGTTGGTGGCGGCCACGCAGGTTGCGAAGCCGCATTGGCAGCAGGAAATTTAGGCTCATCAGTGTTGTTGGTTACCATGAATATGGGAACGATAGCACAAATGAGCTGTAACCCAGCTATGGGCGGCGTGGCAAAAGGCCAGATTGTACGCGAAATTGATGCCATGGGTGGCGGATCCGGAATTATTACCGATAAAACAAGTATTCAGTTTAGAATGCTCAATCGTTCAAAAGGTCCGGCTATGTGGAGCCCGCGTGCACAGGTTGACCGAATGCGTTTTGCCGAAGAATGGCGTTTGATGCTGGAAAAAAACGCAAATGTTGATTTTTGGCAAGATACGGTAAACGCTTTAATGGTTAAAGATGGAAAAGTTTGCGGCGTAGTTACTTCATTAGGAATTGAGATTGAGGCAGAAGCTATTGTATTAACCAACGGGACTTTTTTAAACGGCTTAATTCATATCGGCGAAAAACGTTTTGGCGGCGGACGAACAGCCGAAAAAGCGGCTTATGGAATTACTGAACAATTGGTAGAATTAGGTTTTGAAGCCGGAAGAATGAAAACCGGAACGCCGCCACGTGTAGACGGAAGAAGTTTGGATTACACCAAAATGGAAGAGCAATGGGGCGATGAAGAGCGAGGCGAATTCTCTTACACAGGAATTCAAAAACCAACAGAACAACGCTGTTGCTGGATTACCTATACCAATACCAAAGTACACGAAACCTTGAAAGAAGGTTTTGAAAAATCGCCGATGTTTACGGGCAGGATAAAAGGATTAGGCCCGCGCTATTGCCCATCTATAGAAGATAAAATAAACCGTTTTGCAGAACGGGACCGACACCAGATTTTTGTTGAACCGGAAGGCTGGAATACGGTAGAAATTTACGTTAATGGCTTTTCCACTTCTTTGCCGGAAGACGTCCAATACAAAGCATTAAAACTGATTCCGGGATTTGAAAATGTAAAAATGTTTCGGCCAGGTTATGCCATAGAATATGATTACTTCCCTCCTACACAATTAAAATTAACTTTGGAAACAAAACTAATTGACAACTTATTCTTTGCAGGACAAATAAACGGAACGACGGGCTATGAAGAAGCCGCCTGTCAGGGATTTATTGCCGGCATTAATGCGCATAACAACATAGCAGGAAAAGACTCGTTAATTATGAAGCGGTCAGAATCTTATATTGGCGTTTTAATTGATGATTTGGTTACAAAAGGAACGGAAGAACCTTACCGCATGTTTACTTCGCGTGCCGAACATCGTTTACTTTTGCGCCAAGATAATGCAGATATCCGCCTCACTCCTCTTGGTTACAAAATAGGTTTAATTAGTGAAGAGCGCATGCAAACCGTAAACGATAAAATCAAAAATGCAGACGAAATCGTAAAGTTTGTTAAATCAAATTCTATCAAACCGGAAGAAGTAAATGGTTTAATGGAAGAAGCTGGAACCAGCACCATCAGCCAAAATGTAAAACTTTCAGCCATTATTGGTCGGCCGCAAATCAATTTTAATGTGCTAAAAGAAGCATCACCATTACTGAAAAATTTTCTTTCGGCATTTGATGAAAAAACAATTGAACAGGCAGAAATCAAAATCAAATACGAATCATATTTTGAGAAAGAACTGGAAATTGTAAATAAAATGAAAAAAATGGAGGACAAGGAAATTAACCCTTCGTTTAACTATAATGAAATAATTTCCCTGTCAAAAGAAGCGCGCGAAAAACTGATCCGAATCAAACCAAGAACATTGGGGCAAGCTTCACGGATTTCCGGCGTTTCGCCTTCAGATGTTTCCGTTTTAATGGTTCACATCAACAGATAACCAAAATTTGATTGAAAACCTGCAATTTCACCTTAAAAAATAATTAGCTATAAAAGGAGATTTATTTTTTTTAATGATATTCTTCATCCAAAATAAATTTTTGATTATAGCTCACATAAATGGCCTCAAATAAAACGTCCTTATTTTATAGCTGTTACGGTGCTTTTTTTAGCACTCTTTTTTTCATTTATAGTTGCGCAAGTGTACAAAAGCCACAAGGCGGCCCAAGAGATAAAACGCCGCCAAAACTTTTGAAAGCAACTCCGGAAAACAAATCAAAAAGATTTGCTGCAAAACAAATCACTTTAGATTTTGACGAATACTTTAAACTGAACAACCAATACCAGGAAATCACCATTTCGCCTGCACAAGAAAAACTGCCCGAATTCCGCATCAGGCAGAAAAGCCTGGTGATTAATTTGAAGGATTCTTTGCGGAAAAATACAACCTATGTTATTAGTTTTGGAAAGGCGATTGGTGATGTAAACGAAAACAACATTTTAAAAAACTTCACTTACGTTTTTACCACAGGAACTGAAATTGATTCGTTAAGCATTTCCGGCAAAGTGATCAATTCGGAAACACAATTACCGGAAAAAGAAGTTACCGCTTTTATTTTTACCGCCAAGGAAGACTCTGCCCTTTTTAGCAAAAAAAAGCCGTCTTATTATGCGACCACAGATACGGCCGGAAATTTTAAGATCAGCAACCTTCATGCAAATACCTACCGAATCTATGCCTTAAAAGAAGCAACGCCAAACCGTATTTTAGATAACGAAAACGAACTGATCGCGCTTTTGCCAAAAGACATCCGGCTTCGAAAAGACACGGCAAATATCCTGCTGACGCTTTTTAAACCAATACCGGCAAAATTTAGGGTGATAGACCGAAAAATTGATGCAGACGGAAAACTGTCTTTTACTTTTAACAAAGGAATTGAACGGCCTAGCTTGCGCATCATCCAAAATGAAAATTTAAACGCGCAAAAAATTGTAGAATTTAGCAGAACGGCTGATTCAGCAAGGCTGTACTTGCGCGATATGGGTTTTGATTCTGTTAAAGTTGCCATTTTATCGGGCAACAAAGCTTTGGATACGGTTACTTTACGAAAAGGCAAACGCGAAACTTTCAAAAGAAATTTGAGTATCAGCAATACGGCAACAGGCGGTTTGCTTAAACCAAAAACAAATTTGCAGTTAACAGCAAACTATCCGATAGAATCAACCAACGAAGCCCAAATCACTTTGGCTGAAGATTCTGTCCCTAAATATGGTATTACTTTAGACAAAGATACTTCACTGTTAAGAAGTTATGTTTTGAAATATCCCTGGAAGGCCGGCAAGCATTACGATGTTGTTTTGAACGAAGGCACTTTTATTGATATTTACGGCAATAAAAACAGGAAAACAAATAGCTCTTTTCAGTTGAACAAAGACGAAAATTACGGTTCTATGGTTTTTAAAGTTGTTTTGCCGGATACTTCAAAAGCATATATTTTTGAATTGTTGAATTTTGACAAAAAACCGATCAGAAGTGTTCATATAAACCGGAACCAATCGTTAACCTTTAATAATTATGCTGTTGCAAAATATTTTGTAAGAATAATTTACGACTTGAATAAAAATGGAAAATGGGATACCGGAAATATTAAAAACCGGACTTTGCCCGAACCGATTTGGTATTATAACAAAGAGCTTTCGTTGCGGGCAAACTGGGAAATGAACGAAACGATAGAAGTTCCGAAACCGGTTATAAGTCCGTAAACCAGCTCGAATACAAGTTATAATTTAAAGGAAGCTGTTTTAGCATTTGCATTTGCGCTTCGGAAACAGCTTTTACTTTTTTGGCCGGTGTTCCGGCGTAAATAAAACCGCTTTCGCAAGGGGTGTTTTCTAAAACCACGGCACCTGCTGCAATGATGCAAAAATCTTCTACAACAGCGTGGTCCATCACAATCGCCCCCATTCCTACTAAAATATAATTGTGCAGCGTACAGCCATGGATAATAGCGTTGTGGCCAACAGAAACATGATGGCCAATAATTGTAGCGGCTTTTTGATAAGTACAATGAACAACCGCGCCATCCTGGATATTGGTATGATCGCCAATGGTAATCGAATTTACATCGCCGCGGATGACAGCATTAAACCAAACTGAACATTGGCTGCCGATGGTTACATCGCCAACAATTGTGGCATTTTCGGCAATAAAACAACCGGAACTGATAGCCGGAATTTTATCTTTTACAGGAAGGATAAGTGGCATAAATCAATTATTTTTTAAACCAGAAGTAACTGATACTTCTTTTATCGCATTAAAAACAATAAGGTATTTTATAATTTTTGCAAAAACAAAATGCAAACACTAATTTTATAGTGCTAAAAGAAGCATTCGTTTTTTAGTTTTTCTTCTGCGGAAATAGCTCAGCTGGTAGAGCATCAGTTTCCCAAACTGAAGGCCGCGGGTTCGAATCCCGTTTTCCGCTCTTTTTACAATGCTTCTTTTAGCACCTATTTTTTGTTACAATATCGTATTTTTTAATTCGGCTGCATGGTTTGGATAATCCGTTGTAAAATGCAGTCCACGGCTTTCTTTGCGGATCATGGCTGATTTTACAACCAAATAAGCAACCTGGATTAGATTCCGCAGCTCGCACAATTTGACCGATAATTTAGTTTTTTTGTAGAAATCTTCCGTCTCTTCGTACAGCAACCTTAACCGGCGCAAAGCCCGCTCCGACCGGAAATCTGATCGCACAATCCCCACATAATCGTTCATAATCTTTTGCATTTCGCGGATGTTGTGCGTTACCAAAATATCTTCATTTTGCTGCTTTACACCATGCTCGTTCCAGTCGGGGATATTTAGCGGCATAAAAGAAGCATCGGCTTTTTGGATGGCATCTTCATAAATCCGATGCGCAAAAACCAAAGCTTCCAGTAAAGAATTGGAAGCCAAACGGTTAGCACCATGTAAACCGGTTGACGAACACTCGCCGCAGGCATACAAATGTTGGATGGAAGATTGCCCGTTCGTATCTACCATTACACCGCCACACATGTAATGACTGGCGGGAGAAACAGGAATCATATCCTTTGTCATATCAATTCCGATAGACAAACATTTGGCGTAAATATTTGGGAAATGAGCCAGCAAATCGTCTTTACTTCGGTGCCGGATATCGAGGTACACAAAATCATCACCCGATTTTTTCATCTCCGCATCAATTGCACGCGCTACAATATCTCTTGGCGCCAATGATTTTCGAGGGTCATATTCCTGCATAAACTCCTCCCCGTCCCGGCGTTTTAAAATCCCGCCAAAACCACGGACGGCTTCCGAAATCAGGAAAGAAGGATAATCGCCAGGATTGTACAAAGCCGTTGGGTGGAATTGGATAAATTCCATATCGCGAACTTTTCCTTTTGCGCGATAAACCATTGCTACGCCGTCGCCGGTTGCAATGGTTGGATTGGTGGTGATCGAATAAATATGGCCGGCGCCACCAGATGCCATTACGGTTATTTTCGACAAGATTTTTTCAACTTCATTTGTCAAATGGTTCAAAGCATAAATCCCAAAACAAGTAATATCCTTACTTGATCGGTCTACAAATTCACCTAAATGATGCTGCGTAATCAGATCAATCGCAAAATAATGCGTTAAAATTTCGATGTTTTCGTTCTGATGGATTTGCTCCAGCAACGCCCGTTCGATCTCAAACCCGGTAATATCTTTGTAATGAAGGACCCGGCTTTCAGAATGTCCGCCTTCTTTTGCTAGGTCAAAAATGCCTTGGTTGGTTTTATCAAAGTTGGTTCCGTAATCAATAATTTCTTTGATCCTGGGCGGCCCTTCTTCCACCACAATCCTTACCACTTCTTCATCGCACAAACCGTCGCCGGCAATCAGCGTGTCTTCGATGTGTTTTTCAAACGAATCTTCTTGTTTATCCACAACAACCGCCACGCCGCCTTGCGCATATTTGGTGTTCGATTCGTCTTCGTTTGATTTTGTAACAATCAAGACCTTACCGTGTTGCGCTGCTTTTAACGCAAAACTCAATCCTGCAATCCCAGAACCAATGACCAAGTAATCAACATTTCTACCCATAAAAACAGTACATAAAAACAGCGTTCTTCACGCATTGTTAATAACAGCCGTAAAGATGTTAAATTCGCGGTGATAAAAAATCAGGAAAAATATTTTTGTGGGAATTAGTGTGGATAACCGCGGATGCTACTTTTATTCTCCTTGAGTTATAAACAGAATTCCGCTCTTACATTAACATATTTAAAAAGGCTACTAATTCACAGCAAAACTTCCGAAAATAAATTTGCCAGATAAAAACAGCAGAGAATCAGCACGATAAAGTAAACATTGTGTGAACAAGATGTTAATAAGAATACATCAACTACTTTTGCAAAAAAAACGCACCAACTTTTAAACGAAACCAACACACTAACAAATCATAGTTTTTTTATTTAAAGAATAAGTTGTTTTTATTGAAATGTTAAAAATGGATACTTTTGAAGAAATACAAGTGAACGGATTTGTGGACGAATACATTGATCCGTCGCTCGATCTGTTTGCTGAAATCGAAAAACTTAAAAAGGAAAAAAATGCAATTATACTGGCGCACTATTACCAAGAAGGTGATATTCAAGACATTGCCGATTATATCGGCGATAGTTTGGGCCTTTCGCAGCAGGCATCAAAAACCGATGCCGACGTAATTGTATTTGCCGGTGTGCATTTTATGGCCGAAACAGCAAAAATTTTATCGCCAAAAAAGAAGGTTTTGTTGCCCGATTTAAAAGCCGGATGTTCCTTGGCCGATAGTTGTCCGCCGCACTTGTTTGCCAAGTTTAAAGAGCAATATCCGGATCATTTGGTGATCACTTACGTCAATTGTACGGCTGAATTAAAAGCGATGAGCGATATCGTTTGCACCTCGAGCAATGCCGTTCAAATCGTTCAAAGTTTGCCGCCGGAACAAAAAATTATCTTTGGACCCGACCGGAATTTAGGAAGATATGTAGCGAAAAAAACCGGCCGGGATTTGGTTTTGTGGAACGGTGCCTGCATGGTGCACGAGATTTTTTCGAGAGAGAAAATCACTCGGTTAAAAGAGCGTTATCCGGCAGCCAAATTTATTGCACACCCGGAATGTGAAGATGCGATTTTAGAAATGGCCGATTATATTGGCTCGACAACTGGTTTGTTAAATTATACCATCAACAATCCGGCAAAGGAGTTTATTGTGGCAACAGAATCCGGCATTTTGCACCAGATGAAGCGTGATAATCCAACAAAAACCTTTATTCCGGCACCACCAAACAATAGTTGTGCTTGTAACGATTGTCCGCATATGCGCCGGAACACATTGGAGAAGCTTTATTTATGTATGAAAAATGAGCAGCCGGAGATTTTTGTCCCGGAACATATTATTAAAAAAGCGGTAGTGCCGATTGAACGGATGCTGGAAATATCGGCGCGTTTAGGATTGTGAAGATGATTGCACAGGTTATTAGATGATTACACTGATTAGAAAAGAATTACACAAATTTTTTGAGGATGATTACACCAATTTAAATTGATTTCTCTGATTCTTTTCAAAATCTTAATGCTTCTTTTATCAACTAAAAAT
>CAXTKQ010000062.1:0-8120 GCA_964244955.1 uncultured Sphingobacteriaceae bacterium | reverse complement strand
CTTCCTATCTGTGTAATCCTTTTCTAATCAGTAAAATCTTCTTCTAAAAAATCCGTGTAATCAAATCAAAAAAATAATGTTTGATAACAAAGAAAAAACAGAGATAGCAGCGTTAGGCGAATTTGGCCTAATCAGTCATCTCACCAAAAATATTGTATTGCTGGATAAAACCTCGGTAAAAGGTATTGGTGATGATGCAGCCGTAATGGATTTTGCAGGAAAGAAAACTTTGATTTCTACCGATTTATTGTTAGAAGGCGTACACTTTGATTTGGCTTATGTTCCGCTTAAACATTTGGGTTTTAAAGCCGTGCAGGTTAATTTAAGCGATATTTATGCAATGAACGGCACGGCGAGCCAGATCACTTTTTCGCTGGGAATATCCAGTAAATTTCCGTTGGAAGCGGTAGAAGAACTGTATGAAGGCGTGTTATTGGCTTGTCGGCAATACAAAGTAGATTTGGTGGGCGGTGATACCTCTTCTTCCAAGCAAGGTTTGGTGATTAGCGTAACAAGTATTGGTTACGCCGATGAAGCCGATGTGGTTTATAGAAATACGGCCGGCGAAGGTGATTTAATTTGTGTTTCGGGCGATTTGGGTGGCGCTTATGTGGGTTTGCAATTGCTGGAACGCGAAAAGCAGGTTTATCTTTCCAATCCAAACATTCAGCCGGATTTGGAAGGCAAGGATTACATTGTAGAACGCCAGCTCAAACCAGAAGCCCGCGGCGATATCATTTCTATTTTAAAAGAATTGAAGGTAAAGCCAACTTCGATGATTGACGTTTCGGATGGTTTGGCTTCCGAAATGTTGCACATCTGCACACAAAGCAACAAAGGCTGTACAATTTATGAAGATAAAATCCCGATTGACCCAATGACTTACGAAACCGCGCGTGAATTTGGCCTCGACCCTACCATTTGTGCGCTAAGTGGCGGTGAAGATTACGAACTGCTTTTTACCATAAAACAAGCCGATTACGAGAAGATCAGGTACGATGCCGACATTACGATCATCGGACATATTACCGAGCCTGCTGCGGGCTGTAATTTGGTTTCAAAATCTGGTAAGGTACACGAGTTGAAAGCGCAGGGCTGGAATGCTTTTAATAAGTGATATTTTTTGTAGCGTTTGTACAAGAAAGCACGTATTGCTAAAAAAACGGATGATGAAAAAGCTATTGATTGCCTTTGTTTTACTGATTTTTGTAAGTATAAGCTGTAAAAAATCAGATCGGCTAACGGCAGAAAATGTTCCGGCAACGATTAATTTTACAGGAGCTATTGCAGCAGATGGTTGTGGTTTTCTAATTAAAATTGATGGTTCCGGCACCAGTTATCATGCGGATAACTTGCCTGTTGATTTTCAAAAAGATAAACTTCAGGTAATTGTGAGCTATCAACTGTTAAATACTAAATATAGTTGCGGACTTATTTCCAATAATATCTCTGTTATTAAAATTGATGCTATCCGCATAAAGTAAAAAAAAGTACCGATAAAAGAAGCATTGGCTTATTCTTCATCAATCAACAACTTTTGATCCAAAGCTTTACTGTTTTTAGCCCCTAATTTTCGTAGTGTTTCTGCCCTGCCGGTTAAGTTGCCGCTGCCGGTGGTCAGTTTGTTAAAAGCATCATTGTAAGCTTTTTTGCTGCCGTCAATGTGCTGTTCAATCTTCTTCATATCTTCGGTAAAACCAACAAATTTATCGTATAGCAAACCTGCTTTTGTGGCAATATCCAACGCGTTTCGGGTTTGCTGTTCTTGTTTCCAAACGGAAGCAATGGTTTTTAAAGTGGCCAGCAAAGTAGAAGGCGTAACCAAAACGACACGCTTTTTCCAGGCAAATTCAAACAGTTCCAAATCGTGCTGAATGGCGATGGCAAACGAAGATTCAATCGGCACAAAAAGCAGCACAAATTCTGGCGAAGTCAGGCCATTCAAATTCTGATAACTTTTAGCGCTCAAACCCGAAATATGGTTTTTTACAGATTCAACATGAGATTTTAAATGCCTGAATTTTTCTTCTTCGGAAATGCAATTCACCAACCTTTCATAAGCGATTAAGGAAACTTTAGAATCTATAATCAAATGTTTACTTTCGGGCAGATGGACGATCACATCAGGCTGAAAACGGTTGCCCAAATCGTCCGTCAAGTTCATGTTTTTGCCTTGTTTGGTATAACTTTGGCCTTCTACCAAACCCGAAGCTTCCAATACACGGTCTAAAATAACTTCGCCCCAATTTCCCTGCATTTTGGTATCGCCTTTTAAAGCTTTGGTGAGGTTGGTGGCGTCGTCCTGGATGATTTTAGTTTGTTTGATCAGCTCGTCAATCGTTCCTTTCAGCGTAAAACGTTCGTTGGATTCATCTTTGTAAACCTTATCTACTTTTGCTTCAAAAGCTTTGATGTTCTCTTTTAGCGGATTGAGCAGCAAATCCATACTCGTTTTGTTGGATTCGGTAAACTTCTGTGTTTTTTCGTCGAGGATTTTATTGGCCACGTTTTCAAACTCGCGCTGAAAATGCTGGCGTGTTTGCTCTACTTCTATTTTCTGCTGCTCCAATTGCTCTTTTTGGGCGGTAAAAAAGGCATTAGCGCGTTCTAAGTGTTGTTTGGTTTCGTTGTGGCTTTCGCGTTCTTCGGCCAAATCGGCAATCAACCGGTCTTGTTCTTCACGCAATAAGTTGCTGATGTTTTCTTTTTCCTGATGCAGGTTGGCGGCGCGCTCTTCGGCTTTTCCTAAACTAATTTTAAGCTGCACATTCTCCTCCTGCAAAAGCTTCAAATCCTCCGCAGAAAAACCTGTTGCAGACGATGCTTTTTTTAGCAGGATAAAAACAGTAACCAATAAAATGACGAGAACGGCAACAAGGAGAATGGTGTTCATTTACTAAAAATTTTATCAAAAGTAATTTTAGTAAATGATAGATCAGAGGTTTTTCTGAATATTATTTTTTAGATCAGTTATAACCGTTTTAACCATTATTAAATAGTCTTGTTCCAAAATATTTTCATGGTAAAGCTTGTTTACAATAACTTTATCATCTTTATCGCATAAATTATAGTCGTAATCACCAAAAGAAATGTTAATAGAAGTGCCTACTGTAAAATATTTTCCTTTACTTTTAAAATCTTTTAGCTTTATTTCAAGGTTTACAAATATATAATCAGCTGATCTTTTACTAACTATTCTTACTAAATCTTTAAGAGTTGATTGCTCATAATCAGTAGAATATAATTCATCTTTTTTAATTGAAACAGTTATTTCTTTTCTAAAAAATAAGTCTTCTAACTGATTTACTTTTAATAAAATCTTTTTAAAAAGATTTTCAACTTCATCAATTATGATCTTTTCAACTAGCTCATCTGAATATCTTTCTTTAATATCTAATTGATTTTTAAGTTCCAATTTAAACAGCGCAATTTCCTTATCAATATCTTCCGGTTCATCAATATCTCCGCCTTCAATTGCTTTGATGTATAGATTTAAAGAAGTAGTCAAATAATCACCAATATATTCTATAAAAGGCCAGTAATTACCAGTATCTGCTTGATTGAGAAGTGCATAATAGTTTTGCCTATCTCCCATTTTAATTACAACTGGAGGAAAACCATTTCGCATCAAAATTAGGTTCATTAAAATACGCGATAAACGGCCGTTTCCATCATCAAAAGGATGAATTGCTACAAATTTATAATGAAAAAGTGCTGCTAAAATTAAAGGATGAATTGCATTATTCTGTTTGGCTTCTTTATACCATTCCATCAATTCCTGCATTTTGGCAGGTGTTTCTTCAACAGAAGCATAAAAATATGTTTCACCGGTCGCGGTTTTTACATGGTTTGGCGATGTTTTGTACTCACCTAAAGTAATTCGTTTTTTGGTAGGTGTTCCATCAGCAGTTTGGGCAGGAGAATCATAAGGTTCAACCAAAATCATTTCATGCAAAGAACGAATATCTGATTCCGTAAAATCACGTTCATCTTTTACAATCGAAAGCAGGAAAAGAATTGCTTCGTTATGCCCACGAATATCTAAATGGTCTTTTAAAGATTTGCCTTTTGCCGTAATTCCGGTCATTAAAAAAGCAACCGTTTCGCCATAATTTAAACGGTTTCCTTCTATTGCGTTCGAATGATAGTTCCATTCTAAACGCAGCTTTTGCATTACTTTAACTTCAATTTCTTGTGGTAAAGGCCGTGATTGCTCTATTCGATTTTTAAGAGAGTCGATATGCTTTGTCAACTCGGTTTTACTAAACTCAGCTTCTAATCTCAAATCCATTTTGTGTAAATCTTTATTTAAATAAATGAATAAAAATGGAAAATAACGAAGGCAAATTTTACCTTCGAAAAAGAAACGAGGGTAAAAAATTAACTTTTTTACCCTCGTTTAAAAAATCACACCTTTAAAATTACTTCACCCTTTCCACCCGCAACCCCACATCCGCAACTTCCCTTAAAGGATTATCCCGCATATTCTGCTCCAATGTAAAAGAATAAGTCCCTTTGTTCGGAAAACGATAATTGGTAAGCAACGGTAAGCGGTAAGTGTACAAATTGCCCGAGCCATTGCCCAGCCATTCGCCGTCTGGATTAGCTAATTTAAATTCGTAACGAATGGTTTTGGTTTGATAGTTTGGACTGGTTTGATGCACCAAAACAAAAATATTGGAGTACCGGTAATCGGCGGAATGGCGGAAGTTGAAGTAGATGTTGTACGGCTGCGCGTTATCGGTGATCTTCACGTCAGTTTTAATTTTATCTGTATATGACCAGTTATGGTTGCTGATTTCTGTATTCTGATCAATCAAAGTCCCCGGCTCGTTGCAAGCCGAGAACATCAAAAAAACACCGATAAAAACAGTATTCAAAAAAAGCTTCCGCCTAATCATTCCGTGTTGTTATTGTTTTGCTGATTGGGGTTGTTTGGATTGTTCGGGTTTCGGTTTGGCCGGTGGCGGTTGCGCCTACGGTTTTGTCCGCCTTCGCGTGCTGCTACGGCCGCGCCTTCTGACGGAACGACAGGCACATTTTGCTGAACCGCTTTAACCTGCACTACTGTTTTTACCACCTGAATTATTGGTTTTTGTGCAACAGGGTCAGCCGCTGTTGGTTTTGGTTTGTTGCGGTTGTTATTGTTCTTTTTGCGTTTGTTGGCGTTGCTACGATCGTCTAAACGCGTTAAACTGTCCTGCCCGACTACGTTTTCATAATCAAAAGCTTTAACGGTTGGCGCCAGTTCTGCAGCTTTTCCTTCGCCTAAATCGAGCACTAATTCACCACTTTTATTAATTCGCTGAATTTCACGGACTTCTTTTATCGGCACCGGAACCCAGTTTTCCTCTTTTGGATAGCTAAACCACATTAGCTTTTTAAAAATATCTGTTTTTTGTAAACGTGCATCGCCTTTTTCGGTGCGCAAAATATGCACATCGTCAGGAATATCTTTCAACGCATCCATGTAACTGTCCAGCTCGTAGTTGAGGCAGCATTTTAACTTGCCGCACTGTCCGGCCAGTTTCAATGTATTTAAAGACAGGTTTTGGTAACGTGCCGCAGCGGTAGAAACCGTTTTAAAATCCGTTAACCAGGTAGAGCAGCATAATTCCCTCCCGCAGGAACCAATTCCGCCTAAACGGCTGGCTTCTTGCCGCATTCCGATTTGGCGCATTTCGATACGGATACGGAAAGCTTCGGCCATTTTTTTGATCAGTTCCCTAAAATCAACCCGGCCTTCGGCCGTATAATAAAAAGTAGCTTTGGTTTTATCGCCCTGGTAATCCACATCGCTGATCTTCATCGAAAGGTTCAGATCTAAAGCCAGTTTACGGGCACGGTGCATGGTTTCCCACTCCTGCTCTTTCGCCGCTTTCCATTTATCTACATCCGCAGGCGTTGCTTTTCGGAATATCTTTTTGGTTACCTCTGCTTCTTTTACATGCTTTTTTACCATTTGCATGCGCACCAGCTCGCCCGTGATCGAAACGTGGCCAATATCAAAACCGCCCGTTGTAGTTTCGGTAGCTACCAGTTCGCCGTTTTCTAAGTAAAGGTTATCATTGTTGAGGTAAAAATCCTTGCGCGAACCTTTAAATTTTACTTCTACTATTTGAAAAGGCCTATAATTGGATGGCATATCCATATTGGAAAGCCAATCGTAAACATCTAATTTGCTGCAGCCATTGGTAAGGCAAGCGCCGTTACTTTTGCAGCCTGCAGGGGCACATCCGCCGCCTGAGGAACAACTTCCACATCCCATGATTAATACAATATATGTTGAGTCCCTTGCGGGAACGTTTTAAATTTTAATATCTTGACCAATTGCAAAGATACATCTAAAAACAATATCCGCGGATTTGCATTCCGCTCCACGTGATAATGCGCTTTATCCAGCTCATCTGCAATCACTTCCACCATCGCTAAAGTAAGTACTTTGGCCGCCATATTTTGCGCAACTACCAGTTCTTTTTCGGGCAGATGGACCAAACTTCCGGCACCTGAAAGCAGCATCCCGCATTCCCGGATAAAGCATAGGCCGTATTGCAAAAAGTTCTTTTGGTTTTCCCGGCCAAGTTTTGCTAATTGTTCGGTAAATTCAATCAGCTTTAAACCATCATTGGTGAAGCACAGGCGCAGCCAGCGGGCAAAAAGTTCGTGGTAACTGCTGTCATCGCGGCTGATCATATGCAGTGCTGCCGTTAAATTACCATTGCTAAGGTAAGCAATTTGTGCGGCCACGTGTTCGGTTTGATGGTGCTGCTCCAGGTAAGCCTGCACATCAGCATCTTTTAAAGCCGGGATTTTTACAAGTTGCGTTCGCGAAAGAATGGTGTTCAAAATGTCGTCCTGCGATTCGGCAACCAAAAGAAAAAGCGTTTTTTGCGCCGGTTCTTCAATAATTTTTAAAAGCGTGTTGCCTTCTTTGTCCAAATATTCTGGCAGCCACATAATCAGGATTTTGTATTCTGATTCAAACGGCTTAAAACTCAGTTTCCGGATAATCTGGTGGCATTCGGCAATGTTGATGTTGGCCTGTTTATTTTCTGCTTCCAAATAAGTACGCCATTCGTGCAGGTTGAGGTATGGATTGTGCAAAAAAGCCTTGCGCCACTGGTCAATAAAAGTGAGCGCGGTATCGTCTTTGTGCTTGGCGAAAAACGGGTAAGAAAAATGCAAATCAGGATGCACCAGTTTTTGGTATTTACGGCAAGAATTGCATTCGCCGCAAGAATCATCATCCGATTTATTTTTGCAGGAAATGTATTGCGCATAAGCAACCGCCAGTGGCAAACTGCCCGAACCTTCCGGCCCTAAAAACAATTGTGCGTGGCTTACCCGGTTTTCTTTTACCGTGGCAATTAGCTTTTGCTTGATGATTTCCTGTCCAACGATCTCTTTAAACTGCATCGTTGCAAAATAGGAATAAGTAACGAGAAATTGCTTTTGATGGCCCGTCAGATGATATATTTGATGCGCGCTTTACAATTTCAACCAAAAGCCGACACCAATTTTAACCCGATAAAAACAGTATGCCCCGCATTATGGCTTTTGATTACGGCACCAAACGCATCGGTATAGCCGTAACCGACCCGCTGCAAATTATTGCAACCGGACTGGAAACCATCCACCCAAAAGATGCTGTAGAATACCTAAAAAAATACCTGGTAAAAGAAGCAGTGGAGAAATTTGTGGTAGGGGAACCGAAGCAAATGAACGGAACGCCATCACAATCGGCACCGATGGTAAAAGGTTTTGTAACGATTTTGAAAAAGCATTTTCCATTAATTCCGGTAGAAATGCTGGACGAACGTTTCACTTCTAAAATGGCTTCGGCAGTTATCGCGCAAAGCGGAATGAAAAAAACTGACCGGCAGGATAAATCTAAAATTGATACAATCTCAGCAATCATAATTTTACAATCGTACCTCGAAAAAAACAACCGGTAAAAGAAGCATCTGCACCAAAAAACAGACAGGTTGACTACTATTTTGAAATTTATATCTTTGGCGGATGGACTTCACATCCGATTTGCTGCAAGCCTACCTCGAAACACATTGCGACCCGGAACCACCGGTACTGCAAAAAATTGCCCATGAAACGCACCTTAAAGT
>CAXTKQ010000061.1:16698-22096 GCA_964244955.1 uncultured Sphingobacteriaceae bacterium | reverse complement strand
AAAAGTGTGGCCGCGGAACGGGACCGTTTAAACTTTTACCACGGTTGAGGTATTTTGCCACCAGGCTATCGGCAGAAAAACCGGCAAAAAAGCTATCGCTCGTATATAAAACACCGGTGCGGGCATCGGGCAAAAGGGTGCTTTGGGTTCCTACCGGCACTACATTGTCCCCGCTTTGCCCGGCGTTTAACATAGAACCGTTAATAGCCGATTGCACAAAACCAACGCCCAGGCCAAATGCCAAATGATTGATGCCGCGGTCGCCCATTTGCAAGCGGTAAGCATAATTGGCATAAGCGGCCAGGCTGCTTTGGGCGCCTAATTTATCGTTTGCCAGCAGCAGGCCCAAACCTACTTTTTCGCCGTTTACTGTTCCGTCGGCAGCAATTGATAAACTTTGCGGCGCACCGGCAACACCTGTCCACTGCGAGCGGTGAAAGCTGTGCAGGTAAAAATCTTCTTTGGCACCGGCAGCGGCCGGATTGATGTACAAACCGTTGAATATATACTGGCTGAATTGTGCGTTTTGCTGTGCCTTTGCATGGAAACAGTTTATCACAAAGAAAATAATTGCAATAATTTTTACAGACTTAAAACTGCTGACCTTCATAATGTACGCTTTAAGCATTGTACGTTTGCCCGAAAGAGAGGTTGTATTTAATTAAATTGTGGCCCGCAACAGGGTGATATAACCTTTATATTCTTCCTGCTCGCCTTTGCTGTTTTTAACTTTAAGGCTGTAAAAGTAGGTGCCTTCGTCCAGCTTGTCGCCGGTCCAGTTGTTTTTGTAGTTTTTGGCCTGATAAACGCTTGCGCCCCAACGGTTAACCACAACCAATTCGTTTTCCTGGTATTGGTCAAGGTCAGCAATGGTAAAATTATCGTTTTTGCCATCGCCGTTTGGCGTAAACACATTTGGGATATTGATGCCGGAAATATCTTTGTAATCAACCGATGTGTTGTTGGCTGGGTTGCTATCTGGTTCTGCAGATACTGCTTTTACCGTATTTTTTATGGCACCGTGGCGGGTGGCAATGGCCGAAAAACGAAGTTCGGTATAAGCATTGGCTTTCAACTGATCCATTTTCCAGGTCAGCAAACGAGTGCTGGGGTCATATGTAGCTTTACCATCAACCGAATTATTTATGGCCACAAAATTTAATGCGGCCGGTAAAGTATCGGTTACACTTACCTGTGTTGCTGTTGATTTGCTTTGGTTTTTTACAGTTAAGGTATATTCAAAAGGCTGGTTCGTAATTATTTGTTTACTGTCAGAACCAGCAACAATGGCCAAATCAACCGGGGCATGTGCAACCTCAGTTGGCTTTAACTGTATTTTCGGCATAACATTTAATGTTTGTTGCATCATAATATCATTTCCGCAGGTACTTTTTCCTGGAATTGTGGCTGTGATTATAACATTGCCTACACCAATGATCGTAGCCATGTTCGTTTTACTGTCGATACTGACAATACCCGCCGGAGAAGCTGTATAAGTGATTGGCTTTTTTGATTCTGCTGTTAACAGAAATGGGGCATCACCAATTGTTTTATTAGGTAATGGGTTAAAGGTAATGGAGCTTGAAAAAGACTGTACCACAACTTGTATCTCATCAGAAACATCCGAAGCACAAGATTGCTGGTTGAAAGCAATCACTTTATAATTCCCTGCATTGTTGGTATAGTAAGTTTTACTGGTGGCACCAGAAATCACCTGTCCGTTGCTGTACCATTGGTAGGCTGCTGCATTAGTGCTTGTTGCATTTAAAACAGCATAAGTTCCCTGGCAAATCGTTACCGTCTGGCTTGGCGGAGGCGTAGCTGCAGCCACAAAATTGTTTACAAAAACAACAATTGTGAAAATGAAGGAGGAAATAAAGTAAAGCAATCGGATTAATTTCATAGCTTGTAAGTTGGTGCTTCTTTTACCGCCTTAAATTATTGGCCTACAGAAATTGCTGGTTTGGATGGAACAGGTATCATGTTGATTACCTGTGTTGCCGTACCTCCGTAATTGGAATTTAAGGCGTATGATACTTTAACACCGTAAGTGTTATTACCGCTGGTGCCTGTTGGCGTGGTGTAAGTTGCTGCTGTTGCCCCACTGATGTTTGTTCCGTTCAGAGTCCATTGATACAGATAGGAATAGTTGCTGTTACCTGCATTGGCAGTTAAAGTAGAAGTACTGGTTCCGTTAGAGCAAATGGTACCGCTGCTGGCTGCAATAGTTGGGTTTAAAGCAGGCAATACATATACTTTAAAAGGGTCGGAAATATCAGATGTACATTGGTTAGAGTTGCTCATTACCAACTGATAAATATAATAACCGGCACCTGTGGCAGTTTCTTTTAGCGTATTGTCTGTGCCATCTTGTACCAACCGTTTTGTGCCGGTATTGTCTAATTTGTACCATTGATACCTAACATCTGTGGCAGTTGTGGCAGTTGAACCTGTTTTTAACGATATAACACCGCCTGTAGCTAAAACCGAACTAACAGCAGAACTGCTGCTTGGCGGCGTTGAACTATTATCGCTTGGGCCGTTTACTGCTACAACTTGTGCATTTGCGTTATAGCTGAAAAATAAACAGATAAAACAAAAAGAGATTAGTGTGGTAAATAATTTTGATTTCATAAGATTCGTTTAGTTTTTTTAGTGTTTTAAATATTGATTTTTGTTATTTGTGGATCCGAATGTTTATTGTGGTGATTACTGGTATCAAACTCACAGTTGGGCAAGAAATAGAAGGAACAAGGATTCGAAACTGGCACAAACTTCTTTGTTGAAGTGTGTCTATTTTTAGAAACAATTTGTATTGTATTTTAGCCACAATTTTATTTTTGCAGCCTTCTACGGTACTAAAAGTTGAAGGGTTATTTTTTGTAAAATCAAGTATTTTAATCAATGCTTAAAAAGAATAAACTTGTAAAATAGATATGTTCAAACAAGTTTAAGGAATTGCTTTCCTGCTAAGTACCATTTAGCGAAGCAATAAAATTTCAACCCAAAAAATATTTTGTATATCTTAAAGCACGAACATGGCAAAATAAGGTTTTGAAACTTTTGCTATGCTTAATTTTATGGAAACAAGATTTTTAAGTGCTAAAAACTTTTTGGACGTTTTTTTAAAAATTGAACAAATAATATTTTTAACAAATAGACAATACTAAGTTGTTATAGAATCAAAAACTTACCTAAAGCCTAACTTTAGCTTTAAAATTTTTCTGATCTGCTTGAAAAAACACAACTACTGTAAATAATTTATCTAAATCATTCGTTATCAATGCTTAAAAAATAAATTTATAAAATTTTAAGGCGAACACGTTTTATAATAAAAAGCAAAAGTTATTGCCCGTTATTCTACTGCTTATCAATATTATTTTTTGCAGATAAAAAATTTTAAGTTTCTGTTAACTTTGGTTTTACCATTTGAATTGCATAAAACAGACATTCTGCTTGCCCAGGCATTATTTTGATAATTTGTATAAAAACAAGTAATATTTTAATACTTATTATTGAAGCTTTTTTAGTATCCCAAACAGCATTTTATAAACTACATTAAAAGTATTTGCCCCGACAAAATGCGCCTTTTTTTTGCCAAAATAATTACTACTTGTAAAGTTTATTAAGCGTTAACAGCAAAACGGTTATACTTTTAAATCACAGCCTGACAAAACTTTTTATAGAACTATCTATTCTTAACAAAAAACATAATGCTTCTTTTACCGCTTTTTTATTGATAAAAGAAGCATCAAATAATATTGCAGCACATGAAAAAATTAGTACAGTTCCTTTTTGTATTTACGCTGGCCCTGCCTTTGGCCAATGCACAATTAAAACCGGTAAACTATCAGGATGGAAACCAAAAGTTATCAGGTTTTGAGATCAAGCCCGAAAACAGCAGCAGAAAAAAAGCTGGTATTTTAGTCCTTCCGGCCTGGATGGGCATTGATGCACACGCCAAAGAAACAGCCGAAAAACTGGCCAAATTAGGCTATTATGCTTTTGTAGCTGATATTTACGGTGTCGGTAATTATCCAAAAAGCCCTGCCGAAGCCGGAAAATTGGCCGGATTCTACAAAAAAGATTTTAAAGCTTATCAGCACCGCATTGAATTGGCCATGCAACAATTGATAAAATCAGGTGCCGATCCTTCCCGGATTGCTGCAATTGGTTTTTGTTTTGGCGGAACAGGTGTGCTTGAAATGGCACGTGCCAATTTCCCGGTCCGCGGCGTGGTTTCTTTTCATGGCGGATTAGGAAGAGATGACGGCAGACCGATAGAATCAATCAAACCGAAAGTTTTGGTTTGTCATGGTGCCGACGATCCAAATGAGCCACAGGCAGAAGTTTTGGCTTTTCAGCAGGAAATGCGCGATAGCAAAGCCGACTGGCAGATGATTTTTTACGGCAATGCCGTGCATTCTTTTACCGACCCGCATGCCGGAAACGATAATGCCAAAGGCGCTGCTTATAATGAACTGGCCGACAAACGTTCGTGGGAACACATGAAGTTGTTTTTGAACGAGGTCTTTTAAAAAAAACAGCCACTGCAGGCCTAAACTTTTTGTTCGGAAACATCAAAGGCTTTAAGTAGATTTTATAGCGTTTGATGTTTTTATACCGATAAAAGAAGCATGCTTCTTTTATCGGTATTTTTTCTTTAACTATTTTCGGCCGCGTTTTTTTTCTGGTTAATTTAATTTTCTACATTTGCAAAAGCAACTTAGTTGCAACAGTAAATGAAAAATTTAAAATTTAACCAAACCCTGGATAAAGTGGGGATTACGGCTTCGGTGCTTTGCGCCATTCATTGTGCCTTTTTTCCTGTTTTATTAACCATGCTCCCACTGCTTGGGATTGGGTTTTTGGTAAAAGGCTGGGCAGAAACAGCCATGGTTTTGTTTTCGCTGCTGATAGCCGGCGTATCCATCTTATCTGCCTACAAACTTCACCAAAACGTTTTACCGCTGGTTTTGCTGGCTACCGGTTTCACCATCATTGGCGTAGTCCATTTATTCCTTTCCGAAAGTTTGGAACCGTTTGTTTTGCCTTTTGGCGGCCTGTCCATTGCCTTTGCCCATTATTTAAACCTGAATTATAAAGGCAAATGTTCTGTCAAGCATGCTTATAAAACACAAATTGTAAACCGTACAAAATGAACAACCAACAAAACTTTGATACTATTATTATTGGCGGCAGTTACGCCGGCCTTGCTGCGGCCATGACATTAGGAAGGGCAATGCGGCAAGTTTTAATTTTGGACAATGGCGAACCTTGCAACAAGCAAGTCCATCATGCTCACAACTTGCTTACCCGGGATGGAGAACCGCCTGTTGCAATTACAGCCATAGCGCGAGAACAAGTGCTTGCTTACCCTACTGCTCAATTATTGAAC
>CAXTKQ010000061.1:14667-16688 GCA_964244955.1 uncultured Sphingobacteriaceae bacterium | reverse complement strand
GCCGTTATCAAACAAGAAAACGGGTTTCGGGTAAGCACAGCATCAGGAGAACAATTTGGGGCAAAAAAACTGCTGCTTGCTGCCGGAGTTACTGATTTGATGCCAGCCATACCAGGATTTGCAGCCTGCTGGGGAATATCTATTGCACATTGCCCTTATTGCCACGGCTACGAAGTGAGAAATACAACTATCGGGGTTTTAGGAAATGGAGATGCCGGTTTTGAATTTTCTAAGCTCATCAACAACTGGACGAAAGACCTTACGCTTTTTACCAATGGAAAATCAACGTTAACGGAAGATCAAACACAAAGATTAAAAGCACACCATATTCATATTGTGGAAGCTGAAATAGAAGCGGTTGAACACGAAAACGGTCAAATCAGCAATGTGGTTTTGGGTGATGGCAGCAAATTCTCATTAACAGCTTTATTTGCAAGGCTTCCTTTTAAATTGTCTAACAACTTTGCACAGGATTTGGGTTGTGAATTAACAGAAACGGGATTGATCAAAACAGATTTTTTCCAAAAAACCAGTGTCGCCGGTGTTTTTGCCGCTGGCGATAATGCCACTATGCTGCGCTCGCTTGCTGCTGCCCTTGCCACTGGCGCTACGGCCGGTGGCTTTATCAATCATGAATTGATCAATGATGAATTTTAACCGGTAAAAGAAGTATTAGATTTGCTGGATATGAATGATGAATTTAACGAACTGCTGCAAAAGCACCAGCTTAAAAAAACAGCGCCAAGGATCAGTGTTTTATCTGTTTTGAAATCCAGGGAAATGGCAACTTCGCAACCGGAACTGGAAGAAATTATAGGCAAACAAGTTGACCGGGTTACATTATACCGTATTTTAAGCACGTTTGAAGAAAAAGGGATCATCCATAAAGTTTTGGGTTTGGACGGAACCGCGAATTACGCTTTCTGCTCTGCTTCCTGTACAGAGCACGAACATCACGATGAACATATTCATTTTAATTGCACGGTTTGCAACCATATTTTTTGCCTTCCCGATTCACTAATCCCTGCTGTTAACCTGCCAAAAGGGTTTAAGGTAAATAATTTAAATATATCAGCATCAGGAGTTTGTGATAAATGCACACTTGCAAATTAATTGGTTTTCATTGATCTGTTTCCAGGTTTTGATAAAGCAGATGCTTCTTTTAGCACTACTTTTTCAGTATAGATTATAACTGGTAAGTAAGCGTGGTATAATACAAACCACCAACGGAAGGGCCGCCGAGGTACGAGTAATAATAATGGTTGAACAAATTACTGGCGCCAATTTTCAAATTCAGCGTTTTGATGATGTTGTAATTCATTTGCGCATCAACTGTTCCGTAACTTTTCACGTTGCCGTTCACCAAAAATGTTTGCGAATAATAACTGCTTTGCCATTTGTAACTTACGTTGAAACCTAAACTTCGGTACAAATGCCTTCCGCCAAAAGCAATATTGGCAATCCATTGCGGCGTGTTGAAACCATCTTCCAAACCATCGTTATTATCGGTTCGCTGCAATTCGGCGTAAGAAGCATTTCCCGAAAAAACAAACTGCTGCAAAAACTGGTACGATAAACCCAAACTTCCGCCATAATTGTAAACCGTGCTGCGCGAATTCGTCCAAACCCTGTAACGCGACTGCTTGTTTTTATCGTTTAAGTTGATGGCCACAGAATCCGGATTGGAAGTATTTGGCGTGCTCATTTCTACTTGCGCGATGAAGTTATCGTATTTATTGTAGTAAAAATCCAAATCCAATTTTAGTTTTTGGTTGAAAAACAAAGACTTGTAGCCGATTTCAAACGAATTAATATGTTCGGGCTTGATGTAACCGTAATAGTTTTTTACCAGCAAACCTTTTTCTTTTGCGATGGCAGCGTTTGTAGCAATGCCCTGGTTAAAATCATTTTTAACGGCAGCCTGAAAAGCATCAATCGAACTTTTAAGGTACGAATTTTCTAAAACACCGTTTGAAACAATCCGCAAACCGCCGATTCGTTTTACGCCGCCACTATTGACG
>CAXTKQ010000061.1:0-14657 GCA_964244955.1 uncultured Sphingobacteriaceae bacterium | reverse complement strand
AGAAAAAGCTTCGAAAATACTGGGGAAACGGTAACCGCTTTGAAAAGAAACCCGAAAATTCTGTTCTTTTGTGGGAGAAAAAACAGCCGTAAAACGCGGGTTAAATTTTAGGTTGAAGTAATCATTCCGGTCGGCACGCAAAGTTGCCGTCAGCCGGATTTTGTTGTTCAGTAAATCTTTTCCGGCTTGTAAAAATCCGCCCGTTTTTCCATAGGTAAAAACAGCATCGGGTTTGCTTTTATCAGGGTTCACAAAATAATTGCCGTCCGGGTCAATGATATAATCGCGGTGATCAAAACCGGCCAGAAAATCAAAACCGGTTTGTTCTTTAAAATCCGCAGCAATTGCTTTTGATAGATCAACCTGGCCTTCTGCATGAAACATTTGATCATTTACCCGCAACGCCGAACCAATATCCCAATTATTTACATTGGCCAAAGCAGATAAAGTAGTGTTAAAAGCAGCAGTTCCGGGTTGCAAACGGCCTTGGTCTGCAAATTGCCTGGCCGCAATTAAAGTTTGTTGTACGTCTGTTCCGTTCGCTCTTGCCCGGTTAAATCCGGTTGTAAAATCGGCATACCAGTTGTTATCAGGTTTAAAAGCTCTGTCTTCGTTTTCTGCTGCCGAGCGCAAGTTGTACGATTTGCCTGTATTTTCTGTGGTTAAATAAGTGCGGAATTGAAAAATCGGGTTTTTGATTTCCAGCGCATGTTGCTGCAAAATATAATTTTTTAAACGAAAACGGTTGGCGCGCTGGTAAATGTTGTCTATATCGGCAAAACGGTAAGTATAGGTAATATCAGTTTGATTGGTCAGCTTGTAAACCAAACCCAGATCGGCCTTGATGTTTTGCAGGTGATAATCGGTAACTTCCTTTTCGTAATAACCCGTCCGGGCAACCACGTATTGCTTTCCGCCTAAAGTAACCGTTTTCCGGTCGGAAGATTCATTGCCGTAACCACTCGTCGGGTCGTAGCCCGGGTTATTAACGCCGCCGGGAATGCCAACGCCAACATTTGCAGCAGCATTCAAATCGGTCCGGTCATCGGCAATCCAATCGTAGCCTTTGGTCAGCGTTCCGTTCAATTTAAAAGCAAAACGTTTGGAAATTTTTTCGGCAATGCGCAAACTGGTTTCGGTGAATAGCTTCGCTCCGGTTTCTGCATCGTTTAAATGGTTTACGCCGGTTTTTTGCTGAACCGTAACGCCGGTACTGGTAAAAGGGTTTTTGGTAATGAAATTGGCCAACCCGTTAATGGCATTTAAACCGTAAAGCGCGGAAGCCGTACCGGGAATAATTTCTACATGTTCAATATCCAGGTCGCTTGGCCCCATCGCATTGCCAATTGGTGCGCCAATATGCGGGGCCTGATTATCAATGCCATCCACCAATTGCGTAAACCGGACGTTGGTTGTGTTGGCAAAACCGCGCGTGTTGATAATGCGGAAACCCAAACTCGGCGTAATCATTTGCACACCTTTTACGTTTTCGAGCGCATCAAAAAAAGAAGGCGCGGCAGAAAGTTTAAAAGCGGAAGTATCTGCCCTTTCGATGCTGACCGGAGAACGCAAAATGTTTTCGCTGCTTTTGGAAGCCGAAACCACAACTTCCTGCAAGGCCCGTGTTTTATCAAGCAACGTATCCAATTTCTGTTCGGCATGCTTCTTTTGCTGTGCAACAACTGGTAACCCGGAAACGAGAAAGAAAACAACAGCAGTAAAATTTTTATACATCAGCAATCGTTATATTTTTGTAAACATAACGAAAACCAAAATCGTTTTCAGAATCTGTTTAAATATTGTTCAAATATCTTCCATGCTTCTTTTACCACATAAAAATTGTTGTTCTCTTATGATTTCTGTTTTGGCATAAAATCCAAATACAAAATTTATGGGGATAAAAGAAGCATTATAAATTTTCAGGATAGAATTTAAACAGTTTTCGAAGAATCAAAAAAACCAGCAAAAAAGGCGGTTAGGATTTGGGCTGGTTATCCTTCAAAAAATCGTGAAACAGTTTTTGGCAGGAATGAAAAAGCGCAATCGCTTTCAGCCCGCTCTCTGTTACAATCGTATTGCCGCCGCCTTTGCCGCCGCGTTGCGCCACAATTACAGGCCCGCCCAAATGCTCGTTCATGTGTTTGATCATGTCCCAGGCTTGTTTGTACGACATTTTCATCTGCAAAGCCGCCTGCCGCAACGAGCCGGATTGTTGGATGCGTTCCAGCAGTTCTATCCTGCCCGAACCCAAAACCGGCCCATCGTCGGTTTCCAGCCAAATGCGGCCGGTTAGTTTTAATGGTTTTTTTTGAGGCATAGGTCAGCAGCAAATCTCCTACAAAAAACCGAAATCAGCGGCCTTGAAAGCATACTGTTTTTAGCAGGTAAAAATCATCAACAGAAATTTATTAAATGAGTACAATTTTATTGCATAATCTAAAATTGTGTTAAAACAGATTTTTATACCGAAGCAATTTAACCAACTCTTGCTATCATTGCATCAACTGTTCAACCTGATATCCAAACCAAAGTAAAAACACGATGGAAAAAGTTTCCAAAGCCAATGCCATGCTCCATGCCAAATGCCCGCGCTGCCGCAAAGGCAATTTGTTTAACCACAGCATGTATGGTTTCCATATCCAAAAAATGTACGAAACCTGCCCTTATTGCGGCTTTTTGTTTGAGCAGGAACCGGGCTATTTTTATGTTTCGATGTATGCCAGTTACGCGTTGAACGTGGCCGAAATTGTGGCAACGGTGATTGCAGTTTATACTTTCACCGGCAACATGGAATCGCCCTGGCTGTATATTGGGGTTATTTTTGTGGTTTCGTTTTTGTTGTCGCCCTTTAATTTCAGGTATTCAAGGGTAATGCTTTTGTACTGGCTCACGCCGAGGCAGGTAAAATACCAGCCAGACATCAAACCAATTGCAGAAAGAAACCAAAATAGGCAACAACCTTAAATCAAACCACCAATTTTTTGCCTATAAAAGAAGCATCCCGAAAAGTAAAATTTCGGGATGCTTCTTTTATAAATTAATGCGAAAGGTGAATTTTTTTTAGAAAACCGGCATCCAAACAGCTTTTAAAGTTCTGTAATGCTGATGTTTTTGTACGACACCTGCCCGCCGTGGTCTTGCAAAGCAATATGCCCTTTCGGGTACTTGGCGAAATTTTTCCAGGTTTTAAACTTGCTGTTGTTTACCAGCGTTTCCCATTCCGGGCTGCCCATTTGGGTTTCAATGATCTTTACATTGTTTAAATAGAAAGTTAAATGGCCGTTTTGTTTGCGTATTTTGGCCTTGTTCCATTCGCCTGCCGGTTTTGCCACGTTTTCTGATGGCGCTTTCAGATCATATAATGAGCCGGCCAAATGGTTGTCTTTTTTATTGTCGTCGGCATTGATGTTGTCCAAAACCTGCATCTCGATCCCGGTATCATAAGTGGAACGGAAAGTCGGGTCTTCATGCACATCGAAAATAACGCCGCTGTTCCCGCCTTCGGCAATTTTCCAATCCAATGAAAGTTCAAAGTTTTCGTATTCCTGGTCGGTTACCAAATCGCCCTGTCCTTCTGCTTTTGGGTCAAGCTGAAGCGCGCCGTCTACCACTTGCCACGCTGCCCCAACAGTTGGTTTTAAATAAGTGTGCCAGCCCTCGGTATTTTTGCCGTTAAACAAAAGTTGGCGTTTGTGTTTTTTCTGGGCCTTAACACAAGGCGTTAAAGTGCCAACAATCAACAGGGATAAAAGAAGTTTTTTCATGGTAATTTGGTTTAGGATTCTACGGGCTAATTTGCTGTTTTTTTCTTTCGGATTAAAATCTGTTCAATGATAAAAATCAGCTTTTGTTATTGAGACTGCAAATTTGGAATTGTTCTATTATTGACGATCATTTTTTTATCAACGGATATGCTTATTTTGCACATGCTTCTTTTAGGGCATTAAAAAGGGCATCACCTAAATTTCAAACTTTTTCGATGGATATTACTTCTTTTTTGATTGCGCTTTTCCTGGTCCGCAGTATCCGCAACACTTTGAAAACTTTTCCGCACCCGGCCAAATGGGACCAATGGGCAAATGGCGGGATGACTTTTATTGTTTTTTTGCTGGTTGCCGAAATGTTCGCCCACAAAGAACATTATATTGATTGGGTTTGGATGGCAACACTGCTGGCCTTGGTTTACATTGTTTACAAGGAAAAGCAGTTGCATTCGCTACGGGCTTTTAGCCTTACCATTCTGCCTTACATTGGGGTGATGTTTGTTAAAAATTTGATTCGTTTAATTAATGTAGATGCAATCAACAAATGGTCAGGTTACGTGCAAACGGCACAGGTTTTTGCCGGAATCTGGATTTTTGCAAGCTGGTTTACCACCAACCGCCAGCAAAAAGCGTTGGAAAAAGAACGCATCCAACGTCGGCAGGAAGAAGAACTGAACAAACAGATTGCCGCCAGAAAAGTGGAACTGGAAGTTTTGGTGAAAGAACGCACGGCAGAATTATCACAACAAACAGAAGAACTGCAGCAGGCACTGGCCAATTTGCGCACAACGCAAGACCAGTTGATCCAATCCGAAAAGCTGGCTTCTTTAGGAGAATTAACGGCAGGCATCGCACATGAAATCCAAAACCCGTTAAACTTCGTCAACAATTTTTCCGAAGTCAGCATCGAACTGCTGGAAGAAATGGAAGAAGAACTGGAAAAAGGCGACCTAAAAGAAGCATCAGCCATTTCAGCAGACATCAAACAAAACCTGGAAAAGATTTTCCACCACGGCAAACGCGCCGACGGAATTGTAAAAGGCATGCTGCAACATTCGCGCAACAACAGCGGCGAGCGGCAGTTGACCGATTTGAACGTTTTGGCCGATGAATATTTGCGGTTAAGCTACCACGGTTTGCGCGCGAAAGACAAATCTTTTAATGCCACTTTAACTACGCATTTTCAGGAAAACCTGCCAAAGATCAGCATCATCCCGCAGGATATTGGCCGCGTTTTACTCAACCTTTTCAATAACGCCTTTTACGCCGTTCAGCAAAAGCAAAAAACAGCCGGCGCAGGTTACAAACCGGAAGTTATGGTGGATACTTCTTTTACCGGTACTTTTTTGGTGGTCAAAGTAAAAGACAATGGCACGGGAATCCCGGAAGCGGTAAAAGATAAAATATTACAGCCTTTTTTCACAACAAAACCAACCGGCGAAGGAACAGGGTTAGGTTTAAGTTTAAGCTATGATATTGTGGTAAAAGGGCACGGCGGTAAGATTGCTGTGGAAAGTGAGGAAGGAAAAGGATCAGAATTTATGATTGAATTACCAATAAAAGAAAACTGATTATGATTCAATGGTTTAATCCTGGTGCCTTAACCGTAGCATCTTTTGCAGAATTTAACATTGCTTTAGTGCTGCTCATTTATACTTACAGTCTGCACAACAAAACGCGAAGTACCTATGTCGTTTTAATTCAAAATATATCGTTTGGACTTTATTCACTGGCTTCGGTTTTATACAACCCGGCTGTAACCAATTATCCTTTTGCTGTTTACCTGGATTGGGTTTTTATATTTTTTCAAGCCTGGTTTGTTTACAGCACGCTCCTTGTGGCTTATCTTTTTCATAAAAATTTGTTTCCCAAACAATCCCGAATTGTTTTAAGCCTGTTTGCTTTACTTACGTTATTTTCCCTTTACTCCTGGTTTTCGGCACATAAAGTTAGTACACAACAAACGCCGTTTAATGTTGCCTTACTGCTTGTCCGTTATTTAGGAATTATAGCTTTCACTATAATCGTTTTTACCAGAAAGATAAAAAAAATCAAAGCCTCTCCGGTTACAAAAAAGGATGCAAAAGCAATTAAAGCCTACAAAGGATTTTTATTCTGTGCCATTTTAACGCTTGTCGGCATATTTTGTATTTTACTTAACGCAGCAGGCATTTTAAGCATTACCGCTCAAAATTATATTGTTCATGCTGATACCTTTTGCGGTATGATCATTTACGCATTTACTTATTATGATTATATTGAAGAAAGAACATCTTTCCAGTTCAGGCTGGTTTGTATTGTGCTTTTTGCGGTACATCTTATTTTAGGTTTGCTGCCATTTGCCTTGGTTGGCAACGCCGATCCCGGTTCGCCCAATTATCCTAAAGCAGTAATAAAAGGATTTTTAATATTAATACCTGCCGTAACATTAGCTGTTACTATTTTGCTGCCACTGTTTTTAAAACACAATATTTTGAAACCTTTGGATAATGTGTTGCAAAAAATAAAACAGGTAAATGCAGGAGATCTTTCGGGCGATATTATAATCGAAGTAAATGATGAAATTGGATTACTTTCAGAAAACTTCAACCACATGAATGCAGCTTTACGCCAATATGCTGAAAGAATGAATGATTTAGTGGATGAAAAAACGAATGAATTAAACCGTTCTTTACAGGAATTAAAAGCTGCACAAGCCCAGTTAATCCAATCAGAAAAGCGGGCTTCATTAGGCGAATTGACGGCAGGCATCGCACATGAAATCCAAAACCCGTTAAACTTCGTCAACAATTTCTCAGAAGTAAGCATGGAACTGGTTGATGAAATGGAAGAAGAACTTGAAAAAGGCGACCTAAAAGAAGCATCGGCCATTTCAGCAGACATTAAACAAAACCTGGAAAAGATTTACCACCACGGCAAACGAGCAGATGGCATTGTAAAAGGCATGCTGCAACACTCGCGCAACAACAGCGGCGAGCGGCAGTTAACTGATGTAAACGTTTTGGCTGATGAATATTTGCGGTTGAGCTACCACGGTTTGCGCGCTAAAGACAAAAACTTTAACGCTACTTTAACCACACATTACCAGAAGAATTTGCCTCCAATCAGTATTATTCCGCAAGATATTGGCAGAGTTCTGCTGAATCTTTTTAACAACGCTTTTTACGCTGTTCATCAAAAGCAAAAAACAGCCAATTCTGCTTATAAACCAGAAGTTATGGTGGATACTTCTTTTACCGGTACTTTTTTGGTGGTCAAAGTAAAAGACAACGGAACGGGAATCCCGGAAGCGGTAAAAGACAAAATATTGCAGCCTTTCTTCACGACAAAACCAACCGGAGAAGGAACAGGTTTAGGTTTAAGTTTGAGTTATGATATTGTGGTAAAAGGGCACGGCGGGAAGATTGCTGTGGAAAGTGCGGAAGGCGAAGGAAGTGTGTTTGTGATTGAGTTGCCTGCAAAAGCGTAATTTAAAAACCGAATTAAAACATAATTTTACACACATGAAAGCAATTGAAACAACTGCACACTTTGACGGAAAAGGAGAACTTAAAATTGACAATTTACCCAGTATAAAGAATCAAAATGTTAAGTTGTTAATATTGATTGAAGAAAACGAGCAAAACGACTGGCATCAATTTTCTGTTAACGGTTTAAGTACGGCTTATAGTGAGGACGAGCCGGAGTACACTTTAAATTTAATTAAAGAATCGAACCCTGATTATAAATCAACAATAAATAATGATTGAAGGCGAGATTATTTTAGCCAACCTACCACAAGCTGACGGCAATGTAAAATTGAGGCCTGTACTGCTTTTAAAACAGTTACCTGGTTTTAAAGACTTTTTAGTTTGCGGAATATCAACTCAACTTCATCAATTCATTGTCGGTTTCGATGAACTTATTGATATTAAAAGTAATACTTTTACCCGATCAGGTCTTCGTCAGTCATCTATAATCCGTTTAGGTTTTTTGGCAGTTTTACCAAGCCAGAAAATTGCCGGAAGCATAGGAAAAATAGAGGCTGGAGTTCATCAGGTTTTGTTGCAACGTTTGGCAAATTTCCTTTTGCATTAACAAGCAATTGCCTTTAAAGCCTAAACATTTAATTATTTTATGAATTTTATGAAAATATTAGTCGTAGATGACGAAGCCGACGTGCAGCCGCTTTTTACCCAACGTTTCCGTAAGGAAATCAAAAATGGCGAGATTGAATTTAGTTTTGCCCTTTCCGGCGAAGAAGCTTTAAATTACCTGCACCAGCATGATTCGGAAATCGTTTTGATCCTGTCCGATATCAACATGCCGGGCATGAGCGGTTTGGATTTGCTGAAACATATCCGCCAGGAACATGAAGCGGCCCCGCCCTACGTGATGATGATTACGGCTTATGCCGACGAGGAAAACCATAACCAGGCGATGCAAAACGGGGCGAACGATTTTTTGACCAAGCCGGTTGATTTTAACAGTTTAAAAGAAAAACTCAAGCGTTTTGAATAATGGCTAAAATTTTAGTGGTTGATGACGAAGCGGATTTGGAACTTTTAGTAAAACAGAAGTTCCGCCGCAAAATCAGGGAAAATATTTATGAGTTTGTGTTTGCACAAAACGGTGAAGAAGCGTTGGAGAAATTGGGACAACATCCTGATCTGGATATTATTTTAAGCGATATCAACATGCCGGTGATGGATGGCTTGACCTTGCTCACCAAACTTTCGAAAGCAAACCCAACCATCAAAGCAGTCATGGTTTCTGCCTATGGCGATATGCAAAACATCCGAACGGCCATGAACCGCGGCGCTTATGATTTCGTTTTCAAACCAGTTGATTTTGAAGATCTGGATCTCACGATGGAGAAAACCATCCGGCATGTGCGGCAGTTGCAGCAAACGTTGCGGGCCATCAAAGAGAACAACATTTTGAAAATGTATGTGGACGAAAACGTACTGAACTTTATGACGCACAAGGAGTTTGAGAACAACCTGATGCGAAACGAAGTGCAGGAAGCCACCGTGATGTTTGTGGATATTTGTGCGTTTACGGCCATTACCGAACACTTTCCGGCCAACACCGTGGTTAATTTATTAAACAGCTTATTTGATAAGATTGTAAAAGAAATTATTGCCCACGAAGGCCATGTAGATAAATTTATTGGCGATGCCGTAATGGCGGTTTTTAAAGGCGAAAACCATTTGCAGCGCGCTTTGGATGCTGCTTTGTCTATCAAAAACCAAATCAAAACAAGCGAAGAAATTACAACGGGCAGCAAAACTTTTAAGCCGGAAATTTCCATCGGCATCAACTCTGGGGAAATGGTTTCCGGGAATATTGGTTCTGTTTCGTTGAAAAGATTGGATTATACGGTGATCGGGGATTCGGTCAATACGGCACAACGATTGCAATCGGCAGCAAAACCCGGACAAATTTTAGTGAACCAACAAGTTTTTATGCAGGTAAAAGAAGCATTCCAATTCCTGAAAATCGGAGAAGTGATGCTGAAAAACAAAGCCTTGCCGGCAACGGTTTATGAAGTCTTGGAGTAAATTTAATGTCTTGCCCGACGTTTCAAAACGCCGCCGGCCGCTTCTTTAATCACGCTGGTAAACACAAAAGCTTTCGGGTCAATATCGTGGACGAGGTTCCTTAAACGGCGCAGTTCCAAACGGGTTACCACTGTAAAAACGATATCAACTGGCTGGCTCACATCAAAGCTTTCTTTCAAAAATCCGCGCTCGCCTTTGTAAATGGTAATCCCCCGGCCCAAACCCATCACCAAACGCTCTTTTACTAATTCGCTTTGTCCGGAGATGATCGTAACGCCAGTGTATTCTTCCAAACCTTCAATCACAAAATTGATTGCCCGTGATGCGGTGTAATAAGTTAATATGGAATATAAAGCCGTTGGCAATCCTAATTTGATCGCAGCGATCAAAAAGATCACAATGTTGATCCCCAAAATAATTTCGCTGATGGTAAAACTGATGCGTTTGCCGGTGTAAAGTGCCAGTACTTCTATCCCATCCAACGCGCAACCGCCACGAATGGCAAGCCCAACGCCGATCCCCATAAAAACACCGCCAAAAATAGAAACGAGCAATTTATCGGAAGTAATTTGCGGATACGGAATAAAATGCAGGCAAAGCGCCAAACCAATTACCGCAGCCAGCGTACGGAAAGCAAAAGTGCGGTTTACCTGGAACGCGCCCATCACAATAAACGGAATGTTGGCCAGGATGATGACATAAGCAATGTTTACGTGGTACAACTCGTGGATCAACAGCGAAATTCCGGTAACGCCACCATCAAAAAACTGGTTGGGCACTAAAAAACTGCGGAGCGCAAAACCGCTGAACAAAATTCCGGCCAAGGTATAAATGGTATCAATTGCCCAATTGGGCAAGTATCTGTTTCTCATTAATTTTTTTGGTTTTTAACTTTTGCCTTGATTGTTTGCAAGTGCGCTTCCTTTTTTGCCTGCCTCAATTGCAAAGCCATTTTAGTAAAATAATGGTGGCTTTCTAAAAAACGCACCTGCAGTTCGTCCCATTCGTGTACTGTTTTTATCGTGCCAAAATTAGTAAGCTCGGTAAAAAGTTGGTTGCCAATGGTGAAAAAATCATCGCGACCCAAATAATCCAGATCGGCATCGGCCAAAATTTCCTCCAAATGGTTTTTGGGCGATTGCGGAATTTTTGTCGCCATAATCATCCCGCAAATTTGTTCGATTTGGTTGGGCTGATAATCAAAACCGGGCAAAGTTTCGCGTACAATTCTGCACGATTCTTCTTCATGGTTTTTCGCACCTTTTAGGAAGCCAGAATCGTGATAGGCAGCAGCAGTTAACACCAGTTTCATCTCTGCTGCCGAAATATTTTCTGCCTTGCCAATTTTTTCTGCTGAATTATAAACATCCAAAACATGTGCTACAGAATGATAGGAAAGCTTTGGCGATAACTCATTTCGCAACTTTTGAATGATAAATTCTGCGGCATTTTTAAATTGCATGTATGGCGTAGGATTTGAAGCCTAAAGATATTGAAATCTTTAGTTTTAAATAGGAATGCTTCTTTTATCGGATAAAATTAAGTGTGAAAGTATTTTTTTAAACGGTGCTTTTCGAAAGTAAGTTAAAAGGATTTATGCACATCAACAACAAAAAAAGTATGGTAAAAGAAGCATTTAGCCAGATGGGCTTCCCGCAACAAACGGCCATTCTTTGTTCAGTTTTGCTTTGATGAAGTAAACCACTGCGCCCGCAACAATCGCAATTAAACCTCCGGCAACCATCTTTATTCCGGTAGAAATTAAAATCCCAAACCACATTAAAATTGCCAGATAAACCGGCCACGGAAAGAAAGGCATTTTGTATGGAAAATCTTTCGCACTTCTCACTTTTTTAAGCAGAATCAAGCCGACAGCCTGCGCGATAAACTGGATCAAAATGCGCATGGCCAGTATCGCGCTGATCACGTCGCTCAGTTTAAACAACAAGCTGAAAACAAAGGCAACTCCGCCCAAAAACAATAAAGAAACGTAAGGAAATTTTCCGGTGGGATGCAGTTTGGCAAAAACTTTAAAAAAAGCACCATCGGCAGCGGCAGCGTAAGGAATGCGACTGTAACCTAAAGTGGCCGAAAAAACGGATGCAAAAGCCACTAGCAAAACCAAACAGGTAACCATTTTCGCGGCGGTTGGTCCGGCCAGTTGCTGCATAAAAACGCTGATCACAAACTGACTGTCTTTAGCGATGTGCCAGGGAATTACGCTGACCACGCTGATGTTCATCATCAAATATAAAACCGCAATGCCGGCAATGGAAAGAAACATGCTGCGCGGAATATTTTTGGAAGGATCAATAATTTCGCCGCCCAAATGGCAGACGTTGTAATAACCCAAATAGCTGTACACGCTTTTTACGCTGGCAAAACCGATAGCCGTAACAAAAGCATAATTTAAAGTGATGCCGTCGTTTACATCGCGGACAGGTTGCAAAAAGTTGCCATGCGCCAACCCGCCGCCAATAATCCAGAATAAGGTTAAAATAACCGCGCCCCAAAGCAACACGCTGATTTTGCCAATGTCTTCAATTTTTCTGTACAGCAAAGCCACGATACAAACCACAATTCCGCCGCTCATCATTTTAGATTCTATCGGCGTTAGTGGCAACAAGTACGAAAAATAAGCTGCAAAACCGATGGCCGCCGAAGCAATCACCAGCGGCGCCTGAATCATGGTTTGCCACACAAACAAAAAACTCATTAACCGGCCCAAACCGTTTTTGCCGTAAGTTTCTTTCAGAAAATTGTAGGAGCCGCCAGCCATTGGGAAAGCGGCGCCCAACTCGCTCCAAACCATCGCATCAACCATGGATAATACAGCCCCGGCAAGCCAGGCGTACAAAAAGTACGGGCCGTTCATCATACTAATCACCATGGGCAACGTGATGAACGGACCGATGCCAACCATATCCGTCATGTTGATGGCGGTAGCTTGTACCAACCCGAGCCGCCTTTCCTGTTTTATTTCAGACATAGATGTTGGTTTTTCATTTGGATATGGCTTTAGGTTTTTATCTAACAAGGTTAATCAACAGTTGGACAAATTATAAATTTATTTTTGTAAACGCTGATTGGTTAGTCCAAATCAATTCTTTTTTGCTGAAGTTACAATTTGATATTGATTAACTTCGGAAACAAATTAACCTAAACAGATGAAAACAGAGAAAGAAAAAATGCTGGCCGGAGAATATTACCTGGCAAACGACGAATTATTGGTTGAGGAGCGGACGCGGTGCAAGCAATTGCTCAAAAAATTAAACGTGGAAGAGTTTGTGGCAACCGACAAGGCAAAAGCAATTTTGGCGCAATTGATCCCAAACGCTGGCAGCAACTTGTACATCGAGCCGCCTTTTCATTGCGATTATGGTTATAATTTAATTTGCGGCGAAAACGTATATTTCAATGTGAATTGTGTGGTTTTAGATGTGATGCCGGTAACTTTGGGCAACAATGTTTTTTGCGCGCCGGGCGTACAAATTTACACGGCAACACATCCGTTGGAAGCGGTTTTAAGGCGGACAAAAGAAAATGCAAAACCGGTAAATATTGGCGATGATTGCTGGATTGGCGGCAGCGCGGTTATTTGTCCGGGCGTTACCATTGGTAACCGATGTGTGATTGGCGCGGGAGCCGTGGTTACCAAAAATATTCCGGATGATTCATTGGCAGTTGGCAATCCGGCAAAAGTTATCCGCAAAATAAGTGCATAAATTTTTAAGATGAACCTGCGCCTGCTCGATCTGCTGCTTACTTTGTTCCACTTGCTGATTATCGGTTTCAATCTTTTCGGTTGGATTTGGAGACCGACGAGAAAACTACACCTCATCTGCGTTTTGGTTACGGCATTGTGTTGGTTTGGATTAGGCATTTGTTACGGCATCGGTTATTGCCCGATAACCGATTATCAGTGGCACATCAAAGAACTGTGCGGCGAGCAAAACTTGCCCAATTCATTTATCAAGTATTTTGCGGATGCCATTTTCGGCAGCAATATGAATACAACTTTGATTGATGTTTTAACTGCTGCCAGCTTTTTTCTGGCTGCTGCGCTTTCTGTTTATGTTAACTTTTTTCGAAAAAACAATGCTTCTTTTGGCACTAAAAAATTATCCCCGGCCTCAAAATAATTCAGCACTAATTTTTGCCCGATAAAAACAGTATGGCTTAAAAAAAGCTTGTTAATAAATTACAAATACAAATCCTTTTGCAACTGCAAGCAAAACTTTCGCAATTTCACTCCTTTTAGATTATTTACTTATTACCCAATTTTCTACAAAACCAACTGCTACATTTGCTTCCGGTTACTTAGGTTTAATTTTCCTTTTGTTGAGGCCGATTAAAATTGAAGTGCATTTTGTTAAACAAAGAAAGCATGAGCTTGAAAAAAAACTGCCGCCTGATTTTACTTTTTACCCTGACTTGCTTTTCTGCTTTTGCCCGGCCGGATACCACCAAAAGCATTCGCGATACTTCTTTTACCGGCATAAATTCATTGTCAACTATCCAAAAAGGTTTTAAACCTTTTATCATTCCCACCGTTTTGATTGGTTATGGTGCGCTTGCTTTGGAAGTTACGCCGCTTAAAAACTTAAACCATTCTATCCAACACAGTATCGTAACCAATAACCCTAATTTTTCTACGCATGTAGATGATGTTTTGTGGATTGTGCCGACAGCAGCTTTGTACGGGTTAAACGCGGTTGGCATTGAGGGAAAACACAACTTTCGGGACCGGACGGTGATTGTTTTGATTGCCAACGGGATTATGGAAGTTGGAAGCCAGGTTACCAAAAAATCAGTCCGCGAACTTCGGCCGGACGGCGGCGATTACGAATCTTTTCCTTCCGGCCACACGGCTTCTGCTTTTACCGCTGCCGAATATTTGTACCAGGAATACAAAGACGTTTCGCCCTGGATCGGTTATGGCGGTTATGCCGTGGCCGCTTCGGTTGGCGTTTTGCGCTTGTACAACAACAAACATTATTTTGGCGATGTTGTGGCCGGTGCCGGTTTGGGTATTTTATCTACAAAAATTGCCTACACGGTTTATCCTTTTGTGGCGCGGCACCTCTTTAAAAATTACAACTTTAAAACGGTAGCCATTCCTGCTTATATCCAGGGAAGCCCGGGTTTTAGTTTGGTCCATCATTTTAATTGATCTTTTAAAAATGTGTTTTAAGCTGATCAAAACCTTATTAATTATTACTGTTTTTATCGGTTGTTTTTCGGTGTCGGCACAAAACAATACGTTGCAATTTTACCAGGAACAAGCCTTTAAAAGTTCGCCGCTTTTAAAAGATTACAACAACCAAATTTTACAAGCCAGGATTGACAG
>CAXTKQ010000060.1:10500-22275 GCA_964244955.1 uncultured Sphingobacteriaceae bacterium | reverse complement strand
TTCTGCGCCTTTTGCTTCGTGTTCGTTAATCATATCGGCAAAATCCATCTGGTACAACTGGTCGCCGGATAAAATCAACACGTAATCAAACTCGTGTGGTGCCAAATGGTGCAACGATTGGCGCACTGCATCCGCCGTTCCCTGGTACCAGGTGGTATTGTGCGGCGTTTGTTCGGCAGCCAAAATATCAACAAAAGAACTGCTGAAAACACTAAAATGGTACGTGTTTTTGATGTGTTTGTTGAGCGAGGCCGAGTTAAACTGTGTCAGCACATAAATACGTTCAATGCCCGAGTTGATACAGTTGGAGATGGGAATATCTACCAAGCGGTATTTTCCGGCAATAGGAACAGCGGGCTTAGAGCGTGTAGCTGTTAAAGGGAACAGCCGGGAACCTTGGCCGCCGCCTAATACGATGCAGATTACTTTAGAGGAAGTCATGATTTAGGTTTTAAACTGTGGTAGAGATGAATATATTCTTTGGCCGAACGCGCCCAGGAAAAATCCAGGGACATCGTTTGCGGATATAACAATTGTAAAGCCGCTGTGTTCTTAAAAAGTTCGATTGCTCTTTTTATACCGGTAAAAACAGCATCAACCGTAGCTGCTTCGCACCGGATACCGTAGCCGTTGGGTTCTGTGATATCAATTACCGTATCTTTCAAGCCGCCTGTGCTGTTCACCACCGGAATGGTAGCGTAACGCAAAGCATAAAGCTGGTTTAAGCCGCAAGGCTCAACCCGCGAAGGCATCAAAATAAAATCGGCACCGGCATAAATACGGTGCGCCAGCTCTTCGTTGTAACCGATGTAAGCGTTGTACCGGCCGGGGAATGCTTCTTTTAGGGCACTTAATTCATGCTCGGTTGCAGCTTCTCCGGAACCTAAAATCAAAACACTGACCGGGTTTTCTGTATCTGCAAATATCTGCCTGAAAATTCCGGGCAATAAATCAGCACCTTTTTCTGCCACCAAACGGCCAATAAAAGTAAACAAAGGTTTATCCGGCGAAAAGCCAAATTGCCGGCAAAGCAAGGCTTTGTTGGATGCTTTTTTTAGGGCAACATTTTCAGTATTGTAATGAGTTACAATCATCGGATCGTTTTCGGGGTCCCAAACGTCGTAATCAATACCGTTGATGATGCCGGTTCCGTGTGCTTTTTCCAGCTCAAACAAATACTCTAAACCATTAGAGTTGGAAGTGAGTTCCAGCAGATAACTTGGCGAAACCGTTGTAAAAGCATCCGCGCAGCGCACTGCCGAAGCTAAGGGATTGATGCCGCCGTTCCAATCCAGCAAACCGGTTTTCCAGGGATCAACATCGGGCAAATAATTAAACTTTTCCCAGCCAAAAGCACCATGGTATTGCCCGTTGTGAATGGTAAAAACGGTACGAATGTTAGCAAGCGAAACATAACGCCGGGAATAATAAAGCAAAAAAGGCACCAATCCGGTTTGATGATCGTGGCAATGGATGACATCGGTTTGTTCGCCCGACCAAAGCATCCAATCCAGAAAAGCCAGTTGGAAAGCGGTAAAGCGTTCTACATCATCTTCATAACCGTAAACTTCCGTCCGGTCAAGCAAACCGGGAATTTTTAGAATGTACAAATCAAAACCTAATTTCTTGGTTTTTTCTTTCAGGATTTCAAAGTAAAAAGGACGGTCGCCCATTAAACTTGTTGCCCTAAAAACAGTATCAAAAGTGTTTTCCTGCACAAACTTGCGCTCGTAAAAAGGCATCACCACCATCGCTTCCACGCCCAACTGGTTCAGGTATTTTGGCAACGCGCCGGCCACATCGCCCAAACCGCCAATTTTAGCAACAGGATAACATTCTGCGCTTAAATGAATTACTTTCATGCTCTGCAAGGTTTAAAATTGGTGGCTCAATGTAGCAATTATTTTAGTGGAAGGTGTGATCTGAGAAATAAGTTTTCGTTATCAATGCGCTTCCAGCCAGTTGCTGCCCACGCCTGTTTCCACCACAATCGGGATGGTGGTTTTAAAGGCGGTTTGCATCAGTTCTTTTACCAAAGGCATCACCGTTTCCACTTCTGTTTTGGGCACATCAAACACCAACTCGTCATGCACCTGCATCGTCATTTTGGCATCCAACTTTTGTTTGATGAGTTCATTATGGATATTGATCATCGCAATCTTAATCATATCCGCCGCCGAACCTTGGATGGGCGCATTAATTGCATTTCGTTCGGCATAACCACGAACCGTTGGATTGGCCGAATTAATATCGCGCAAATATCTTCTTCGACCTAAAAGTGTTTCTACATAACCATTCTCTCTGGCAAAATCCAACGTGCTGCTCATGTAGCTTTTAATGCCCGAATACTGGTTAAAATATTGCTCAATAATTTCGGTGGCTTCCTTGCGGGAAATGCCTAAACCTTGCGACAAACCAAAAGCCGATTGCCCGTAAATGATCCCAAAATTTACGGCTTTTGCATTCCGGCGTTCGGTCTGATTTACTTCTTCAATCGTTCGGCCGTAAACTTTTGCTGCGGTTGCGGTGTGGATATCAATGCCCTTAAAAAAAGCATCCATCATGTTTTCATCTTTGCTGATCTCGGCAATCAAACGCAATTCAATTTGCGAATAATCTGCAGAAAGCAAAACATGGTCTTCGTCTCTCGGCTCAAATGCTTTGCGCACTTCGCGGCCGCGTTCTGTGCGGATCGGGATGTTTTGCAGGTTTGGATTGTTGGAACTTAACCTTCCCGTAGCTGCAACTGCCTGGTTATAAGAAGTATGCACACGACCGGTTTTTGGGTTGATCATCAACGGCAAAGCATCCACATAAGTAGATTTTAGTTTTTGCAACTGACGGAAATCCAGAATGTCGCGCACAATATCACTTTTGTGGGATAACGCAAGCAGCACGTCTTCGCCGGTTTGGTATTGCCCTGTTTTGGTTTTTTTGGCTTTCGGATCCAACATCAACTTCTCAAACAAAACCTCGCCCAACTGTTTTGGCGATGAAATATTGAACTTGAGGCCGGCCTTTTCATAAACCGTTTTTTCCAACTGCGCCAAATCGTTTTCCAAATGCGCGGAAGATTCGTTTAGTGTTTGCCGGTTGATTTTCACGCCTTCAAACTCCATTTCAGCCAGCACATAAATCAGCGGAAATTCTAAATCGTGCGCCAGTTTTTCCGCTTTAACCGATTTTAAAACCGGTTCAAATGCTTCTTTTAACTGCAAAGTTATGTCGGCATCTTCGGATGCGTATTCTTTGATTTTTTCGATTTCCACATCGCGCATTGTCCCCTGGTTTTTTCCTTTGGAGCCGATCAATGAAGTGATGGAAACCGGCGAATAACCCAGATAATTTTCGGCCAGCAAATCCATGTTGTGGCGTGTATCCGGGTCAATCAGGTAATGTGCCATCATCGTATCAAACAAAGTGCCTTGCAGGTTTACGCCGTACCATTTCAAAACCAAAATATCAAATTTGAGGTTTTGGCCAATTTTCATGATCTCATCGTTTTCCAAAACCGCTTTAAATTCATCAACAATGTTTTGTGTTTCGATTTGATCTGCCGGAACCGGAACGTAATAACCTTGACCAACTTTTACAGAAAAAGACAAACCGACCAGTTCGCATTGGTTTGCATCGGTTCCGGTTGTTTCTGTATCGAAGCAAAAAGAAGTTTGGCTGGAAAGTAACTCAATCAATTCCTTTCGCTTCTCCGGCGTGTCCATCAAAAAATATTGATGTTCAGTATTCTCAATATTTTTGCTGACGACCATTGGTTCCGGCGTTTCAATTTCCACTGATTTTTGTGCCATAAAAGAAGCATTGCCATTTTCTGTTGGATTGCTGAACAAATCAGCCTGAACGCCAACAGCAGAACGTGCTTCGTTTACCGAAAAATCTTCGCCAAAAACCCTTCGCCCAATCGTCCTGAATTCCAGCTCGGCAAAAAGTGGTTCCAATAATTCCCGGCTTGGCGCGCCAACCAGCAAAGCATCTTCGTCCAGTTCCACCGGTGCGTTCAGTAAAATGGTGGCCAGTTTTTTGGAAACCAAGCCTTGATCGGCAAACTTCTCTACGTTTTCACGCATTTTTCCTTTCAACTGATCGGCGTTTTTGATCACTTCTTCCACTGAACCAAACTGTTTAATCAGCAGTTTCGCCGTTTTCTCGCCGATTCCCGGAATGCCCGGAATGTTGTCTACCGCATCGCCCCACAAACCTAAAATATCTATAACTTGCTCCGGCGTTTGCACTTCCCATTTTTCCAATACTTCTTTTACCCCTAAAATTTCCATGTCGTTGCCCATGCGCGCAGGTTTGTAAACGAAGATATTTTCGGAAACCAACTGGCAAAAATCTTTGTCCGGCGTCATGCAGAAAACGGTGTAGCCTTTTTGTTCGGCTTTTTTGGCCAAAGTGCCGATCACGTCGTCGGCCTCAAACCCATCCGAAGTAATCAACGGAATATTAAAGCCTTCTACCAAACGAAAAACGTAAGGCAAAGCCAGCGACAAATCTTCGGGCATGGCTTGTCGGTGCGCTTTGTAGGCCACAAAATCGGTGTGGCGTTCGGTTGGCGCATCGGTATCAAAAACAACGGCCAAATGCGTTGGCGCTTCTTTTTTAAGGATTTCCATCAGCGTATTGGCAAAACCCATTACGGCCGAAGTGTTGATGCCGCCGGAAGTAAAACGCGGGTTTTTGCTTAAAGCGAAATGCGCGCGGTAAATAAGCGCCATGCCATCCAGAAGGAATAATTTTTTCATTAGAGATAAAGATTGCACAGATGTATTTCAATTTTAATTTGATTTCACTGATGTAATGGATTACACTGATTAATGCAATTTTAAGGATTTGGATTGATTAGGCGATGCGTAAAATCAGAATCTGAAACTACAATTTGCGGCGTGGTCGTTTACCATGCCGGTGGCCTGCATATGTGCATAACAAATAGTAGAACCAAAAAATTTAAAGCCGCGTTTTTTTAGGTCTTTGCTGATGGCATCAGAAATTTCAGTTGTTACAATCGGCCCACTGTTTAAATCTTTTGTATTGATGATTGGCTTTCCTTCCGGCATAAAGCTGTACAGATAGTTGTCGAATGAACCATACTCTTTTTGCACCTGTAAAAACAGTATCGCATTGCTGATGGCTGCCCGGATTTTTAAACGGTTTCGGATGATTCCTATATCTTGCATCAGCCGTTCTACATCAGCTTCGGTAAAAGCGGCTACTTTTTCAGCATTAAAATTGGCAAAAGCTTTCCGGTAATTTTCTCTTTTACGGAGAATCGTGAGCCAGCTTAAACCGGCCTGTGCGGATTCGAGCACCAAAAACTCAAACAGGATTTGATCGTCGTGCACTTCTTTGCCCCATTCTTCGTCGTGGTATTTAATGTACAAAGGGTCGTTTCCGCACCAGGAACAACGGGTAATTTTGTTTTCTTCCATCGCTAAAAATTAAAAATGCCGCCTAATTTAAGCAGCATTTTTAATTTACATTATCGGGCTGGCCGCCAACCTCCGCGAACCCAGGAGTGGCCGCGCGAACCGTGGTTCCAGTAGCCGGGTCGGTAGCTGTAGTTTGGCCGCGGCCTGCTCCAATAACCAGGACGGGCAACGTAACGGCCACTATTCCAGTAATATTCCGGCCCGATCCAGATTGCGCCGGCATAAGGAGGCGCGGGGCGGGTATAAACATAAGGTGCAGGGCGTTCGGCCACGTAATAACCGCCTCCGCAGGATGCCAGCAGCAAGGTTAAGGTTGATGCCAGCAGGAATAATTTTATCGTTTTCATAGTTCCAGGTTTTGGAAATTATGACCGGCGGAAAATCTCAGCGTTTAATATGTAACAGTTATTTTGCTTCTTTTATCGGCTCAAAACCGGCAACGGGCAACCAACAACCGGCAACCGATTATCCGTTCAGTTCGTCCCAATATTCTACGGCGCGGCGGTAATGCGGGATCACGATCGAGCCGCCAACCAAATTGGCAATCATAAAAACCTCGTTGATTTCATCCTGGTTAATGCCTTCATCGCGGCATTTTTCTAAATGGTATTTGATGCAATCATCGCAACGCAAAACCATTGAAGCCACCAAACCCAGCATTTCTTTGGTTTTTACATCTAATGCACCGGCGGCATAAGTGGTGGTATCCAAGGCAAAAAACCGCTTGATATTGGTGTTTGAAGTTTCCATAATCCGGCTGTTCATCCGGCTGCGGTATTCGTTAAAATCGTTTGTTAAATTTCCCATGTTTGTTGTTTTTATACCGATGCTTCTTTTATGCCTATAAATTTAGTGCTTCGGCCGGGTTCCAAAATACTGCTTTAAAGTTTTTGATCTGGTCGTGTTCTACCTCAACCCCTTCGTTTTCCAACAGTTGCTGCATCAAATGCGGACTGCCAAAATGTTGTTTGCCAGTTAACAACCCCGTTCTGTTGACCACGCGATGTGCCGGAACAGGCGGAAAAACACGCAACGAAGCGCCCATGGCATAACCAACCATCCTGGATGATCCTTTTGTCCCCAAAAACTCGGCAATGGCGCCATAACTGGTTACACGTCCAACGGGAATTTGGCGGACAACCCAATAAACGCGCTCGTAAAAACTATCGTTTTCCATCGTTCAATTTAATCAAAAGAAAACTTGAGGTAGTTGATGTTTTTGTTGTTTTTGAGGTACTTTTTCTCGTAATAAGTTTTGATGGACAGAATTTCATCCGCGTACTCTGATTCATACAAATTATCAGTAGCAATGTGCAGCTTTAAATGGTGTTCTTCAATTTTGTCTAATGTATAAGCGTACAAATTATCGTCATCGGTTTTAAGATGGACGAAGCCACCGGGCTGCAAAATGCTTCGATAATTGACCAAGAAACGGGAAGAAGTGAGCCGCTTTTTTTCACGACTTAATTGTGGTTGCGGGTCAGGAAACGTAATCCAGATTTCCGAAACTTCTTCCGGTTCAAAATAAGCTTCGATGTTTTCAATCTGGATCCTTAAAAAAGCCACGTTGGTTACGGCTTCTTCCAAAGCTGTTTTTGCGCCTCGCCAAATTCGGTTTCCTTTATAATCAATGCCGATAAAATTTTTTTCGGGGAAAAGGCGTGCCATTTCTACGGTATATTCCCCTTTGCCGCAGGCCAGTTCTAAAACTAAAGGATGCTTGTTCTCAAATTGCTGCGGATGCCATTGGCCTTTACGTACGTGGCCTTCTTCTAACTGTAAAACGTTTTCGAAAGCTGAAATTTCTGCAAAGCGTTTTAATTTATCTTTTCCCAAACCAAAATATTTAAGCGGTAAAAATAGCTTTAGCAGGCAATTATTGAAAACCTAAATTTTATACTTGGAAAAAAACGCTGAAATAAAAAAAGCAGGCTTGCTTAAAACCTGCTTTTGAATTAATTGAAATCGAACTTAATCTATCTTTTTAACCACAATCGGCGTGTTTATCCTTACCGGCGTTGTTGCTTTGATGCTCTTTTTAGCAGGCAAAAGTTTGGCTATAAAGTTTTCAATCGTTTTCGTTTTTGACTTAACCGTTTCCGGGACTTTTACATCGGCAACCATTGTTTTGATCTTGTCCCAACCAGTATTTACCGAATCCTGGTTAATGTATTCAGATGCTTTTTTAGACAAAAAGGTAACGATAGAACGTGTGATGAAGCCCGATTCTTTAAACAGCGTTTTGTTTAAAGTGAGCGGCAGCAAAAAGCGGGATACAGTTGCAATCAAATCCTGGTTTAAAATACCATTGAGTTGCGCGCCCTTTCCGCTATGTCCAGAAGACTTTGGAAATACCGTGAGCAAAGTTTTATAAATAGTTGAAGGGCTGCTGAAACGTTGTTTGATCGCAACTTCCTGTTGTACGCTCAACGTTTCTAACCGTACAATTTCATTTCTTAAATCGTGGATCGTTTTAATTGGTACAATCATTTGCTGTTGTCTTTAAAAAATTTTGAAATAAAAAACCCAATAAGCGGTGCTTCGATATACTTGGCTTTCAACACCAAAACCAAAACGGCCAGTATAATAAAAATCAGGGTAACAATACCAAAACCTGCCCAATAAGAACCTATTAATGACCCTAATGCAAGCGCCAGTGTGATGGTAGCAAACATCAGGATGAACAAACCAAGTACGGCAATAATGGCGTAAGCGATAACGCTGCTGGCGATTGTAGTAGTCTTGTCAATGGCTATATATTTATACAGCTTGATCTTGGTTTCTACGTATTCTTTTATTTGCTCGATAATTGGAGGGTTAGTTTTGTTCTGTTCCATGTGATATTCGGTTTTTATTAGCAATAATAATATTCAAAAGACAAATCAAAAAATTAAGGCAGGTTATTTATACTGCAAGTACTTTGTTTTCAGTATAATTTATTTCCTTGTGTTTTGTCTTTACAAAATAGCTAACTATTAACCGATTGATAATGTTTGCCGTAATTTTTAAATACTGCAACCTATGGCAAAAATTAGAACAGGGACACGTAGAACTAAGGTAGATAAACGCTAAAATTTAGGGCATAAAAAAAGCTTCGGGCATTTCCCGAAGCTTTTTTAAGTTTAAAAGAAAAACCTTATTTTTTAGTGGTAGATTTTCTTTTAGTGGTAGTATGATGTGTAGTAGTGTGGTGTTTTTTAGTAGTATGGTGTTTTTTGTGTTTTTTTCTAACAACCGGAGCCGGTGGCGGAGTAATAACTACGGCTTCTACCACTGGCGGAGGGGTTGGCATTTTAATTTCGCAACCACCACCATCAACTACAGTACCTGCAGGTGTGTTAGGGCATTTATCCAAATCATCACGAACACCATCGCCATCAGAATCTTTTTTCAGGTCAGAAACACCAGTTTCAACTTTGGTAACTTCGCCTTTTAAGCTGTCAACTGTAGCACGCAATGTAGGGTCTTTTAATTCATCGTACATTAAAGCAACAGGGTTAGCCCAGTCTAAATTTGGTTTAGATTTACCACCCAAACCAAATTCTAAACCGCCATAACCGTATGAAAATTTATCTTTGGTAGGGAAACCGCCTTTTGTGCCGTCTAAGTTATCGCCATCAACAAATGTAGCCGTGTAGCCTAATTTTAAGGCAACTTTATCAGACAGCTTGAATTTTACACCGGCACCAATCGGGATTACCAATTCGTGAACGTATTTGTGTGTTCCATCTCCGGCAATACCTTGGAAATCAACAACCTGGTTTGAGGCCAAAGTAACTTTAGGGGCATAACCTGCAAGACCGGCACCGGCAGAAACGAAGAAATTAACAGAGTTTTTACGACGGATAAAATTAATCGTGGCAACGTTTACCACACCGCTTAAGGTAGCAGAGTAAGCTAATTTTGTGTCAAAAGCACGGGTGCCATATTTAACACCGCCAACAGCATCTACGTTTGAACTGGAAAGTTTGCCGCCAACATAATCCAACTGCAGGCCAAATGAGTGGGCCAATTGTTTACGAAGGGAAGCACCGTAGCCAAAATTAAGTTCTTTGTTGGTGAAATCGTTAGAACCGAAAGGGATAAGCGGGGCCAAAACACCGGCATTGATGCCAATGTTCCAGGTAGTGTACTGGGACTGGCCACCAAATATTTTTGGGGCAGGCGCCGTGCCCGACATGTCTGCCATTGGCCTTTTCCTGGCCGTAGAGTCTTGCCCGAAGGACTTAGCCGCCGGCAGGGACAACAAGCCGAGAGCTATTAGAGAGTAGAAATTTACTTTTTTCATCGTTGTTTTTTTGGTTGTGCAATATTGCTAATTATTTATTTGATTAACAACATTGCTGTGGATAGATAGTTGGTTGAAAATTAATTTATTTTTGAGGTTAACAAATGCTGGTTTAATTTGGTTTAGCCCGTTTGATAATATGCTCTACTTGTTTACAGCAATTTATGATAATGTCTGTGTAGCAGGTAAAATCTTCGTTGGTGTTGTCTGCCAGTTCGGCTTTGATGCCTTCTACTGCCAGGTAAATGTTGCCAAGCTGGTTCCTGATGTCGTGCTCTAAAACCCTTGCCGCCACTGTTACCTCGTTTTCTGTGTTCATCGTTTAAACTTTAATGGTTTGCTGGCCGGCCGCATTCATTTTATTATACAAAGTTTTTCGGTCGATGTTTAAAATTTGTGCGGCTTTTGTTTTGTTGTAGTTTACTTCTTTCAAAACCCGCAAAATAGTTTCGTATTCGGCTTCCATGGCCGCGTTTTTTAAATCGTTTTTAGGTGGGGCAATGGTTGCTTGCGGCGTTTCTGCCAATGCTTCGTTTACTGGTGTTTTTATATACTGGTTGTAAATTTCCAGTGGCAGCGTTTTTCCGGAGATTTCCTCGCCTTCGGTTAACAAAACCGCCCTTCTGATCACGTTCTTCAGTTCGCGTATATTTCCCGGCCAGGCATAATTGGTTAAAGCGGTAGTTGCTTCGGATGAAAAACGACTAATATTTTTACCCAATTCGCGGCTTGTAATTTTAGCAAAATGCATGGCAATCAGCATCATATCGTTTCCGCGGTTGCGCAAAGGCGGCATGTAAATGGCAAACTCGTTAAAGCGATGGTACAAATCTTCCCTAAAACGCCCTTTTTGTATCGCTTCGATCAGGTTTTCATTTGTTGCAACAATGATGCGCACGTCCAAATTAATTTCTTTGGTGCTGCCGATGCGTTTTACTTTTCTTTCCTGCACGGTCCGTAAAAGTGTGGCCTGGATTTCGTAAGAAAGGTTCCCGATCTCGTCCAAAAACAAAGTGCCGCCGTTGGCCATTTCAAAATGGCCGATCTTGGTGTTTAAAGCACCGGTAAACGATCCTTTTTCGTGCCCAAAAAACTCGCTTCCGGCCAGCTCTTTCGTCAACGATCCGCAATCCATAGCCACAAAAGGCTTGTTGCTGCGGTCGCTGTTTTGGTGTATGCTTTTGGCCACCGATTCTTTGCCCGTCCCGCTTTCGCCAAAAATAACCACACTGTAATTGGTTGGCGAAACCAGGTTGATTTGTCGCGCCAGTTCTTTTGAGGCTTCGCTGGTCCCGGCCACCAGTTCCTGGTTTCCTGGTGTTAAGGCGATGCTTCTTTTATCGGTGTTTTTTTCGGCTGATGGATAAATATTTGCAGGGGCCGCGGCCAAAGCACTATGCGTTTCAATCGCCTTATTAATAGTGTTGAGGATTTCATCGGGATAAAGCGGCTTCGTGATATAATCGTAAGCACCCATTTTAATAAGTTCCACCGCCATTTTAATATCCGAATAGCCGGTGATGATAATCACGCCCGTTTCGGGATATTGCTGTTTGATTTTTTTCAAAACCTCGCGGCCGTCGGTGTCTTCCAACCGAAAATCACAAAGCACCAATGTAAATTCGTGGTTTTTTAACAGTTCTGCCGCTGCTGCCCCGCTTGCCGCAGTCATCACCTCAAAACCATTGCGGGTTAAAAACCTGGACAACAGGTTGGCTGTATTTATTTCATCATCTACAATCAGCAGCTTTTTCATAACCAGTTTTGCCTGACCGACTTTACGCAGTCAATCTCAAACCGCTTTACGCTAATGTTGGGCAAAAGGTTCCGCAAGAAGTCCCGAAAAATTAAGGCATAAAAAAAGCTGCCTTGTATAAGGCAGCTTTTTAATCAAAAATTAAACGGGTATTATTTTAAATCGAAAGCATAGGCAACGCGGATTCCGAAGAAGTTGTTGCTGCTGCCGTTGGTGTAAAATTTGGTGTTGCTTTCGTAGCGGATACCGGCATCAATATAATTTTTGTTGCCCACCGGGAATAAAAC
>CAXTKQ010000060.1:744-10490 GCA_964244955.1 uncultured Sphingobacteriaceae bacterium | reverse complement strand
ACACCAATTTGAGGCGCATAAGTAAAAGCGGCAGATTGGTCAGCGCCAATTTTGTTTTTATTGGCGATAAAAGAAGCACCAGCTTCACCTTGTACATAAAAATTTTCTACCGGAAAGTATTTCAAACCAACTTTTACAGGGATTAAATCAATGTTAGGAGCTTTGATCGAAACTAATCCTGCATTATAAGTTTTCCCAAAAAAGTTGTTAAAACCGGCGTTGGCAGTTACATCCAGCCCGGTAGCAATCGGGAAATCGGCTTGGATTGACCCGCCTAAATTCCAATTGTGCGTGTCGGACAAAGAACCAACCGGAAAACCTGCATCCGGGCCGATGCTTAAACGGATGGCTTGGTTGGTTCGGGTAGAAGGCGTAGGTGTTGCAGTAGTGGTTTGTGCTTTTGCAGTAAAAGTTAAGCCGGCAAATGCCAGGGCTAAAACGGTGATTTTTGTTAGATTTTTCATAGTTATATTTATTATGTGTTTAAACACGGGTCAAAGGTAAAACGGAATTTAAAATATTTTTTCATTTAAATGTCAGGATTAATCAAACGATTGATTAGCAGTTGAATAATTTTTAAAATAAGTCAGGATGCTTCTTTTACCGGCAAAAAATTGGTGTTGGTTTTGAGGAAAACCTAAAATTGAAATGCTTTGACGAGGCCGGTAAAATGCCCCTGCAAATTTTTTCTACTTTTGTAAAGCACAATCAGGAATATGAGCGAGAAAAAACCATTGAATTTTATAGAAGAAATTGTTGAAGAAGATATCCGCAACGGCAAAAACGGCGGCAAGGTTTTTACCCGTTTCCCGCCCGAGCCGAACGGTTATCTGCATATCGGCCACGCCAAATCCATCTGCTTAAACTTTGGCCTGGCACAGGAATATGGTGGTCAAACCAATCTTCGCTTTGATGACACCAACCCCATAACCGAAGAAACCGAATATGTAGAAAGCATTAAAGCCGATGTAAAATGGCTGGGTTTTGCCTGGGCGAATGAACTGTACGCTTCTGATTATTTTGATTTGCTGTATGCTTTTGCTTTAAACCTCATTCAGCAAGGTTTGGCTTATGTGGATGACAGCACGCCCGAAGAAATTGCCGCTCAAAAAGGCACGCCGACCGAACCGGGAACACCAAACCAATACCGCAGCCGCACAATCGAAGAAAACGTCAGGCTTTTTACCGAAATGCACGACGGAAAATATCCTGACGGCGCAAAAGTGCTGCGTGCAAAAGTTGATCTGGCCTCGCCCAATATGCACATGCGCGACCCGCTGATGTACCGCATCAAACATGCGCATCACCACCGCACCGACAACAAATGGTGCATTTACCCGATGTACGATTTTGCGCACGGGCAGAGTGATTCCATTGAAAACATCACGCACTCGCTTTGCACGCTAGAGTTTATCCCGCACCGCGAACTGTACAACTGGTTTATTGAAAAGCTGGAAATTTTCCCTTCCCAGCAATACGAGTTTGCGCGTTTAAACATTACTTATACGGTGATGAGCAAGCGTAAACTGCTGCAATTGGTAAACGAAAAACATGTTTCTGGTTGGGACGATCCGCGGATGCCAACCATCAGCGGTTTGCGCCGCCGCGGCTATACGGCCGCCAGCATCCGCGATTTTTGCGACCGCATTGGCGTAGCCAAAAGGGAAAATATGATTGAAGCCAGTTTGCTAGAATTTTGCCTGCGCGAAGAACTGAACAAAACGGCCTGGCGACGGATGGCGGTTTTAGACCCTGTAAAAGTTGTCATCACAAATTATCCCGAAGGGCAGGAAGAAATGCTGCATGGCGAGAACAATCCGGAAGCAGAAGGCGGAGACGGCGGCCGCGATTTGCCTTTCAGCCGAGAAATTTATATTGAGCGCGAAGATTTTATGGAGAACGCGCCTAAAAAATTCTTCCGTTTAGGCCCGGCTTTGATGGTTCGTTTAAAAAATGCTTACATTATTAAATGTGAAGGTTTTGTAAAAGATGAAAGCGGGGAAATCACCGAAATCCATTGCAGCTACATCCCCGAAAGTAAAAGCGGGCACGATACCAGCGGCATCACTGTAAAAGGGACCATCCATTGGGTAAGCGTGCCGCACGCAAAAACCGCCGAAGTACGCTTGTACGACCGTTTGTTTACCAAAGAAGATATGGGCAACGCCGAAGGTGATTTTGAAAATTACATCAACCCGGAAAGTTTAACTACCGTTACTGCTTTTATCGAGCCAAATTTGGCACAAGCGAAAACAGGAAGCAACTTTCAATTTATTAGAAAAGGTTATTTTTGTTTGGACCAGGATTCTTCTCCCGAAAAATTAATTTTTAACCGAACGGTTACTTTGAAAGATACCTGGGCAAAGGAAGTGAGGAAAAGCTGATGCTGTTTTTATCGGGTAAAAATTGGTGCTTTATTTTCTTCCCGCTTTAAACAAAACCACAAACTCGTTAATCAACAGGGACGATAGTGCGCCCATTACAAAAATGTACAAAAACTGGATCGTCCGGATGTTTTCGTTTCCGGCGATCCTGGTATAATTAACAACAGTTATCAGCAATATTACAGCGATAATAATCCTTCTTGAGTTTTTCATTTTGTTTAAAGTTGATTAGGTTTGAAAGTTCTAACCAAATGTACAAAATATAATGCTTCTTTTATCGGGTAAAAATTAGTGTTCGTTTAGCGTTTAAGTTTTAATATTATTCTCCATAAACCAATTGCCTTTTTTCGTTAATAGTCTTTTTAAAGTATGGGTTTTTTATCGCTTGGTCTTCCAGTAAATCAACCGGCCTTTTCAATACATTTTGCAAAGAAAATTTAAAGTCGAAATAATTATCGGCATAATCTTCCAAGTTTATACCTTTAAATTCTACAATTAAATCAATATCACTTTCTGGTTTAAAATCTTCAGTTAATACAGAACCGAAAGCATACAAACTTTTTACTTTGTAGGTTTCGCAAAGTTTGGTTATTTCTTGCTTACATGTTTGAAGGTTATTCATGTGAAGGAATGTTTATTTAAAACTATCTTTTTTTAAAGTTAAGTTTCAGTAAATACCTGGACTAAGGTAGTTTAAAAGAGTTGATGCTGTTTTTATATGAGGAAAATGTAAAGATGATATGTTATCATTTTTAAAGTAATCACCTTTTTTATAAATTAACTGTCGTTATAATTTCTTTACTCCTCGTAGTTCATACATTGTCTTTTTACCCTTTTCAGTTAAAGACCAAAAAAGATTCATGCCTCCATTAGTAGTTTTTAAATACTCTATATTCACTAAATTTAGAAGGTCCAATTGAATCTTAATTGTCTGATAAATTTGTTTATCTATATGCGGCCCCCAACCATGATTATCAACTTTTTTAAAAATTTCTTGACTTATAGTTTGTTCAACTATTGTGTCATTCGGATGATCTAATAAAAACGGTGATAGTATGTGAAATAATTCTGCCCAAGTTATTTTTATTTCCCAATTTGATGAACCATATTTAGCTGGGGTACACGAACCTTTTATTTCTATAAAATCTTCTAACCCAGCCAGGTTCTCAAGCTTTATTTCATTCTCATTGGATTTATCATATTGCTGAATCTTCTCTTTTAATTCTTGATTCTCTTTTCTTTGTTCATTGAGTTCTTGTAACAATTCTAGGTTTGTACCTAAATTCGCTCTTATCCAACCAACTGCTGGATATGTTTTAATCGTTTTAGATAAACTTAATGCAACAAGTCCTGGCAATTGTTCTGCATTGTTCCAAAATTTTACCAAACGATTTCTAGAAACAATTTTCTTAAAGTTTTCTAATTTCTCTCGCAATAATTCATCTTTTTCTGATTTGCCTAAAGTAATTGCGTCAGGATTAGCATGAATAAATGCAATAACTTTAATGTCTTTTTCAATTGCATAATTATATTCTTTTTCTGTATAGCTTAAACCATCTTCAGATATTGAACCATATCGTCCACCAATTATTAATACATAATAATCACAGTCATCAATAATACTTTTAATAAAATTAAACTGTTCTTCATCTATAGCTGGAAAAATTTCCATACCAGCCGGTATGCAATCAAGTTCCATAATAGTTTGGATTACTTTAGATCGTTCTTCTTTCAAATCAGCATAAGTAGAACTAATAAAAACTTGATACCTTTTATTCATTTATAAAACTATTAATACTTCTTCACCAAATTATTCAAAATCATTCTGCTCGAATCTGTAACCAATCTTGTACTATCCTGTGGTGTAAAATGGCGTTTAAAAGCAACCAAAGCAGCGGTAGAATCGCGCGTGTCGTATCCAATTAAACGCATGGCCTGCACGGTATTGAAGTTTGTTGAAACAGAATCTAACTTTGCATCATACCAGTTGCCAAAACCATGATCGGCCAATGTTTTCCAGGGGAAATATTTGTTCGGATCGTTTTTGCGGGTAGGCGCAATATCCGCGTGGCCGATAAAATTTGCTGTGGGGATATTGTATGTTTTTTTAAGCGTGGCCAGCAGGGTTAACAAACTGTTGATTTGTGCTTCGGGGAAAGGCACAAAGCCGTTGTTGTCCAGTTCAATTCCAATCGAGTTGCTGTTGATATCCGTGTTGCCTCCCCATTTAGCGTTGCCAGCCTGCCAGGCGCGCAAGTAATCGTTCAGTAGGTGGTAAACTTTGCCGTCTTTCCCGATCACGTAATGGGCGCTCACCTGCGTTCTGGGCAGCGTAAATGTTTTAAGCGTTTGCTCGGTTGAGTTTTGTGCCGTGTGGTGGATGATGACGTAATTGGGTTTACGCAAGTTAAAATTGGTTGTGCCTACCCAATCTTTTTTTTCAGGCGTGGCCATTCCCGGCGTAGCTGGCGGGATTTGGGCGATCGTTTTAGCATATTCCTTGGCCTGCTGCTTGTAAGAACGGTTGGTAATAGCATAAGGATTGGTGGCGCAACCGGCCAGCAACAAAGTTGCGGCAGTAAACAAAGACAGGTAAGTTAAAATCGGGGCAGCGGTATTTTTCATTGTAAAAGCAAGATAGGAAAAATCAGTTTAGGAAAAATTTGATATGTAAAGATTTCGGGCTTTTCTTTAAACGTTAGCAACAACATGTAATGATTTTGGCATTTTCTTTACATTATAGAGTTGATATGTATAGAAAAACGCCATTTTCTATATACGTCGTTGGTGATATGTATAGAAAAAGTAGCTTTTCTATACATGTCGTACAAAACGCTTATTGCCTTTCAGTGCTTATCGTTTTAATTGTAGGTGCGATATAATCTTTTACTGGCCCACCTTTAAATAACTGATATAATGGTGTATTGATATAGAAATTGCTGCGCCCAATCTTTTGCTTTTCTAAAAACCCTTTTTTTATCAGCAAATCAATATATCTGGTTGCAGTTAACCTGGAAACCATTAGTTCGTCCATCAAAAATTCTATTTTGGTATAAGGGTGCCTGAACAAGTTGTTTAACAAGTCTTGGCTATACATTTTCGGAAATTCTTTGCGGATCCGTATTTTATAATCCTGCATCAAAGTTTTAATGTTTCCGATCAATAAAATCGTTTCTTTTGCGGTTTGTTCAACGCCGTCCAGCATGTACAATATCCATTCTTCCCAATCGCCAGTGTCCCTTACTTTTTGCAGCAAGCGGTAATAATCATTTTTATGCCTAATAATATACCGGCTTAAATAAAGTATCGGCAAATCAAGCAGTTCGTTCAACACCAAATATAAAATATTGATGATCCTGCCCGTCCTTCCGTTGCCATCATAAAAAGGATGGATACTTTCAAACTGATGATGGATAACGGCCATTTTAATCAGCGGATCAGTAGGATAAAGTTCGTCATCATTAATAAATGAAATTAAGTTATCCATCAATTTAACTACCGAATCATAATCTTGCGGAGGCGTATAAACTGTTTCTCCGGTTGCATCATTTACTAAGGCCGTTCCGGGAAGTTTACGGTAACCAGCATCGTTTTGCTCTAATATTCTTTGTATTTCAAGAATATGGCTGCCCTTTAATATCTTTTGTTTTCGAACCAGTTGAAAACCATTTTTCAAAGCTTCGGCATAACTGTTGACTTCTTTTGCAGAAGCATTTAAAAAAAGGTCTTCAAAAAGCAAAGCTTTGTAAATTTCGTCATGCGTGGTAATGATATTTTCAATTGCCGAACTATCCTTAGCTTCTTGCAAAGTAAGTGTGTTTATTAAAATAGTTTCATTTGGGATTGTTGATGAAATGCCTTTCAATTCTGCCAGTCGCCGATGTGCTGCCGGCAGTTTCTTTAAAACTGCTTTTGTTTCCAAATCAGCATCAGGCGGAAGAAATTTTATATTATATTTCATTATTCTTGATACTTCTTTTACCGCCCTAAAATTGATAACGCAAATTCAATCCTTGCTGTAACTTCATCTTTGCCCAACACTTCAGCAATATCAAACACCGCGGGCCCAAACTTGCCGCCAACCAAAATAATGCGGAAAGGCAACATTACCTCGCCAATTTTAATGCCTTTTTCTGCAACTAATGCTTTAAAAGTGGTTTCGATGTTGGCCGCATTCCAGGGTTCAATTTCCTGCGATTTTTGGATAAAAGCGATAAAGAAACCTGTTTTCGCATCGTTCCATTTCGGTTGGATGCTTGGCCAATCAATCGTGCTTTCTGCGGGTTTTTGGAAGAAATAGGATGAATGCTCGTAAAAATCTGTCAGCAACGTGCAGCGGTCTTTTACCAGATCAATAATTTTTTTAAGTTGAGGATGGTTCTCTGCGAAAATATCATGCGCCCGCAAAACCGGGATTACAAGAGGTTCTAAATCAGTTGCAGATGTTTGCTTGATCCATTCGTGGTTGAACCATTTGGCTTTCTCAAAATCAAATTGTGCACCTGCTTTGCTGATCCGGTCCATCGAAAACTGCTCTACCAGTTCATCCAACGAAAAAATTTCCTGGTCGGTTCCGTTGTTCCAGCCCAGCAAGGCTAATAAGTTTACAAAAGCTTCGGGCAAAAAACCTAATTCGCGGAAACCTTGCGTTAGATCACCATTTTTCGGATCCATCCAATTCATGGCATAAACCGGGAAACCTAAACGGTCGCCATCGCGCTTGCTTAACTTTCCGTGCCCGTCGGGTTTTAAAATCAAAGGCAAATGTGCCCACTGTGGCATTTCATTCTTCCAGCCCAAATATTCCCACAAAAGCAAATGAACCGGTGCCGATGGCAGCCATTCTTCGCCGCGAAAAGCATGGGTTATTTTCATTAAATAATCATCCACCACAACTGCCAAATGATAGGTTGGCATTCCGTCCGCTTTTAAAAGCACTTTATCATCTACCGTACTGGTTTCAAAGTTTACCCTTCCGCGGATCATATCTGTAAAACCAATCGTTTCTTCTACCGGCATTTTGATACGGATCACATGCGGCGTCCCGGCATCCAGCAATTGCTGTACTTCTTTTACCGGCAAAAAAATGGAATTGCGCAATTGGTTGCGGTGCGTGTGGCCGTATTGAAAATTCGGGCTTTCGGTCCGTTTTTGTTCCAGTTCTTCCGGCGTATCAAAAGCGTAATAAGCGTTTCCCTGGGCTACCAACTGCTCGGCGTACTGGCGGTACAACGCTTTCCGTTCGCTTTGGCGGTACGGGCCGTATTCGCCGCCAGCACGCGGGCCTTCGTCCGGTGCAATACCGCACCAGTTCAGGCAATCCAAAATATATTGTTCGGCACCTTCTACAAAACGCGTTTGGTCGGTATCTTCAACCCGTAAAATAAAATCGCCGCTGTTTTGCCTGGCGAACAAATAGTTAAATAGGGCGGTGCGCACGCCGCCCAAATGCAGGCCGCCGGTTGGGCTTGGCGCAAAACGGACTCTTACTTTAGCAGACATTGTATAAATTTAAGTGGTAAAAACAGTATTTGTTTAGGGTCTGTTTAAAATTTATTGATCAAGGTTTCGATGCTTCTTTTATCACCTAAAAATCATCGGGCAATTGGGTTTTGATTTGTTTAGGTTGATTCAAACACTAATTTTTATAGGGTAAAAGAAGCATTGGCATTTTTTCTTGTATAAATTTAAACAGGCCCTTAATTAAAGCAAAGATAAGTTTTAACCTTGTAGATTAAGGTTGAAGTACAAAAGCAAAGGCAAATATGAACGCAGAGGCAATATTACAGGGCAATTCCCGTATCCTGAAACGGATGAACCCTTATGAACATAAACGCCAGTGGAACTACCTGTTGCTGGTTTTTGCCGCCATTATTGCCAGCGGATCCTTGTTTTACACCAGTTACCTGGTCAAAAACATTGCTAAATCCGAACATACGCGTGCCGAAATTTGGGCGAAAAGCATGCAACAGCAGTTGTCTTCGGATGACAACGACTTTTTAAACTATGTTTTTGCGGTCCGCGACAGCCTTTCCGTCCCAGCCATTATTACAGACGAAAAAGGCGATTTTATTTCTTCCAAAGGCTTAGATTCTACCAAAACTTTTATTGATACAAGGGAAAAAGGTAAAGTGCAAGGCAAACCTTCTAGGCCAAAATACGATCCGCAATATTTTAAAGACGAGCTGGAATCCATGAAATCGCAGCACGCGCCAATTAAACTCGACATCAGCCAAAGCATGTTCGGCAAAACCTACTGGCTGGTTTATTACAAAGATTCGATGTTGCTTACCCAACTTAAAATTTTTCCTTACGTGCAACTGCTGCTCATCGCGGTGTTTTTGATCGTTGCTTATACGGCGTTCAATTCGTCGCGTAAATCAGAACAGAACCAGGTTTGGGTTGGTCTGGCCAAAGAAACGGCGCACCAGTTAGGCACGCCAATTTCTTCGCTGATGGCTTGGATCGAGTTGCTGAAAGATAAGTTTAATGCCGAAAACGACCCGCTGCTGCTGGAAATGGACAACGATGTAAAACGGCTGGAAATTGTGGCCGACCGTTTCTCCAAAATCGGTTCAAAACCGGTTTTAGAAACGCATTCGGTTTATGAGGTGGTGAAAGATTTTATGGATTATTTTAAAGTCCGCGTTTCCAACAAAATCAGTTTTGACTTGAGCGGCGACAAGCAATTGCAGGCCGGTTTAAATATTCCGTTGTTTGATTGGGTGCTCGAAAACCTGTTGAAAAACGCAGTCAATGCCATCGAAGGAACCGGCCAGATCAAGGTTTTTATCCGCGGAAGCGTTTCTAAAAAATTGATTTATATTGATGTAAGCGATACCGGAAAAGGCATTCCGCGTTCCAAATTTCTCACCGTTTTTCGTCCGGGCTACACCACGCGCAAACGCGGCTGGGGCTTGGGCTTATCGTTGACCAAAAGGATGATCGAAAATTACCATAACGGACAAATTTTTGTCAAAGATTCTGAACTGGGCAAAGGCACCACGTTTCGTATTGTTTTAAAAAGAATGGACGCATGATAACTAAACCTCAGCCCGACGAGTACGCACCTTTTTATCAAGGTTATGTAGCATTAGTTGGCGAAGATGATGTGCTGGAAAAGCTATCCTCCAACCGAAAAAAAACCTACTACTTCTTTTTAGGACTTCCGGCAGAAAAAGCGGATTATGCTTATGCCGAAGGAAAATGGTCGGTAAAAGAAGTATTAGGCCACATGATCGATACGGAACGGATTTTTTGTTACCGCTTGCTTCGGTTTTCACGTGCCGACCATCATCCGCTGGCCGGTTTTAACGAAAACTTTTATGCTTCACGGGCCAATGCCAACAAACGGGATTTGGA
>CAXTKQ010000060.1:0-734 GCA_964244955.1 uncultured Sphingobacteriaceae bacterium | reverse complement strand
GCCAACGAGTTTAGCGATTTGCGCAAAGCCAATTTGTACCTGTACCAAAACCTCGATCAAGAACAATTGCGCAGAAAAGGCACGGCCAGCAATGCTTTTGTTTCGGTAAAAGCGCTGTTGTATATCATTGCGGGCCACGAGTTGCATCACCTCAAAATTATTAGGGAAAGATACCTGTAAAAGAAGTATTTAGAGTTCTTTTTTTCGGTTGGCTTTGTTTTCAATGAGGTAGGAAATCAATAAGCCTAATCCGCCAAACATGGCGATTAACGCAAAGTAAACTGCCGGCGAATCAAGAATACCTTGGTTCCTGAAAACAAAATAATCCAAAATATAAGCGATAAAAAGGCCTAGTCCTGAACCAATTAGCAATAATCCAAAAGTTAAGTTGATTGAAGAATTACCTTGCCTTGGTTTTGGTAACTCTGTTTCTGGGTTCATGCCACGTTCAATCATCGCCATTCTTTCTCTATTACGTAGATAGGCAATACCGAAGATCATAAGAAATAAGCCAAGCGATACTGAAACAATCATCAAAAGTGCTACGGTTCCGTTATTCATTTTTTTTAAGTTTTAAAAGTTTATGTCAACTCAGACGACTGTTTTTTTTGACAGGTTACACTTTAACATAAAATAATTTTAGGTGGATAAAAGAAGTATAGGTTTTCTTTATGCGTTCTTTTGTCTTGACACAAAAGAACCAAAAAGTCAAGAATGCCGGATCACCTCCAGGC
>CAXTKQ010000059.1:0-23107 GCA_964244955.1 uncultured Sphingobacteriaceae bacterium | reverse complement strand
GAAGCTGCCATCAACCATAAACTATCGCCCATGAACCAAAAACCCATGAACCAAAACGGTAAACTTATCATATTTTCTGCGCCTTCCGGAGCCGGCAAAACCACCATTGTGCATCATTTATTGAGCAAGTTTGATGACCTGGAGTTTTCCATTTCGGCCACAACGCGAAAGCCGCGGGGCGACGAGCAGCACGGAAAAGATTATTACTTTATCTCGCAGACCGAGTTTTTGCACCGCATTGCGCAAAAAGAGTTTGTAGAGTTTGAAGAAGTTTATTCGGGCACTTTTTACGGTACGTTACGCAAAGAAATAGAACGCATTTGGAACCAGGGCAAACACGTTATTTTTGATATTGATGTGGTTGGCGGCTTGCACCTAAAAAGAAAATATGACGGAAAAGCACTGGCTATTTTTGTGCAGCCGCCATCCTTAGAAGTTTTAATTGAACGTTTAAGCGGCCGCGGGACCGACAGCGAAGAAAAACTGCTGGAGCGTTATGCCAAAGCCGAAAAAGAGTTGGACTATGCCCCGCAATTTGATGTGATCCTAAAAAACTACGATTTGGAAACGGCCTGCCGTGAAGCCGAGGACTTGGTTTCCGGTTTTATTGGCCGATAACAATTTTTACCCCCATAAAAGAAGCATGAAGATTGGTTTGTTTTTTGGCTCTTTCAACCCCATCCATACCGGCCATTTAATTATTGCCAGCTACATGGCAAACCATACGGATTTGGAAAAAGTCTGGCTGGTGGTTTCGCCGCACAATCCGCTCAAAAAAGCAAGCGACTTGATCAATACTTATGACCGTTTGGAAATGGCGAAACTGGCGACCGAAAATTCCGATAAAATTGAAGTAAGCGATATTGAACTGAAACTGCCGCGCCCATCCTATACCATTGATACATTGATCCATTTGCAGGAAAAGTTTCCGCAACATCAGTTTGCGCTGATTATGGGTTCTGATAATTTAAACTCATTGCAAAAGTGGAAGAATTACGAAATTTTGCTGCGCGATTACCAGATTTATGTTTATCCGCGGCCGGGATTTGAGCATACTGTTTTTAGCAACCATTTTTCGGTAACGGTAACCGATACGCCGCTGATTGAAATTTCTTCCACTTTTATCCGAAAATCTATCGCCCAAAAAAAGAACGTGCAGTATTTTTTGCCGGATAACGTGCTGGAATTTATTGAGAGCAAAAACTTGTACAGGTGAAAGTTGATAGGTTATGGTAGCTGCACCATGAAGTATAAACAATCAACTAAAAACTCATTTCATTATCTTTATAAAAAGAAAGTTTTATGCTGACTAAAGAAAAAGTACAGGAATTGGTTAACCATATGCCTGAAACGTTTTCAATTGATGATTTGGTTGAAAAAGTAATTTTGCTACAAAAAATTGAATCAGCACAACAGCAAATTAAAAACGGCGAGTTTTACACAGAAGAAGATATAGACCGAGGGATAGATTCATGGCTGCAAGATGCTATGAACCATGAACAATAATCCATCAACTAAAACCCCTTTCACTATCTTTGCTTTGTGAGCGAGAAAACCATCTTAAAACTGCAACTACCAACCGACCCGCAATGGGTTACCAACGTGGTGCAAAGCAACATCGAAGAAATTTTGACCGATCATGCTTTTTGCGAACAAAAAGCCGCCAGCAATGCCATTACGCTGATCGTACAAAACCCGAATTTATCAGAATTGGTGCAGGAAATGGCGCAACTGGTGCAGGAAGAAATGGATCATTTTAAACGTGTGCACGACATCATTTTGCAGCGCGGTTTTGTTTTGGGCCGGGAACGGAAAGACAATTACGTAAACGAACTGGCCAAATTTATCATTAAAGGCGGCGGACGGGAAGCACAATTAATTGATCGTTTACTGTTTTCGGCGATGATTGAAGCTAGAAGCTGCGAACGTTTTAAAGTGATGTCGGAACATATCCACGATGCCGAACTTGCTGCTTTTTACCACGAATTAATGGTGAGTGAAGCTGGCCATTATTCGATGTTTATCCGTTTGGCAAAAAAATATACGACAACAATTGATGTGGACAAGCGCTGGAAAACCTTTTTGGAATACGAAGCGCAGGTGGTTCAGAATTACGGCAAAAGCGAAACGATTCATGGTTAAAAGTTTTTTGTCATTTCAACGTTTGCTGTCATTCCGATCTGAAGGGAGGAATCTTCATCAAAGCGATCAATCTTCTTCAATTTTAGGTTGATAAAAGAAGTATAAGTCGAAAGAAAATCTCTCCCTACGGTCGAGATGACAAAAGCAGCCCATGCTTCTTTTACACCTGTTTTTTTGGCGCCTTGATGCAGCCCGCAACTTGCTCCAGATATTGGCCAATCAAATCCACGTGTATCGTATCGTTTAAATACCCAATGTACATGTCCGGCCGAACGATAACGGCTTTATGCTGGTCTTCTTTCAGTTCAAAACAATCAAAAACAGCTTTATTTTTGGTAGAAAAAGGCAGGTAAAAAAAGTTCAACTGCTGCGGATAATGCTGCGTAATCCATCGCGCCAGGTTAAACAAATCGTTTTCCTTTAACTTTCCCAAAGCAATAAAAGTGAAACCAGGCTTAGCGCACCAGGCGTGCAAATCGGTTTGCTGCTTTTTCTTTTCGTCGAAAATTTGGATAAAAGGCAGCCGGTCGCCTGCTTTTATGGTTTCGGCTTTACTGAAATTTAAATTGATTTTGCTTTCACGATAGTTAATTCCGGTTTGCGAAACCGTTTCAAAACCAAATGCCCGGAATTTTTCCTGCTTCCAAAAAAAGCGGACGAATTTTGGTAAGATTTGATTCCTGAGAAAACGGTTCAACACATTTTGAGAATTGATGAGGTTAAAAAAACGATCCGTGGTTTGCAGCAACCGCCGCGCAACCGGCATCCGTTCTTCGGTATAACTTTCTAAAATTGAAGGTTGCAGGTTTTGGTTGATTACGCCCGCCAGCTTCCAAGCCAAATTGTATGCATCCTGCAAACCCGTGTTCATGCCTTGCCCGCCAACCGGTGAATGGATGTGCGCGGCATCGCCAATTAAAAAGCTTCTTTTATCGCTGAATTTTGCAGCCATGCGATGGTGCAGTTTGTAAATCGAAAAAGCGTGGCATTTTTCAATCGCCACATTTTCGGGCAATGATCTACTTAAATCGGATTTAATCTCTTCAAAACCAACTTCTTCCCGATTTGCAAACTGCTTAGGCAAAGTTGCCACCACGCGAAAACGGTTAACGCCTTTCATCGGAAAAAAGCCGGTAAAAGCAGTATTGCCCATTTTTAAAGTTACCTGCTTTTCCTCAAAACAGTGGTCCAGTTCGATGTCTGCCAGGTAAAATTTGTTGGTGTAAGCATCGCCTTTAAAATCAACCTGCAGTTTTTTCCGAACGAAACTATGCGCGCCGTCGGCACCAATCAGCCAATCGGCCGTGATCGTACTTCTTTTATCATCACTTTTTAAGTGCGCCGTGATGCTGTTTTCCTCCTGTAAAAAATCAGATAAACTGGTATTCCAATAAACCGGACAACAGTTTTGCGTGAGGAAACCGAGCAGCAAACGCTCGTTTTTACTTTGTTCGAGCAGGTGCACAAACGGAAAAGGCGTGGTATTTTGCCCGAGGTTTTGGAGTGAAAGTTTGATCAGTTCTCCGTGATCGTTTTGGATAGAAACCGTTTCAGCCTGGATGCCTTCCCGCAAAGCACGATCGGCCAATCCCATTTGCCGGTAAATTTCCATTGATCGCGCCTGAACAGCCAATGCACGGGATTGATCTGTCGGCCCTTTTTTTACATCAATAATTATTGGCTGAACGCCGTAACGCAGCAGTTGTGCGGCCATCATCAAACCGGAAGGCCCGGCACCAACAATTAAAACAGGATAATGGCCTTGGGCAGGAATCATTTTTCAGGAACGAAAAAACCCGGAAATAGTTGAAGGTTATGAAATTTCCGCTGATGCTTCTTTTATCGGCATAAATTTTATAACCGTTGCAGCAAAAAAATCGTTGGCTTTTTATGCAAATCCAAGGTTTGTTTCCGCCACTCGGCAATGTCTTTGGTAGCAATCATTTCATCGGCGGCGGTTAAATTGCAGGCGATGCAAAGCAGCGTTTTCGGATGCGCGCTTTTCAACACTTCTTCCAGTAATTGGTTGTTGCGGTAAGGCGTTTCGATAAAAATCTGTGTTTGCTGGTAACGCTCGGAAAAGCCTTCCAACTCCTTGATTTTACGCGAACGTTCGGCTTTGTCAATGGGCAAATAACCGTGAAAAGTAAAACGTTGGCCATCAAAACCGGAAGCCATCAAAGCCAGCAAAATAGAACTTGGGCCAACCAAAGGCACTACTTTTATTCCTCGCCGATGCGCTTCGGCAACGATATCCGCTCCCGGATCAGCAACACCGGGGCAGCCGGCTTCGCTCATCAAACCTACATTTTTTCCGGCCTCCAATCCGCCAAAAAAATATGATAAACTACCGCCGCGCTGGTGTTTGCCATAATTGTGCATAGTTAAATCGGCCTGAGGCGTTTTCAATCCGGCTTCTTTTAAAAATTTTCGGGCCGTTTTTTCATTTTCAACAATATATTCGTTGATGTGGTTGATCTTTTCCTTTAAAAAAGGCGTAAAAGATTTTGCACCAGCTTCATCGGCCAGCGGTACAGGAATTAAAAACAAGTTTCCTTTTTGCATCGCTACAAAAGTGTGATTTTTTATCTAAATTTAATTTTAAAAGGAGCAATAAATGAAGGCGTTAGGCATCAACTGGTTTATAGAAGGCTCGATTGATTTTGAGCACAAAAAGTACGTTTTGCTGGCTTATTTGCAGCATATCAACAAGCATTTCCGCAGCAGTCAGTTGTATCCGGATTTGGGCGATTTGATCTTTCATTACAACAACCTGCTGCATTTTAAAAATAATAAAGTTTTGATGCAGCAAAATTTTCCGCAGCGGTTAACCAAAGCCGATTTTGATGCGTTAAAATTAACGTATGAAAAGATGGTAAAAGACGATTACGTGATGCAGGAAATTGAGCAGATCATCACTTTTTCGTTGGAGAAAATGAACCCGGCCTTGCAGCAAGGCAAAGAAATTTATGATTTTGTGGAAACGCGTTTGCTGATTGATTCGGTTGGCGTGATTCCGCTGATCCCCAATTTTGGCTATTTGTTTATCCGCAACGGTGATGAAAAAGGCTTGCACGTTTACGAATACAGCATCAGTGTTTTTGAAGGGAAAAACGATAAATACCGCGGCATCAACACCACGTATATTGCCAATTACAGCCTGAGTTTTGTGCACACGCCGGAATCTATTAAGATTGATTTGATCAACAGCCGGAAGCAATTGCCAAACCCGGCCGTTTACCAGGTGGCTTGTGATATTAATTTTCCGCTGGAACAAACGCTGCTGCCTGTGGCGAAACGGAGTTTGGTGAAGTATATTAGCAAAGCGGCGTGAGAAGTTTTGGTTGTGAGTTGCCTGTTGCGCGTTTCGGGTTTCTCTGCAATGCTTCTTTTATCGGTATAAAATCAGTGCCTTGTCATCTCGACTGTAGGGAGAGATCTTCTTCAAAGCGAATTGTTTTTTGGAAGAAGATCTCTCCCTACGGTCGAGATGAAAGAACAAAAAATGAATTTTGCAATCAGTTTTATTTCAATCTTGACAACACTGCTTCAATCCTCGGCAGCATTTCTTCAATTTCTGTAACCGTACTTGCACCAAGCGAAGCGCGAAACCAATTGGTTTTATCATCTGCGCCAAAGGCAGAAAACGGGACCAAAGCCACTTGTGCTTCTTTTATCAGGTAAAAATTAATGTCGGTTGAAGTTTGTAAAAGTTTTCCTTCAGGCGTGGTTTTTCCGGTGTAATCTACTTTTAAGGTTAAGTAAATGGCGCCCATCGGTTCAATCGCATCAACCGCAAAACCTTTTTCTTTTAGGCTGATGAAACCTCGATATAATGTATCTAAACTTTTTTGGATTTTTTGTTTAAAAGCAGCAAGATAAGTTGCAACCGCTTCGTCTTCCTGCAAAAACTTCGACATCGCAACCTGCTCCGGCTTTGGCGACCATGCGCCCATGTGTCCGATAATCGCTTTCATGTAATTGATGATGGCTACCGGACCAAATCCCCAGCCTACGCGAACGCCGGTTGCCGCAAAACATTTAGAACTTCCATCCACAAAAACCACGTAATCGCGCAATTCAGGACGTAAAGAAACCGGGTTAAAATGTTGATGATCACCAAAAGTTAACTGCGAATAAATCTGATCGTACAAAATATACAAGGGCTTTTCGCTTTTGCCGCGGCTCTGGTTTTCTTCAATCACTAAATCACAAATCGCTTCCAGGTCTTCTTTTAAAAACATGGTTCCGGTTGGATTGAGCGGAGAACACAAAGAAAGCAAGGCTGCACCTTTTAAATGCGGACGCAAATCCTGGGCGGTTGGCATAAAGTTATTTTCGGGCTGTGTTGGCACGATAACCGCTTCGGCACGCAACAAATCGCAATAATGGTTATTGTTCCAGGACGGCGACGGGAAAACTACTTTTTCGCCTTCGTTTACCAATGCCAAAAAAATAGCATAGATCAGCGGACGGGAACCACCGGAAATGATAATTTCATTGGTGCCATAATCCAAATCAAAGCTTGATTTTAAAAACTTGGAAACACTTTCACGCAGTTCCAAAACGCCATCTGCTGGCGGATAATTGGTTTGGTGCGCTTCGTAAGCTTTGATAATTAAATCTTTCAGTTCCTCCGGGATCGGGAAAATGGAAGAATCAAAATCGCCGATGGTGAGGTTGGCAATTTGCTCGCCTTTCCTTTTCAGTTCGTTGATTTCAGCAGCAATTTTGATGATCTCAGAACCGTGAAGGTTGTGCGCAAGGTTGGAAGCGTGCATGTTTTTATTTGTTATTAAAGATGGCAAAGATAGGAGTTTGAATTTTAGGTGGTAAAAGAAGTATGGATGGAAATGGTGTTTTTTGTTAGTTTAGTGAAGTTGGTAAAATCAATAAAATGAACACAAAATTTGAATTGTTTTCAATGACGAAATTTATTCTTTAAAGTATTTGATCAGCTATAAAAACCAATAGGAATTCTCTTTCCTCACTCCTCCTCTCCATACTTCTTTTACCACCAAAAATTTTATCTTAACGCTTTGTAATAAAACATTTTCCAGTATCTTTGCAGTCCCGAAAATTACGGGGAAAAGTAAAAGTTTAATTAATTTAATACAAAGCAAGTGAATACGTTAAGTTACAAAACTGTCTCTGCCAATAAAAAAACCGTCAGCAAAGAGTGGGTTGTTGTTGATGCGCAAGGCGAGATTTTGGGGCGCTTGTCTTCTAAGATCGCAATGATCATCAGGGGAAAACACAAGCCAGGATTCACCCCAAACGTAGACTGCGGGGATAATGTGATTGTTATCAATGCAGACAAGGTAAAACTGACCGGAAACAAATTCAGCGAAAAAGAATATGTTTCTTACACCGGTTATCCGGGCGGCCAGAAATTCATTTCTCCTAAGGAGTTAATGGCAAAACATCCAACACGCGTGGTAGAAAAAGCCGTGCGCGGGATGTTACCTAAAACACGTTTGGGCAAAGCCTTATTTGGCAACCTGCATGTTTATGCAGGTGCCGAGCATCCGCACGAAGCACAAACCCCTAAAGCCATTACACTTTAATTTTTAAAGGAGAAAAAAATGTCAGTTACCAACACATCCGGCAGGAGAAAAACTGCAGTTGCCCGCATTTATTTGCAGGAAGGCAACGGCGCCATTTTAGTGAATGGCAAAGATTACAAGGAATATTTTCCAACATTACCATTGCAATACATGGTTACCCAATCGCTTGAAGTTTCTGGTTCTGCTGGAAAGTTTGACGTGAAAGTTAACGTAGCAGGCGGTGGCGTAAACGGACAGGCTGGTGCCGTGCGTTTGGCCATTGCCAAAGCAATTGTTGAATTAGATGGCGAAAAGAAAGCTGCCTTAAGCGCAAAAGGTTTGATGACGCGCGACCCTCGTATGGTAGAGCGTAAAAAACCAGGCCGCAAAAAAGCACGTCGTAAATTCCAATTCAGTAAACGTTAATTTTTTAGGAGGACACAAACCATGGCAAGAACAACATATCAGGAATTACTGGATTCAGGTGTACACTTTGGTCACCTTACCCGCAAATGGGACCCGAAAATGGCGCAATATATTTTTATGGAGCGCAACGGAATCCACATTATTGATTTAAATAAAACATTAAGCAAAGTTGATGAAGCTGCAGCCGCCATCAAACAGATTGTAAAATCAGGCCGTAAAGTATTATTCGTTGCTACCAAGAAGCAGGGAAAAGATTTAGTTGCCGATTTTGCAAAATCTGTAAACATGCCTTTCGTAACCGAGCGTTGGCTGGGCGGTATGTTAACCAACTTTGCAACCGTTCGTAAGTCAATCAAAAAGATGTCTAACATTGATAAGATGACGAAAGACGGCACGTACAGCATCCTTTCTAAAAAAGAAAGATTAATGATTCAACGTGAACGTATCAAATTAGAATCACTTTTAGGTGGAATTGCTGATTTAAACCGTTTGCCGGCCGCTTTATTTTTGGTGGATGTGAAGAAAGAACACATTGCTGTTTCTGAGGCATTAAAATTAAACATCCCAACGTTTGCAATGGTGGATACCAATTCAGATCCATCAAACATTGATTTCCCGATCCCGGCAAACGATGATGCAACTAAATCCATTTCTTTGATCTGCGGCATCGTGACCAAAGCGATTGAAGAAGGTTTAGAAGAGCGTAAACGCGATAAAGAAGACGAAGCTGAAAAAGAAGCGGCTGCCGCAAAAGCAAAAGCCGACCAGCCACAACCAGATGCAGCAGTTGCCGAAGGCACACGCCGCAGAAGGGTTGCTGCCGAAACCGAAGCGCCTGCAACTGCTGTTGATCATACAGGCAGCGAAGGGCACGGTTCTTAACAACGAATTATACAGTTTTTAGGTTGAGGTTTTAAGCAGTGGAAAGCTTTAATCCCTCAACCTTATTAAATAAAAAAGATATGTCAACAGTACAAATTTCTGCGTCAGATGTAAACAAATTACGCCAGCAAACCGGTGCCGGAATGATGGATTGTAAAAAAGCACTGACGGAAACCAATGGTGATTTTGAAGCAGCGATCGATTTTTTAAGAAAAAAAGGCGCTAAAGTTGCTGCAAGCCGCCAGGACCGCGAATCAAACGAAGGCGTAGTTATCGCTCGTACCAATAATGATAACACACGCGGCGTTTTGATCGAAGTAAATTGCGAAACCGATTTCGTGGCTAAAAACGCTGCTTTTATCGCTTTTGCCAATGATATTGCCAACCGTGCAGTTGATGAAAAACCAAAAAGCATTGACGAACTGGTAGCTTTAGGTGTTGATGTGGACAATGACCGCTTAACCATTGCCGATGCGATTTTAGACCAAACCGGTAAAATTGGCGAGCGCATCAGCATTTCTAAATACGAAGTTTTGGAAGGCGCACGTGTAGTGCCTTACATCCACGGAAATTACCGTTTGGGCGTTTTGGTTGCTTTAAACCATGTTGCCGAAGGTGTTGACGAAGCCGGAAAAGATGTTGCCATGCAAATTGCAGCCATGAACCCGGTTGCCATTGATAAAGGCGATGTGGACGCTTCTACGATTCAACGCGAATTGGAAATTGCAAAAGAGCAAATCCGTGCCGAAGGAAAACCTGAAGAAATGGTAGAAAAAATCTCTCAGGGAAAACTGAACAAGTTTTACAAAGACTCCACTTTGCTAAACCAGGAGTTTGTAAAAGATTCTTCCAAAACTGTTTCTCAGTTTTTAAACACGGTTGATAAAGGGCTAACGGTAACTGCTTTTAAAAGAGTTGCTTTAGGCTCGTAAAATATTTCAAATCCCCGCCAGCCAGCGGGGATTTTTTTTGTGCTTTTTTTATCGGTTAAAAAATGATCACCGCTTTTTATAACTTAAAACTGGTAACCAACGGAACAATTTCCGAAGGCAAAGTAGTTTTGGTTGAAAATGGTTTTGTTTTGGACGTGATCGGCCAAGACCAATTTTATACCGATAAAAACAGTATTGATCTGCAAGGCGCTTACCTTGCCCCAGGTTTAATTGACCTGCAAATTTACGGCAGCGGCGGAAAGTTGTTCGGCGGAAACCCAAGTGAAGCTGCTTTACAGCAAATGGAAAACGATTTGCTGCAGCAAGGCACAACCGGTTTTTTTGCCACCATTGCTACAAACACAACCGCAATTGTGGAGCAGGGAATTGCAGCCGCAAAAACATACCGTAAAAACAGCATCGGCAATTTTTTGGGTTTGCATTTGGAAGGCCCGTTCCTCAACCCAAAACGAAAAGGCGCACACCCGGAAAAACTGATCCGAAAAGCATCGGTAGCCGAATTAAAACATTGGTTTCAGCTTGCCGAAGGTGAAATAAAAATGATGACGATTGCGCCTGAGTTGCAGGATAATGACGTGCTGGAGTTTTTAGATCAGCAAAACATCATCCTTTCTGCCGGCCATAGCAATGCTTCTTTTAGCCAGGCAAACCGTTTTTTAAAATCTCCCGTAAAAGCGGTTACGCATTTATACAATGCCATGCCGCAAATGCACCATCGCGACCCGGGTTTTATTCCCGCTATTTTTGAGCAAAAGCCTTTTACCAGCATTGTTCCTGATGGAATTCATGTTGATTTTGCCATGATCCGTTTGGCAAAACGCGAACTGAGAGAAAAATTATTTTTGATTACAGATGCTGTTACCGAAACCAAAGAAGGTATTTATCAGCATCAACTCAACCAAAACCATTATGTAATGCCGGACGGAACTTTGTCTGGTTCGGCGTTAACGATGCTGAAAGGCGTTCAAAATTGTGTTGATTATGCTGATATTTCATTGGCAGAAGCAATCAACATGGCATCGCTTTATCCAGCACAACTATTAAAAGACGAAACAAAAGGCCAGGTTAAAAAAGGCTGCCGTGCAGATTTCATCGTATTTAATGCTGATCTCGAACACGTGCATACTGTTTTTAACGGGCAAATTTTAGCAAATCCTCAACCTAAATCCTAATTAATTATTTGATCTATTATGAAATACAAAAGAATCCTCCTGAAACTAAGCGGCGAATCCCTAATGGGCGACCGGCAGTACGGCATTGACAACAAACGTGTTTTACAGTATGCAGAGGATATCAAAAGTGTGTTTCATTCGGGCATTGAAATAGCGGTTGTGGTGGGCGGAGGAAATATTTTCCGCGGGTTGAGTGCCGAAAAATCAGGCATGGAACGTGCACAAGCCGACTATATGGGCATGTTGGCCACGGTTATCAATTGCATGGCTTTACAAAGTGCTTTGGAAGGGATTGGGATTGAAACGCGTTTGCAATCGGCCATTAAAATGGAGCAGATTTGCGAACCTTATATCCGCCGCCGCGCGATGACGCATTTGGAGACCGGCCGCGTGGTGATTTTTGGCGCCGGGACCGGAAACCCTTATTTTACAACCGATACGGCCGCTTCTTTACGGGCCATTGAAATTAAAGCGGATGTGGTTTTAAAAGGTACGCGTGTGGATGGAATTTATTCTGCCGACCCGGAAAAAGACCCGAACGCTGTTCGTTACGATGAAATTTCTTTCCAGGAAGTTTACGATAAAGGTTTAAACGTGATGGACATGACGGCCATTACGTTGTGCCAGGAAAACAAACTGCCCATTATTGTTTTTGATATGAACAAAGCAGGCAACTTCCGTAAAATTGCGGAAGGCGAAGCCATCGGAACTTTGGTACACTAATTTTAGGGGCATAAAAACAGCATCGGCATTAATCTTTTTTGACCAGTATTTTTACTTTTGCAAAAACTAAATTAAGCAATGAGCGAACTCATTAAGAAACAGTTAAAAGACACCAAAACCCATATGGACAAAGCCATTGAGTTTTTAGATAGCGAATTGACGAAAGTTAGGGCAGGCAAAGCATCACCGGCGATGCTGGAAGGCGTTTATGTGGATTACTACGGAACGGCAACGCCTTTAAGCCAGGTTGGTACCGTAAATTCTCCTGATGCACGTACTTTAGTGATCCAACCTTGGGAAAAAACCATGTTGGGGCCGATTGAAAAAGCCATCATCGAATCAAACCTCAGCCTAAACCCGCAAAACGATGGACAGATTATCCGCATCAACGTTCCGCCTTTAACCGAAGAACGCCGCCGCGATCTTGTAAAACGGGTAAAAGCCGAAGCAGAAGGCGGCAAAGTTACGATCCGCAACCTGCGCAAAGACGCCAACGAAAAGATCAAAAAATTAAAAACAGAAGGCGTATCCGAAGATGATATTAAAGTAGGCGAAGGCGAAGTGCAAAAACTGACCGACAGCTACATTGTAAAAGTTGACCAACTGGCGGAAACAAAAGAAAAAGACATCATGACGGTTTAACAACTGTCATACAAATCCAATTTAAAAGAGGGAATAGACTATGGGTTGTTCCCTCTTTGTATTTTTATACAATCTATGAAGCTCCTGATTGATTATTTAAAAAATTACCGAGGCTACGTTGTGCTTGCCTTGTTGCTGGCTGCCGTTAACCAAGGTTTTTCCCTGCTCGATCCTTATATCACCGGCCGTATTGTTGACCGTTATATCAATAAAGCCGGTGCTTTAAACTATCACGATTATTTGTACGGCGTGTTAACCTTAGTTGGGTTAGCCGTTGGCGCGGCCATGGTTTCGCGGATTGCCAAAAACTTTCAGGATTATTATACCAACATCATCACCCAAAAAGTGGGCGCACGGATGTATGCAGATGGTTTGGAGCATTCGCTGAAATTGCCTTACCAGGTTTTTGAAGACCAGCGCAGCGGTGAAACGTTAGGCATTTTGCAAAAAGTACGGATTGACATTGAAAAATTTATTACTTCTTTTATCAGTGTTTTATTTGTGAGTTTGATCGGGATGATCTTTATCATCGTTTATTCCTTAAATGTAAGTTATAAAGTAACGCTTATTTACTTTGCAGCTATCCCGGTCATCACTTTTGTCAGCATGTTTTTGAGCCGGAAGATCAAAACCATTCAGAAGAAAATCGTCAGCCAAACTACCACACTTGCTGGCTCAACCACAGAATCTTTACGAAACATCGAACTGATTAAAAGTTTGGGCTTGGCCGGACAAGAGATCAAACGCCTGAACAAAACAACTTACCAAATCCTCGACCTCGAACTAAAAAAAGTAAAATACGTACGTAGCATGAGCTTTGCGCAAGGCACAACGGTAAATTTTGTCCGCAGTACCATGCTGATCGTTTTATTACTCCTGATTTTTCAAAAAACCATTTCTGCAGGCCAATATTTTACTTTTTTATTTTACTCGTTTTTCCTGTTCAACCCTTTGCAAGAATTGGGCAACGTCATCCTCTCCTGGCGGGAAGCGGAAGTTTCTCTAAACAATTTTAAGCAGATTTTAAGCACAGATATTGATGTGAAACCAGCCAATCCTGTCCATCTGCCAAAAATAAACACTTTAACTTTCGGGCAGGTGAGTTTTCGGCATTTAACGGGCAACCGAAACGCCATTACCGATATTAATTTTAGTGCGGAGAAAGGCGAAACCATTGCTTTTGTCGGCCCTTCCGGCTCCGGAAAAACAACGTTGGTGAAAATGCTGGTTGGTTTGTACCAGCCTTTAACTGGGAAAGTTTTGTACAATAATATCAGCAGTTCGGAGATTGATTTGGACCAGTTGCGCGAAAAAATTGGTTTTGTGACCCAGGATACACAGCTTTTTTCGGGAACGATACGCGAAAACCTGCTGTTTGTACAACCCAACGCAACGGATGAAGAATGTATGGGCGTATTGCGCAAAGCAGCCTGCTATAATTTACTGGCCCGTGCAGAACAAGGGTTGGACACCGTTATCGGCGAAGGCGGCGTAAAAGTTTCGGGCGGAGAAAAACAGCGTTTATCTATCGCCAGGGCTTTGCTGCGGAAACCGGATTTACTGGTTTTTGATGAAGCAACTTCCTCTTTGGATTCAATCACGGAAGAAGAAATCTCGAAAACGATACGCGATGTTTCCGATCAGCAAAACCACATTACGATTTTGATTGCGCACCGTTTGTCCACCATTTTACATGCCGACCGGATCTATGTTTTAGAAAAAGGCCGCATTATTGAATCGGGCAAACACACCGAACTGCTGGATTTAAAAGGGTTGTATTACGCCATGTGGCGCCAGCAAATTGGCGAAAGAACGGAAGCCGAAGTTTAAGTTTTTGTCATTTCGACCGAAGGGAGAAATCTTCTTCAAGTATTGCTTACCAATTTTTACCCGATAAAAGAAGCATTAGAAAATAACTTCAGCAAAAAGAAGATTTCTCCCTTCGGTCGAAATGACAACTTATTTTCAAACTTTCCGACTACTTCTTTTATCGCCTAAAATTATTTCTCCTTTAAAGGAACAACCAGCACCGGGATTTCCGAATGGCGCGAAACATCTTCGGCAACGCTGCCGGAAAGCAAACGGTCAAATCCGCTGCGGCCGTGCGAACCAACCACAATCAAATCTGCATTAAATTTTATAGCGGTATCAATTAAAACGGTTGCCGCATCGCCGTTTTCCAAAAACTGTGTGATGTTATGCTCTTCACCGTACATTGCCACAAAACGCTGCATTACAGTTTTGGCCGATGATTCCTGTGCATCTATTATTTCCATCGGCGGCAATGTCGTGTTTAACATGTCCATTTCCCCGCCTACCAGTCCCGAATTTACCGGCGCAATCATGATCGGTTCTACCACTTCAACCAAACCAACTGCTGCCCCAAGCGATTTGGCCAAAGCAAACCCGTAAACGGCTGCTTTTTCGGATTGCCGACTGTCATCAATCCCGATTAATATCTTTCTAAATTCCATAAGTTGTGCATTTATAATACATAGATAAGATTTTTAAGCTAAAATTTAGTGCTAAAAGAAGCATCCGAAACACGATTTATAAATTATGTTTTTAGCTTATTGGCAGGATTGATTTTAACCGCTTTGATTGTTTGCAAACAAACCGTAAACACAACGATACAAATTGAAATAACCATCCCAATTACAAAAGGGCTAATGGAAAGCGTAACCCGGTAGGCAAAAGTTGCTAACCATTTATTTGCAATTACTACGGAAACAGGCCAGGCAATAAGATTGGCAATTAAAACGCTGTAAAAAAATGGTTTGCTTAAAGTTACCATCAATTGTTCTCCCTTCGCGCCCACTACTTTTCGGATTGCAATTTCTTTTGTACGTAAATGGATGGCATGTGCTGCCGAAGAAAATAACCCAAGGGAAGCAATAAATATGGCCAATATGGAAAAACAGGTAAGCACGGTTTGCAACTGTTCCTGCTTGACAAAAAGCTGGCCATACAATTCATCCAGAAAATGATAGTTAAAGTTTTCTCCGTCAAGTTTATTGATGTCGCTCCATTGACGGCTTAAAGTTTTTAGCATGGCTGGTATAGCATTACCTTCTGCACTGATCATAATCCGTATTTTAGAAAACCCGCTATAATCTTTCATTAAATAAATCGTTGGCTGAATATTTTGCTCAAATCCATAAGCTTTCACATCTTTAACTACACCTACTATTTTGTAATTTCCTCCACTTCCGTTTACTGTTTTACCAATCGGTTTCTTCAGTTCCAACGCCCTTACAGCAGCCTCGTTGATAATAGCATTGGTAGAATCTCCTGGGAAAGACGAAGAAAAAAAATGGCCTTCTTTCAATCCAATACTTAAAGTTTCAAAATACTCATAGTCAACACTAATCGTATTCATGGCAAATGCTTTACCCTGAAAAGCATATTCGTAAGTAACGGGATTTATGTCGCCCGGGATATTGGAGGCAACGGTAACATTTTTTACGCCAGGTATCGCTTTGATCCGGTTTCGCACAGGTTCAAATTTTTTGGGGTTATTAAACAAACTTTGGTTATCTATATATACAACCTGTTTTGCTGTAAAACCGGGATTTTCCGTTTTCACATAGTTAACCTGTTGGTTAATGACAATCAAGGTTATCATAAAAACGATAGCAAAAGTGAACTGAAAAACGGTTATCGAACTTTGCAGCCAGGAAAACTTCCCTCCGTTTGAAAATTGGTTTCCTCTCAATACTTCTGCCGGTTTAAAACCTGCCATTACTAAAGCCGGGTAAATTCCGGCAATCAGGGTAAGTGAGATTAAGGCAAAAAACAATTGTACAATGATGTGGAAGTTGATGCCGGAAATCAATAGTTTAACTTGTAACAACTGGTTAAAATAAGGCAAGGCAATGATGACAATTCCGATAGCAACCATTAAAGCAAGCAGGCATTGGATAAATATTTCCAACAGAAATTGAAGCGTTATTTGCCTTTTGATGATACCGTTAACTTTTTTTATCCCAATTTCTTTTGAACGTTTATAAGCCTGAGAAATATAAAGATTTGTAAAATTAACGCCAGTTACAATTAGTATAATCAAAGCCAAAACAATCAAACCTTTTACAATCTGATCATTGACAGGAGAACCGTAATGAGGTTTTAAATGCAAATTCTCTAATGGGTCTAAATATATAGCTGCCCCGGCGCGCCGTAATGCTTCTTTGGCTACCTGGCTGGTATCTACCGATGCGGCTTCTTTATAAATTTTGTCAATTTTTTTGGAAAGCAGGTTAATATCTGTGTGCGGTTTTACCAATAAATAAGTTTGATAAATTTGGTTGGCATAACTTTGGTCTTTCCCGGAAGTAAGATCTCCGACAAACCCAAGACAATCAAATTGTAAATTGGTATTACCGGGCGCATCCTCGGCTACTCCTGCAACCATCATTGGCATCCCAGACTTCGACATCATATTCACCGTCTTGTTTTGAACAGAAGTGCCGACAGGAAAGAGCACGTTTGCGGTTGCTTTTGAAAGCAGCATGGTTGGCGTAGTGCTTTTCGGGTTCAGATTAAAGTCTTTTGGTTTGATGCCGAGTATTTTGGCAATAGAGTAATCAGCCCCGACCCATTTTTTGATCGGAAATTTTCCTGATGAAGTATAAAATGTAATTGGAAACAAAGCTGTATTCGTCCTTCCTGTTTCTTCAACTTCCGGGCATTGGCTTTTTATTGCCGCTGCTAATTTTCCGGGCGTATAAGGAGATGGGCCAGTCGGCATTTCCCTTTCCACCAAAAAAGTGCGATTGATATTTTTGTTCCACTGATCGTAACCGGTTTCATTATCAACGTATAAAGTAACAAAAATGAAACCTGCCAGGCCAAGTGCCAGTCCGGCAATGTTTAAAAAGTTATACCATTTTCCTTTTAAAAAGGACCGGACCGCAATTTTGAAATCTATTATATTCATCGTATTATTTTTTAAGCTACATAAATTATTATTGGAACAGGAAAAACCTTTCAACCTATTTTGAATGCTTCTTTTATCGGCAAAAAATAAACACAAAGATTATAGGGCTAAAAGAAGCATTGCCTTGTTAAGAATTGCCTTAAAACTTTTTTAATTTTAATTTTGAATAAACAGATATTACGCCAATCACTTAAACGCTTCATAATGAAGTATTTTTAATAAGCGTTGACGTTCGATTACGAACACTGCCGTCCGCTTTCATTACAATTGCAATTTAGCAAACCAAATTTTTAGTGCCTAAAAGAAGCATTGAAACTCGATCCTTCAACTCCGCTCCCCGCTCCTCAAAAAACAAACAAAAAATCGTAAATTGCAGGCGGTAACAATTCAATTTTAAGCATCATGATTTCAGATACGCTCGACATACAAATTAGCAAAGCTGCAACTTCCCGTTTGTCCACAATTGATTTTGAAAATTTAGTTTTTGGAAAACATTTTAGCGACCATATGTTGGTGGCCGATTATGCCAATGGCGAATGGCAAAACTTCCAGATTTTGCCTTACGGCGATATGAGCATGAGTCCGGCAATGTCTGTGCTGCATTACGGGCAAACATTTTTTGAAGGCTTAAAAGCTTACAAACTGGCTGATGGCCGCGTTTCTATTTTCCGCCCCAATAAAAATGCCGAACGTTTTAACAAATCTGCCGAGCGTTTGTGTATGCCGCAACTGCCCGAAGACTTGTTTATACAAAGCATTGCCGCACTGGTAGAAGTTGACCAGCAGTTTATCCCAAACAAAGCAAACCATTCGCTGTACATACGTCCGTTTATGTTTGCTACCGAAGCTGCTTTGGGCGTTCACCCTTCTTCCACGTATCGGTTTTGTGTGCTGACTTGTCCGGTTGGCCCGTTTTTCTCTAAAAATTTAAAGGTTAAGGTGGAGACCGAATTTTCCCGTGCCTGCGATGGCGGGTTTGGGTTTGCCAAAGCTGCAGGCAATTATGCAGGCTCGATGTTGCCGGCAAAAAAAGCAGCGGAAAAAGGTTTTGACCAGTTGATCTGGACGGATTCGCGCGAACATGCGTATGTGGAAGAGTTGGGCGCGGCAAACATTGTTTTTGTGATAGACGGCAAAATTGTAACGCCATCAACCCGCGATACCATTTTAAAAGGCGTAACCCGCGATTCAATTTTAGCATTGGCCCGCAGTTGGAACGTGCCGGTGGAAGAACGCCGCGTTGCCGTAACCGAAGTTTTGGAAGGCATAAAAAACGGAAAATTGACCGAAGCTTTTGGTGTTGGCACGGCCGCAACCATTACTTCTATTGTTGAAATTGGTTTTAACGGAGAAACGTTCACATTGCCTGATCCGGCAAAAGGCGAATTTGCACCTAAACTGCGCCGCGTTTTGGACGACATCAAATACGGCCGAACCGAAGATTTGAACAACTGGAATTATATCGTATAAAAGAAGCATCGGCTTTATCCCCGTGCTTCTTTTAGCTCCCTTTTTTTGATGCGCTTTAACCGGCGCATTTTTCTTTTCTCCTGGCGCTCGGCTTTTTGCGCAACCCGTTCTTGCTTGTTCTGCTTGTAGTCGGCTGCTTTTTGCCGCAGGTTTTGTTCGATCTCTGCCGATAAACCAATGGATTCTTTGATGCCGGCATAAACCGAACGCCAGAGCAAACCCAAATAAGAACTGTTTTCGGGCCGTTGGTAAACCACATTGGCCACACGGACAGAATCGTTAAACCGCGGATTGTCCCGGATCAGCACAAAAGCATTGGCCAAAATAGAAACGAAAGGCATCTTTTTAAGGTTGCTTTTTTCGTCTTTCCGCAACAGCATAACATTCAAATCGTGGTACAAAAATGTAACCTTGCCCGTCGCTTTTTTGGCGTTGGCCTGCATATCGAAATTTAATGTGGTTACAATCCCGTTTGTAAATTGGATCAGCCCAAGCGGTTTGGTGGCCGGGTTCAAATTCACCAGGTTCATTGATTGCAAATTTCCCTGGTAATATAAAATATTTGCCGTATCGGCCGGATCAAATTGCAGCCGCAAACCCAACTTGCCATAACCCATCAAATAGGTCGAAAAGTTTGCTGTCAGCTTCCGGTTGGTTTGCCCGGTTGTATCTTCGCCGGTAACAATATTGCGGATGGTGCCGTTTAACTTTCCAAACGTTATGGCACCGCGTAACTTGGTTTTGGCATTGATTTCCGTGTAAACTACATCCAAATCATAAATGCGCACAGTTTTAATATTCATTGTTCGATGCACATTTTTAAGCAGCGCATACAAACCGCTTTTCGAAAAATCAGTTGGCTTTCTGGGCAAAGTTCCGTTGAAAAAAACTTCGGCCTTGTTTCCGTAAACGTTGATATCCGCAGCAATAAATTTGCGGTAACTGATAAAGTTGTGGTAATCAAAACGGTTGATAACTACCGAATCCGTTATCAAATTAACATTCCTTCGCGCCAAGACTTCATTTGCCGTTGCTGATTTTATAGGCATAAAAACAGCATCAGCAATTTTAACGCTGGCTTTTTCGCTCGAAAATATAAGCGAATTGGCGCGGTACTGATACAAACCATTTGCCGTAACACCACGATAGTTATGGAACACGGCCGTAACATCTTTAAAAAAATTAAACCTTGTTTTATCGTTTTGACTGGAAGAATCTATCAGCAAATCCGTTCCGGTAACGTCAACATCTTTTAAACGGGTAATTTTGGTTTGGTTGTTCAGATCTTCCTGGTACAACAAATCAATATTCGTAAACAACAACTGCCCGATATGAACGCTTTTTAACGAACCGGAAATGCGCTGGTAGAACGTCTTTTTGCCGCTGTCGGGCAAATCGTAGTTGCGCACTTGGCGGTAAATAATTTTAAGCGAAGGGTTTTTTAGTTCGATGGCATTGATAACCAATTGATTTTTAAAATACAAATCATACGGATGGACGTGTTTCAACACAATCTTATCAACCGATAAATTGTATAAATTATTTGGCGCCGTGCCTGCTTCTTTTAGCCGGTTAAAAACAGCAAGGTTAGGTTTTAGCGTGAGGTGGTCAATCACGATAAAACCCGGAAGCACATGCAAACTGCTGTTGGCAAAATCAATTTGGTACAAACCGTTGCTCAGCTTAAAAACCGTGCTTTTTAACCGGGTTGAAAGGACCGGAGAGAAATAAATGTTTAAGATCAAACCGATCAGCAGTATCAAAAACAGCAAAACCAGCAAGGGCCAGCAAATTCTTTTAAACCACTTGTTACCGATCAAATTTTTAAACGTCATCCGGAGTTGTCTTTCTGCTGCTTGCTTATACGCTTAAACAGCATAAATCCGTACAAGATATAGAAATAGTTTTTAAAAAGCATCGTTCCTTTGGGGACTGCGGCATTTAAACCAGCCGGAAAAATTACAATGGCTTGTTCTGCAAATGCTGCCAAACTGTCATTTAATTAAACAAGATTTTCTTACTTTTGCCTTCTCAATTTTTTAAATAATGAATTTGGATCTTCCAACCAGTAAACACGATGAAAGCCGCCAGGGCGAAGCGTTGGTGCTGGATAAACCGGTGCTGAAAAATAACGGACGCAAGTTGTACATTGAAAGTTACGGCTGCGCCATGAATTTTTCTGACAGCGAAATTGTGGCTTCTATTTTGGCCGACCAGGGCTTTGAGACCACTGCTGATTTTAAAGAAGCGGACGTAATTTTTATCAATACTTGTTCGATCCGTGAAAATGCGGAGCAACGTGTGCGCAACCGGCTGAAAGAATTTAAGGTTTCCAAACAACGGAACCCGGGAATGGTGGTTGGCGTTTTGGGCTGCATGGCCGAACGTTTAAAAGCCAAGTTTTTGGAAGAAGAAAAACTGGTTGATGTAGTTGTTGGCCCGGATGCCTACCGCGACCTGCCGAATTTAATTGAACAGGTGGACAGCGGACAAAAAGCCGTAAACGTATTGCTTTCCCGCGAAGAAACTTATGCCGATATCAGTCCCGTTCGTTTAAACAGCAATGGTATCAACGCTTTTGTTTCGATTATGCGCGGCTGCGATAATATGTGCTCGTTTTGCGTGGTTCCGTTTACACGCGGCCGCGAACGCAGCCGTGATGCTTTTTCTATCATCAAAGAATGTGAAAATCTGTTTAACGCCGGTTATAAAGAAGTTACGCTGCTTGGCCAAAATGTGGATTCTTACAAATGGACAAGTGAGGAAGGCATCACCCTAAATTTTGCCGGTTTGCTGGAGTTTGTCGCGTTGATCAACCCAAAACTGCGCGTTCGTTTTTCTACTTCGCACCCAAAAGATATTACGGATGAAGTGTTGTACACGATGAAAAAGTACGATAACATCTGCAAATACATCCACTTACCGGTTCAATCGGGCAACAGCCGGATTTTGGAACTAATGAACCGGACTTATGACCGCGCTTGGTACATGAACCGGATTGATGCGATCAGAAAAATCCTTCCGGGTTGTGCCATTTCTACCGATGTGATTACCGGTTTTTGTTCGGAAACAGAAGAAGAACACCAGGAAACGCTGAGCATGATGGATTACGTGCAGTACGATTTTGCCTACATGTTTATGTATTCGGAACGGCCGGGAACTTTGGCAGCAAAAAGATATACGGATCATATTCCGGAAGAAGTAAAAGGCCGCCGACTGCGAGAAATAGTTGATAAACAGCAAGCACATTCCCACCTTCGTTTGTTAAAACAAATTGGCGAGGTACAACAGGTTTTGATCGAGAAGCGTTCCAAAAAATCGGCGTTGGATTACAGCGGACGAAGCGACAAAAACGCAACAGTGGTTTTTCCAGCGGATGAACGTTTCGCACCTGGAGATTATGTGAATGTTTTGATTGAAAAATGTACAACGGCCACCTTGATCGGTAAAATTGTAGGGTAAAAACAGCATGGAGATACAGGAAATAAAACAGCGGTTCGGCATTATCGGCAATTCTCCTTTGCTTAACCGCGCCATAGATATTGCAAACCAGGTTGCGCCAACCGATATTTCAGTGTTGATTACCGGTGAAAGCGGCAGCGGAAAAGAAGTTTTTTCGCACATTATCCACCAGATGAGCCCGCGAAAACATGGCCCTTTTATCGCGGTAAACTGCGGTGCCATTCCCGAAGGAACCATTGATTCTGAATTGTTTGGCCACGAAAAAGGCGCTTATACCGGTGCCGTTGGCGAGCGGAAAGGTTATTTTGAAACCGTAAATACCGGAACGATTTTTCTGGATGAAATTGCCGAAATGCCTTTAGGAACGCAAGCGCGTTTGTTGCGGGTTTTAGAATCCGGCCAATATATTAAAGTTGGCTCTTCCAAAGTCGAAAAAACAAACGTGCGCGTTATCGCGGCAACCAATGTAGATGTTTACGATGCGGTTAAATCAGGAAAGTTTAGGGAAGATTTGTATTATCGTTTAAATACCGTTCCGTTGCGGATTCCACCTTTGCGCGACCGGAAAGAAGATATTTATTTGTTGTTCCGAAAGTTTACGGCTGATTTTACCGCCAAATACCGTTCCCCGCCTATCCAGATGAACGAGGAAGCGCAGCAAATGCTGATCAATTATAGCTGGCCGGGAAACGTTCGCCAGCTTAAAAATATTGCCGAGCAGTTGGCCGTGTTGGAGCGCGACCATACCATCAC
>CAXTKQ010000058.1:0-24020 GCA_964244955.1 uncultured Sphingobacteriaceae bacterium | reverse complement strand
GCCGTATTGTGCTTTTAAATAAGAAGGTAGCCAAAACAGGAAAAACCACCAAACGCCGTCTGTCATAAACTTGCCGATGGTAAAAGCCCAGGTCTGTTTGTAGCCGAACAACCTGAACCAGGAAACTTTTTTCGCTTCGGTTTCAGATTCGCTTGGAACGATTGCTTTTTCATCCGGATCGAGTAAAATGTATTCCAGTTCGTTTTTGGTCAAACGTTTTTGCTGTTCGGGCTTATCGTAAAAAATAAACCAAAAGACCAGCCATAAAAAACCTGCGCCCCCGATAATTAAAAAGGCTGTTTCCCAGCCCCAGGCCGCAGCAATATAAGGCACGGTTGCCGGTGCGAGGATAGCGCCAACGTTTGCGCCCGAATTAAAAATGCCGGTGGCGAATGAACGTTCCTGTTTCGGGAAATATTCGGCTGTTGCTTTAATAGCGGCGGGAAAATTCCCTGATTCGCCAAATCCTAAAACTGCCCTCGAAAAAATAAACCCAAGTACGGATACTGATAAGCCCGTAATGCCCACCAAGGCAAAAACAGAAGCTATGGCACCGCCGATCGGGATAGCTTTGGCATGCAAAATAGCACCGAAAGACCAAATGATGATGGCAAGCGCGTAGCCCCATTTTGTGCCCAGCTTATCAATTAAACGGCCGGCAAAAAGCATGGAGATGGCATAGATAAACTGAAACGCAGCCGTAATATTGGCATAATCCGTATTTGTCCAGCCAAATTCTGCTTCCAATTTGCCCGAAAGCAGGCTTAAAACCTGCCGGTCTAAGTAATTGATGGTAGTTGCAAAAAACAACAAGGCACAAATCGTCCACCTGTATCTACCTGTTTTCATATCGTTTTTATTTTAAATTGACCGGCAACTTTTTACCAGTTCGTGTGCTTCTTTTGTCGCCATAAAAAGTTCATCGTACAGCTTTTCTTCCATCACTTTTTTGCTGATGAGCTTGCTGCCCAAACCAACTGCGCCTACACCAGCCTTAAACCAGCCGCTAATATTTTCTTTGTTTAATTCGACGCCGCCAGTTGGGATAAAAAGCTGGCCGGGAAACAGTTCTTTGATCGAAGTTAAAAAAGCTTCGCCCAAAATATTGGCCGGGAAAAGTTTGATCAAAGCAGCCTGGTTTTCCTGCGCCGTAAAGATTTCAGTTGGCGTCATGCAGCCCGGAATCCAAAGCATATCTGCTTCCAAAGCCATTTGGCCAACCTTTGGGTTTACAATCGGGCTAACCAAAAAATCAGCCCCGGCCGCCAAAAAATCCTGTGCTTCTTTTACCGACTTAATTGTGCCGATGCCCAGTTCCAAATCCGGCATTTCCTCGTTGGCAGTTTTCCGCAGCAATTTAAAATTCTCCAAAGCTTCCGGGCCACGGTTGGTATATTCAAAAACCCGAACGCCAGCTTTATAAATCGTCCGGGTGATTGCTAAACTTACTTCCGCTTCTTTATAAAAAAACAAAGGCAAAGTGCCTTGTTCCAATATCTGGTTCAACGAATGCTCTTTTTTACTGCCCATGTTTGATCGTTCTTTTTACTTCCTCAACCGTCATGTTTGTCGCGTCGCTTTCTATAAATAATTTGCCGAATGCCGCGGCCGTTGCAAATTCCAATGCTTCTTTTACCGGTAGTTTTTTGTACAAACCGTAAATTAAACCAGCCATAAAACAATCGCCGCTGCCCACTTTATCTACAATTTTTTCGGCTTGATATTCCTCCGATACTTCCAATTTTCCATCGGTAAAAACAGTAGTGTAATATTCAATCCCAATTTCGCCGAAACGGAAAGTATTGGCCACATATTTACATTTTGGATAAGTTTTAATGATGGCTTCGGAAGTTTTAGTAGCATGGACGATGTAGCTTTCTTTGGTTTCCGTTTGCAAAAGATGGTTGTCCAGTTCCGTCCCCAACATTTGGTTGGCCGCCCAAATATTGCCCATAATCAAATCGCAATATTGCGCCAGGTTTGGCATAATTTCGATGGGCTGCTTGCCGTACTTCCACAATTTGGCGCGGTAATTTAAATCCAAAGAAATAAAAATATTTTTTTCGGATGCCGCTTTCAAAACTTCTTCACAAACTTCGGCTATATTTTGGTTAATGGCCGGACAAATGGCACTGAAATGAAACCAGGAAACGCCTTCAAAAACAGCATCCCAATCAATGGTTTTGGGTTGAAGTTCTGCAAAAGACGAGTAGTTCCGGTCATAAATTACACCGGCATTTTTCAGGTCTTTTCCTTTCGGAAGATAATATGTCCCGATGCGGTTTCCCTGAAAAACCACGGCAGAAGTATCAATTTTTTTTTCTTGCAGGTATTGAATGATCTGCTCCGACAACATATTTTTGGGCAAAGCAGTGAGATAAGCCGAAGGCAAACCCCAAAGTGCCAGCGCAGTTGCCACGTTCAGTTCCGCGCCGCCGATGTAAAAAGGCAATGAATTTTGCCGAAGCCAGTTTCCTTCCGTGTCCGGGCAAATCCGCAACAGCAATTCGCCAAAACTTAATATTTTGCCCATTATTTAAAGTTGAAATAGTTTTTGGCGTTGTAGTAGCAAATATCACTTACGATCTTGCCAATCCACTCCAAATCGTTCGGCAGTTCGCCGTTTTCTACATCTTCGCCAAATAAATTGCACAACAACCTCCGGAAATATTCGTGCCGGGGGAAAGATAAAAAGCTGCGCGAATCGGTCAGCATTCCTACAAACTTGCTCAGCAAACCCATGTTGGATAGCGCGTTGATTTGCTTCGTCATGCCGTCTTTCTGATCCAAAAACCACCAAGCCGAACCAAACTGTACTTTTCCGGCAACGGAACCATCGTTATAATTGCCAATCATCGTCGCAATCAATTCGTTATCAGCCGGGTTTAAATTATAAATGATGGTTTTTGCCAACCGGTCTTCCGAATCCAGCCGATTTAAAAACTTAGAAAGCTGCCGCCCCTGGCTAAAATCGCCAATCGAATCCCAGCCTGTATCTGGCCCTAACTGTTTCAGCATCCGCGCATTATTGTTCCGCAACGCGCCCAAATGGTATTGCTGCACCCAGCCTTTTTCGTGGTCCCAAACGGCAAACTGAAAAAGCAAGGCCGATTTGAATTTGAGGTTTTCTTCTTGACTGATGCTTCTTTTAGCACGTATTTTTTGGAAAATGTTTCGGATTTCTTCTTCCGTATAATCTTCGGCATAAACCTGTTCCAAACCATGATCGGAAACTGAGCAGCCGTTTGCCGCAAAATAATCATGCCGGGATTTTAGAGCCGACAGGTAAGCATCGTAATCCCGGATGGAAACGTCGGCAACCGTTTCCAGTTTATCCATGTATGCGTTTAAAACTTCCAAATCATCCGGGTTCATCGCTTTATCCGGCCGAAAAGCAGGCAGCATTTTAACCGTTCCGCCTTCTTTTTTTAATTGCTGATGAAACTGCAAATTATCCAGCGGGTCATCGGTGGTGCAAACCGTTTCCACGTTCATCTTTTGCAACAATCCCTGCACCGAATATTCCGGTGTTTGCAGTTTGGCACTCGCTTCATCGTAAATTCCAGATGCTGTTTTTACCGATAATAAATTGGTAATGCCAAAATACCGCTGCAGTTCTAAATGCGTCCAGTGGTAAAGCGGGTTGCGCATGGTGTACGGAACGGTTTCGGCCCATTTTTCAAACTTTTCGAAATCGCTTTTGCTGCCGGTAATGTAATCTTCGCTGATGCCATTGGTGCGCATCGCCCGCCATTTATAATGATCGCCGTACAGCCAAACCTGCGTTAAATTTTTAAAGTTGATGTTGCCAGCAACCTGATCAGGCGGCAAATGATTATGGTAATCAATAATCGGCAGCTTTTTCGCGAAATCGTGGTATAATTGCTGCGCCGTTTGTGTTTGCAGCAAAAAGTTTTCGTCTAAAAATGGTTTCATTCAATTTTTGGTTTATGCTGATAGTTGGTCAGCTCAATTTTTAGGTGCTAAAAGAAGCATTGGTTTACAGCGACACACCTCTTTTCCATGGGATAAAATCGTCCTGACCGTGGCGCACGGCACTTACTTCAATTTCGCCGCTGGCCACGCGGATGACGTAATCCAAAATGCGTTCGCCGGCCTGTTCAATGGTTTCTTCGCCTTCAATTACCGTTCCGGTATTAATATCAATAATATCGCGCATCTTATTGTACAACTTGGTGTTGCTGGCAATTTTAACTACAGGGGTAACGGGATTTCCAGTCGGCGTGCCTAAACCGGTTGTAAACAAAACCACGTTGGCACCCGAAGCAACTTCCGCCGTGGTTGATTCTACATCGTTCCCTGGCGTACACAGCAAGTTTAAACCAGGTTTGGTTACTTTTTCGGGATAATCCAGCACTTCTACAACCGGCGATGTCCCGCCTTTTTTGGCCGCACCTGCCGATTTGATCGCATCAGTAATCAACCCGTCTTTGATGTTTCCGGGCGAAGGGTTCATGTCGAAACCGGAACCTACCGCTTTTGCACGTTCGTTGTAAGTGCGCATCAAATGAGAAAAACGTTCGGCATTTGCAGTGTCCACGCAGCGGTCGCTCATGTTTTGCTCTACGCCGCACAACTCCGGAAATTCGGCCAAAATAACCGAACCACCGGCAGCAACCAGCAAATCTGAAGTGTAACCGATAGCAGGATTTGCAGAAATCCCCGAAAAACCATCCGAACCGCCTCACTCCAAACCAATACAAATTTTACTAATGGGTGCGGGTTGACGCATGTTTTTATTGGCCAAAACCAAACCCGCAAAAGTTTGCTTGATGGCCAGCGAAAGCAATTCGGCTTCGGTACCAACTTTTTGCTGCTCCAACACAAAATAAGGTTTGTCAAATAAGGGCGAACGCTTTTTGATTTCTTCTTCCAAGATCGAAACCTGCGCATTCTGGCAACCTAAACTTAAAACCGTTGCGCCGGCCACGTTTGGATGCGTGATATAACCAGCCAGCAATCCGCAAAGCGCTTGGGCATCCTGGCGCGTGCCGCCGCAACCGCCGTTATGTACCAAAAATTTAATACCATCAACGTTGGGGAACAAGCGGTCTTGTTTTGGTGCCAATTCGGTATAAGGCATTTCCGCATTTAAAATTTGGCTGACATCGCTGCCTGACTTATACATGTTAATCAATTCCTGCGCCTGGTTGGCGTAAATACGGTTCCGGCCGTAACCTAATGGTTTGATTAAAGCTTCTTCTAAAACTTCCAGGTTCCGGTTTTCACAAAAAACCATCGGGATAACCAGCCAGTAATTTGCCGTGCCAACGCTGCCATCAGAACGCGGAAAACCGTAAAAATTACGGTTGGCAAATTTGCTAATGTCTGGTTTATGCCATTCGGTATGCCGCTCGCCGATAAAAAAATCATTGGCTGCGTGGTGGATATTTTTAGTGGTTAACAAAGCACCTGCCGGGATTTGGTTTTGCGCTTTTCCTACCAATACGCCATACATGATGATGTCGTCGTCCTGCTCAAAATCCCTGGCGGCAAATTTGTGTTTGGCCTGCACATTATCTTTTAAGGTGTATTGCTGATTATCGTAAGTAACCATTGATCCTTGGGGTAAATCAGTAAGCGCCACAATTACGTTATCGTCAGGATGCACTTTTAATACCTGCTGTTTCATGTTTTTTAAATTTTTATTTAGTGGGAGATAACCCATCAATTGCCTTTAAAGCCCCTTCGCTGGCAATAACCGTATAAAATTGCTGTACCGCTGAAAGGAAACCCGGCAATAAAGTCAAATCTGTTCCCCAAAGTTCCGTATTATTTAAGATGGTGTAAACAAAAATATCCGATGGGATGCTGTTTTTAATGCCATAAAAATAGTGTGCCAGGTCATCGTTGATCGGATAAGTTGCGCCGTTTGCTTCTCCAAAATATTTTCCGCCCTGTTCTTTTTCAACCTGCATAAATCGCAGATAAGCCGCAAAACCCAAAGCAATACGGGCAGGCACTTGGTCTGATTTCTGGTAATGCTTTAACAAAACCGGCACCACACGCATTTTCAGTTTGGCCGAGTATTGTACCGTAATGGCAATCCATTGGTGTTTGATGTGCGGGTTGCGGAACCGGTCAAGCACTTGTGCCGCAAATTCGTCTGTTTGCTGTTTGCTTACTTTATACGGAATGGCCGGTGCAATTTCTTCCTTCATCAACTCGCTTACAAAACCTGAGAACAGGGCATTGTCCATTGCTTCTTTTACCGTATCAAAACCGGCCAAAAAAGCCAGCCCGCAGCTTAACGTGTGCGTGCCGTTCAGCATCCTTAACTTTAATTCGCGGTAAATTTCAATATCCGGTGCAATGATCACGCCTTGGTCAGCTTCGGCAAAACTTAAAACCGATTTTACTTTTTCATCGCCTTGTATCGCCCACAAACGGTAAACTTCAGAAACGGTGAGCAATTGATCTTCGTAACCGGCTTTTTCCTGGTAAGCAGCAACGGTTTCGGTATCCGGTTTTCCGGGAACAATACGGTCAACCAATGAATTACAAAACGAGTTGCTGTTTTCCAGCCAATTAATAAACCCTTCTTCCAACTGGTTAAAAGCTGCCAATTCCAACACAATTGCTTTTAGTTTATCGCCGTTGTCCACAATCAGTTCGGTTGGCACAATCACCATTCCGCTTGCTTCGCTGCCGTTAAAAGCTTTAAATCTTTCTGCCAAAAACGCCAATAATTTACCGGGAAAAGAAGTTGGCGGACTAACTTCGATACTTTCTTTAACCAGTTGGATCCCAACTTCGGTCGTATTGGAAATGATGATTTTCATTTCCGGGTTTTGAGCGCATTTTAAAATTTCGTTCCAATTTTCTGTTGCCGATAAAACCCGGCTAATGGCAGAGCAAATAATATTTTCTTCTGTTTTTTGTCCGTTTTCGATGCCTTTTGCGCATAACGTATATAAGCCGTCCTGGTCGTCAAATTCTGAAGAACTGCCTGCGGATGTTGATTTTACCACCACAACCCGTCCGTTAAAAATCCCCTGCCGGTTGGCTTTATCAATAAAATAATCGGGCAATCCGCGCAGCAAAACGCCTGTCCCAAACTGCAATACTTTCTCCGGAAGGTTAAAAATTGATTCTTCCGGAACAATGACTTCAGGATATTGAATATCTTTTAAAGTGGATTTTGATAAGACCATAGCTGGGTTTTGGTTGAGCTTTGAAAAGTATCATTTTTTTAAACAGGATCAAAATCAATACTTGCCAAATGCTTTTTGGCCGATGCTTCTTTTACCGGCATAAAATTGGTGCCGATAAAAAAACACCGGTAAAAGAAGCATCCGTTTAAAACACTTTTACTTAGCCGGGATTTGCTGAACCAGCCATTTTACCAGATCGTTGCAGGCTTTAAAGTTATCGTAATCCGGCGGCAGGTTTCGCCCGTTTACATATTCATTGTAAAACCACGGATCGCCAACGGCAAACACCGTTCCTTTTCCATATTTTGCGGTGGCCATAAGCACCGAATTTTTATCGGTAAAAGAAGCATGCGCTGGCGGGCTTATTTTGAAAGTGGAAATATCTTTAAGGTAGATTTTCTTTGCCGTTTTAAAAATCGGATCGGTGGAAGGAACTTGCAATGTGCCCAGTTTAATTTGCGAACCGATGACTTTATTGTAAACGTCTTCGTTAAAATGGATCCCAAATTTTTCGGCCAGGATGTTAAAATGCTCCAGGTCGCAGTTTCCCGCATCGTTTCCCATCAAAACCAAAACGCCGCCTGCTTTTACCCAAGCCGCAACTTCGGCCGCATCCTGTTGGTTTACATAATTTGGATTCGCGGTTTCTTTTTCCGTATCCGGGTCAACGATGATGTAAATAGCCGAACTTTTTAAATTGGCAGCCGTTGGCGCAGCATATAGCGTTGCTGTTTTTAGGCCATGATTATTAAAAACACTTTTAAAAAGGCTGAAACCGTTATTGTCCGTTTCTTCCCATTTATAATGAAAAGATATGCTTCGGCCGGTTGAATCGTTCCTAAATTCGTTGTTGAAGTACGAATCCAACATCACGGTTTTGCCTTTTCCTGTTTTAGAGGTTTCTGATAAAGATTGCGCTTTGCCGCAAAACGATAAAGCAATCAGCAAAAACAGGACGATGCTTCTTTTACAGGTGTTTTTTTGCATAAGGCTAATTTCATTATAATCGGCGATGCTTAATTACACATATCTTCTGGAATCTCTCGCGTAATTTTTTGTACTTTGGTAACCACCATCGTGCTGTCAAACTCGGCGCCAATGCCTTCCTCGCCGGATGGCCGTTTTAAAGCTTCCACTTCTACATAAACCGGTTCGTAAGGTTTCTCAAAGTTCATGTTGGAATATTGCAGCTCCAGTTTGCCCGAACTGTCTTTCACCCAATATTCTCGGCCGGTGCTGCACTCTTTAAAAGATTTTACTTCCAAACCAAAGCTGTACAAGCCTTTGTAAACTTTTATATCGGCCTGGTTGTGCCGGGTGCAGCTGCAAACAACAATTATCCCCAAAAAACCTGCAATGAAAACAATTCTTTTCATGCTGCTAATTTACAGTTCCTGATTAATTTCATCGAGTTTTTGTACGCTCAACCGCGCGCTAATGCCCGAAGCGATCACTGATATGCCAATCACGGTAAGAAACACCAATAAAAAATCATTTAGTTTTAACGTTACCGGATAAGGCTGCACCATAATATTGCCGCCCATCGTTACCCAGCCAAAATGGAGCTGCAGCAGGCAAAAGGTTAAACCAAGCAACATGCCCACCACGCAGCCAACCAAAGAAATCAGCATGCCTTCAAAAAAGAAAACACGCTGCACCAGGTTTTTATCGGCACCCAGACTGGTTAAAATGGCAATGTCTTTCCGCTTGTCAATCACCAGCATGGTTAAAGAACCGATGATGTTAAAAATGGCAATGATCAGCACAAAAGTGAGGATTAGAAACACTGCCCATTTTTCGGAATTGAGCAGCTTGTACAAAGAAGTATTTTGCTGGTAACGGTTTTTTACGACGTAATTTTTGCCAAACTTTTCCTGCAATTGCTGCTGTATCCGGTTGATGTTGGCGCCGTCTTTTAAGTTCAGTTCGAGGTAAGAAATTTCCACAGGCTCGTCCAGCAGGTCGCGGGTAAAACTGATGGGCGTAATTACGATGTTATCAAAATCTTGCTGCACCGAAAACACGCCCGAAGTACCGATGTTGCGCACCACAAACTCATCCAAAGGGTTAAAAGAATTGACCTGCTTGTGCCGCGGCGAATAAACCTGCAACCGCGCCATTTGGTCTTTTACGTTGATGCCCAGACTGATTTGTACCGATGAACCGATGACGGCCAGGTTTCGGCCTCCATCTTTCAACGTAAAAGAACCAACCTGCAACGTACTGTCTAAAGCCGGGTTTTTTAAAAAATCGTTGCTTACGCCTTTTACAGTGCCGATAAACTGGCTTTTGCCGTAGCGCAGCAGCACTTTTTCTTCCTGCACTTCGGTTACCGAAAGCATATCGGGCAGTTTGCGCAAACTATCTAAATGCAACGTTTGCGGGTCAAAAGTTTTTCCTTTTGCCGGAAGCACTTTCAATTCGGGCGTAAAACTGCTGTACAAAGAAACGATCAGCGTTTCAAAACCATTAAAAACCGAAAGGATAATAATCAGCGCGGCACTGCCCACCAGCACGCCCAGCATTGAAATGCCGGAAATAATATTGATGGCATTGGTAGATTTCTTAGAAAAAAGGTAGCGCCTGGCTATAAATGCAGAGGTGTTCAATTTATCGGGATGCTTCTTTTATAACAACATTTTAACGCTTAGGTAAGAAAAGGATTGTATTCTTTTTCATAGCCGATGGTAGTTTCTTCGCCGTGGCCGGGATAAACGATAACCTGGTCGGGCAAAACAAACAGTTTTTCGCGGATATTTTTGATGAGTTGTTCGGTATTCCCACCGGGCAAATCCGTGCGGCCAATGCTTTCGCGGAACAAAACATCGCCGCCAATTAAAACATGGTCATTGGCCGAATAAAAACACAAATGCGCAGGCGAATGGCCGGGCGCAAAAATCAGTTCAAGTTCTGTTTGCCCGAATTTTATGGTTCCTGTTTCCGGTAAAAACGTTTCCGGCAAAGGCGAAAGTTCGTAACGGATGCCCATTTGCGGCGCATAACCCGGCACCGCCGAAAGCAAAGGCATTTCGCCCTCGTGAAATTGCGGCTTCAGCCCGTATTGGTCAAAAACAAATTTATTGCCCAAAACATGGTCAATGTGGCAGTGCGTGTTCAACAGCAAAACCGGCTTCAGCAAATTTTCGGTGATAAAAGAAGCAACCTTGTTTTGCTCTTCGCGGCTGTACATTCCAGGGTCAATAATGACGCATTCCAGCGTATCGTCAAACAGCAAATACGTGTTTTCGTAATACGGGTTGTTGGGGAAAGATTTTACGTGCAACATAATTTTTGATGGGTAAAAGAAGCATTGCTGCCGGTAAGCTTATAAGCAAAAACAGGCGGTTTTGTTGGACAGAACGAATGGGTTTTTACAGAAATCTACAATCGCTTGCCTTATTTCACCTAAACATCAAACATTTACAGCTAAAGCTAAAATTTGTGTTTACGCAATCGGACATTGAAAAAGAACGTACTTTTATAAACTGAACTAAAGATTATGAAATTTAAATTGGGCGATTTTGTGCGTTTTGTGGAAGAGAAACGGGAAGGTTTTATCACGCGGATTATAGACGAACAAACCATTGGCGTAACCGGGGACGATGATTTTGAGATACCGGTTTTGGCATCCAAAGTAACTTCGGTACATGGCCGGGAAGCAGCAGCAGCGGCAAAAGCGCAGGAAGCAATTGCCGAAATACCGCCGCAGGAATTTACAGCAAAAGGCATTTATCTGGCTGCCGTTCCCGAAAAACAGGTAACTTCTGTGGTGCAGTTTCATCTCATCAACAACACTTCTTACCAACTGCTTGCTTCTTTTAGCACCGAAAAAAACCAGGAATTTAAAGGCGAATTTGCCGGGATTGTTGCACCAAAAACAGCGGTAAAAGTTTATTCGGCCGCGTTGCCCGATATTTCTATCTGGCCGAAATTTATTTTCCAGATTCTATATCATTCTAAACAAAAAGCTGATTTTTTAGACCCGTTGGTTTATTCAGAACGTTTTAAGGCGAAAGATTTTGCGGGATCAAAAACAACGGTGCATGTTTTGAACCAGTTGGGCTGGCAGTTTCAGTTGGATGCGGCGGAGGTGAAAGTGGATGCCGAAAAGCTGAAAGAAAGCTTTTTCAAATCGCCGGAGGAGAAAAAAGTGGTCGAGAAACCGGCCAAAGAAATTGACCTGCACATCGAAAAACTGCGCGAAGATTACCAGTTTTTAAGCAGCAGCGATATCATCAAAACCCAATTAGAACGTTTCCAAAAAACGCTGGACGCGGCCATTGTGCACCAATTGCCGTCTGTGGTTTTTATCCACGGTGTGGGCAACGGCATTTTGCGGCACGAGATCCATAAAGTGGTGAGCAAACATCCGCAGGTAAAAACTTTTATGGATGCCCGGAAAGAAAAATTTGGTTACGGCGCAACGGAAGTTTTCCTGAAATAAATGCCGGTAAAAACAGTATGGCTTAAACCGAAATGAACCGATCCGCTTCTAATCATCCCTGCAAATGGCTGTATTTTTTTATTGCGGCCGCTGTTGCGCTTAATTTTAGCGGCTTGTTTGTTACCATTTTGGGCTTGGATGGCCCACTTTACGCCTGCATTGCCAAAACAATGGTTTTGCGGCACGATTACGTCAACCTGTTTTCGCAAGGGAAAGACTGGTTGGATAAACCGCATTTTCCGTTTTGGGTTACGGCTTTGTCTTTCAATTTATTTGGGTTTGAAACCTGGGCTTATAAACTTCCTGCTATTTTATTTACATTGATGGGCGGCGTTTACACCTATTTGTTCTGCAAAAAACTGTACAATAAAGAAGTGGCGCTGTGGTCGGTTTTGATTTTCTTGACCGCCGAACATTTGATCATTTCCAACAACGATGTGCGCGCCGAACCTTATTTAACCGGACTAATCATCGCTTCGGTTTATCATTTCTATAAAATATTGGATAAAAACAGCATTGGCCATTTACTTTTGGCCTGCGTTTTTGCCGCTTGCGCCGTGATGACGAAAGGTATTTTTGCGCTGATCCCTATTTTTGGCGCTTTTGCAGGAGAATTTATTTTCACCAAAAACTGGAAACAGCTTTTCCATTGGCGCTGGCTGCTGTCCGCCATTTTGACAATGCTGTTTTTAGCGCCCGAAATTTACTGTTTGTACCAGCAGTTTGATCTGCATCCCGAGAAATTGGTTTTTGATAAGCACAATGTTTCCGGCATCCGGTTCTTTTTTTGGGACAGCCAGTTTGGGCGTTTCTTCAACAACGGGCCAATTAAAGGTAAAGGCGATCCGTTCTTCTTTTTCCACACCTTGCTTTGGGCGTTTATTCCCTGGTCAGTCTTGTTATACATTGCCGTTGTCCAATTTTTCCGACAAAAAAACAAACGCGAATGGTTTTGCATCAGCGGCGCGTTGCTTACTTTTCTGGTTTTCTCGGCCTCCAAATTCCAGTTGCCGCATTACATCACCATTGTTTTTCCGTTTTTCGCGATTTTAACGGCTCAATATTTAATCGGCATAAAAACAGCAAAAGCCTGGCGCGCCATTCGAATTACACAATCGGTGGTTTTGGTTTTGCTGGTTTTGATCATCTTCCTTCTTCAATATTTTTATCGTGCCGAAAACCTGACTTTTTTCACCGTTTTACCTTTAATTCTTTCAATTGCACTGTTCATTTTTATATCGGTAAAAGAAGCATTCGGGCCAAAATACAAACTGCTTTTCCAATCGGTGCTGGTTTCGGTTTTTATCAATCTTTTTCTCAACCTTAACTTTTATCCGTCGCTTTTAAAATATCAATCCGGCAGTGAAGCTGCATTTTATATTGATAAAAACAGTATCTCAAAATTTCCAATCGCGCAGTTGCAGGAAGAAGAATATTCGCACGCTTTAGAATTTTACCTGCACCAACCGCTTTTTTTGGTTAACGAAAACGGCAAAGGAAATCTTCCTAAAAAGCCTTATTTGTTGTATGCTTCCAAGGAAAACATAAACCAACTGATGGCAAAAGGCTGGAAAATTAAACCGATAAAAAGCTTTGACGATTATTTGGTAACACGCTTAAAAGGAAAGTTTTTGAATTGGAAAACGCGGAAGGAAACATTGGAACAAAAGGATTTGGTTTTGGTGGAGCAAGACGTGGTGAAGCCGTAATTAAACACCAATTTTAGGCCGATAAAAGAAGTATATTTGGGAGTCAGCCTAAACCAAACGAGATGAAGTCGAAATTTAAAATACTGCTTTTCTGTATAATCTCTTTTGCTTTGATCAGTTGCGATCAGGTAACCAAGAACCTGGCAAAAACCACTTAGCAGACCAACAACCAGCTTCTTATTTTCATGATACCTTTCGTTTAGAATATGCAGAAAATACCGGCGCGGCATTAAGCCTGGGCGCAGGTTTGCCGCAACCTTATAATTTTATGTTGCTGAGTTTTGCGCCATTGCTGCTTTTACTGGCTTTATTTTTTTATACAATAATCCACATTAAAGAATTTAACCTCATTCGGCTTTTAGCCTTTGCTTTAATTTTTGCCGGCGGAATTGGGAACATTATTGACCGTATTTTTAACGATCGCCACGTAACTGATTTTATGAGCCTGGGCATCCAAAACCTACGGACCGGAATTTTTAATGTGGCTGATATTTGTGTTACGGCTGGTGTGATCGGTATTTTTGTTTCGTATAAAATGCAAAAGGTCTTGCCTAATCACCCATAGTTTTCTGCAACTCCTACCACTTCTCCGATAATAATTAAAGCCGGATATGTCAATTTCTGCACTTCCGCCATTTCCACTAAATCTTTCACCAAACCTTTTACCGATTTTTGATAAGGCAGCGAAGCATGTTGGATGATGGCTGCCGGAACAGTTCCTTTTCCCGCAGCGATATAAGTTGCGGCAATTTCGCCCAGCTTTTTCATGCCCATATAAATTACAACCGTAGCATTGCTTTGCATGGCCAGACGCAGATCATCAGAAAGGGAACCATCTTTTTTGGTGCCGGTGATTGCCCAAACACTTTCGCTTAAATTGCGGTGCGTAAGCGGAATATCTTCAAAACCGGAAGCTTGCATACTGGTAATTCCGGGGATAAAAAAAGTTTTGATGCCGTTATTTCTGGCAAATAAAATCTCTTCAAAACCACGCCCGAAAATAAACGGGTCGCCGCCTTTTAAGCGGATCACTTGTCCTTTTAAAAAAGCATAATGCCTAATCAGTTCCAAAATTTTTTCCTGCGGTGTGTACTCGCCGTAAGGCTGCTTGCCCACATAAACCATTTCGCAGTTTTTGGGCACCAGATCCAGCAATTGCTTGTTGGCCAAATTATCGTACAAAATAACTTTGGCCTGCTGCAACAGCTTGTATGCCTTAACAGTAATCAATTCAGGATCGCCGGGGCCAGCGCCAACTACATACAGTTCCGGTTGTTTTGTTTCTTCGGCCATGCTTCTTTTACCGGCATATTTTATGCGAACGTCAATTTATTTACTTTGCATCGCTAGGTAATCCAGCGTTAAATTGCACATTGTTTTCACGCCCAAGGTAAAGCCGCTTTCATCAATATAAAAATCGGGCGTGTGGTGCGAAGGCGCTTTTAGCGGATCGCCGCCTTTTGGCATTCCGCCCAGAAAGAAAAACAGGCCAGGCACTTTTTCTTCATAAAAAGAAAAATCTTCGGCTCCCGTAACTGCCGGCTTTAACAAAACATTAGCTGCACCGGCCGTTGCTTGCATCGTTGGCAGCATTTTTTCAGTCAGTTCAGGGTTGTTGTACGTAACCGGATAATGGATTGTGTACGGGATTTGCAATTCTGCCGTTGCGCCCGCCGCTGCTGCCGTATTTTGAACAATGGTTTTGATCCGTTCGATAAACATTTTTTCATCTGCCGCGCTTAAATTGCGGATCGTTCCCAGCATTTCTACTTGTTCAGGGATAATGTTCGACCGGTTCCCGCCATTGATTGCACCAACTGTAACTACACCGCCGTTTTCGCTAACGTTTAAATTCCGGCTGACGATAGTTTGCAATGCCGTAACAATTTGTGCCGAAGTAACCACCGGATCAACCGACGACCAAGGATAAGCACCATGTGCCGAACGTCCTTTTACCGTGATCTTAAAATCATTTACGGCTGCCATCGCGCCGCCCGGGCGGTAAGCTATTTTGCCAACTTCCGTTTGCGAGTTGATGTGCAGGCCAAAAATAACATCTACTTTTGGGTTTTCCAGCACGCCTTCTTTTACCATCAAAGCGGCACCGCCTTCTTCGCCAACCGGCGCACCTTCTTCGGCCGGCTGAAAAATAAATTTTACGGTTCCGCGCAAATCGCTTTTCATCGCCGATAAAACTTTGGCCACGCCCATTAAAATTGCCACATGCGAATCGTGCCCGCAAGCGGCCATCACGCCAACTTCCTGTCCGTTGTACATCGTTTTTACTTTGGATGCAAAGGGCAAATCAATACGTTCGGTAACCGGCAGTCCGTCCATATCGGCGCGCAAAGCAACCACCGGCCCTGGTTTTCCGCCTTTTAAAATGCCAACCACGCCGGTTTTGGCCACGCCGGTTTTTACTTCAATGCCTAAAGATTTTAAGTAACCGGCCACAATGCCCGAAGTGCGGACTTCACGGTTGCCCAGTTCCGGGTGTTCGTGGAAATCGCGCCGCCAGGCAATCACTTGTTTTTCAAGCGCATCTGCTTTTTTGGCCACATCGTTTTTGTAGGAAGTTTGGGCAAAAGCCGGAAAAATAAAAAGTACAAAAGGCAAAAAGTAAAGTTTTTTCATGCTGCTGTTTATTGGGAAGAAAGGTAGTTAATTACGAGGATTATCGGCAAAATAAATTTATTTAAGTGCTATTTTTAGCTTTTATAAAACCGCAATCCGGCAAAACACATTTCTTACCTAAAAAACATGGATAAAAGAAGCATCGTTCTGGTTTATACTTTTCTGCTTGCACTTGCATTTCCGGCTGTTTCTGCTTGTTCCGCCCAAGTTAAAGCAGCAATTAATCCGGACACAGTCCAACAATCAAACATCATTGCAGACGGGGCCAAACTGCAGTTAATTTCTAAACAATTTAAGTTTACAGAAGGGCCGGCAGCAGATAAAAAAGGCAACGTTTTTTTTACCGACCAGCCGAACGACAAGATATGGGAATACGATACCAACGGAAAACTTTCTGTTTTTATGGATAAAACCGGCCGTTCCAACGGTTTGTATTTCGACAAAAAAGGAAACCTGATTGCTTGTGCCGATGAGCAGAACCAGCTTTGGTCAATTTCCCCGCAGAAAAAAATAACGGTTTTAGTGAACGATTTTGAAGGAAAAAAACTGAACGGGCCGAATGATTTGTGGATTGATGCGAAAGGCGGGATTTACCTCACCGACCCATATTACCAGCGCGATTACTGGACACGGAAAAAACCGGATTTGGACGGCGAAAAGGTATATTATCTGCCAAAAGGGAAACATCAACTGGTTATGGTTGCCGATGATTTGCAGCAGCCAAATGGCATTATCGGTACACCGGACGGGAAGTTTTTGTATGTGGCCGATATTAGGGCCAATAAAACTTACCGGTACGAAATTAAAGCTGACGGAAGTTTAACCAACCGGACGCTTTTTACAGAAAAAGGTTCGGACGGGATGACGATTGACAACCGCGGCAATATTTATCTGTGCGGGAATGGCGTTTTTGTTTTTAATCCCGAAGGAAAGCAGCTCGAACATATTTCTGTCCAAGAAAATTGGACGGGAAATATTTGTTTTGGCGGGAAAAACAGGGACCAGCTTTTTATTACCGCTTCGGAAGGGATTTATTTGTTGCAGATGAAGGTAAAAGGCGTGGAGTAGAAATAGCCCATACTGTTTTTATGCCGGTAAAAACAGTATCAGGCAAACAATTTTTGAAGGTCAATTTGTAAACCGGGCAAAGTGGTTAAATTAATGGTGCCGTTTTGACGTTGTTTTTGATATAAAATAAATTCTTCGTTTTTTAAAACGTAAACTTCTGAGTCCTTTGCTAAAGGATCAATAATTAAATATTCTTTTACGCCGTAACGTTCGTACAAATTTTTCTTTTGCTGTAAATCGTAATGAGCCGTGGAAGGAGATAGGATTTCAACTACCAAGTCAGGAGCACCCAAAATCTGATCGTGAAACAATTCATCTTTTCTTTCTGCCGAAATATAAATCAGATCAGGCTGAAAAATATTTTCATTATCAAACTTCACATCAATGGGAGCATAAAGGCAAATCCCTTTTGATCCAACTTTTTCCAAATAAACTTGGATCATGGAAGAAAGCCTGATTGACAATAACTGATGATAAGAAGTTGGGGCAGGCGACATAATTAAATCTCCGTCAATCAATTGGTACGGTGCGCTTTCTTCCAGCAACTGGTAATCTGCTTCGGTGTATTTCTTTTTTTCTGCAACTGGCATAACCAAATTTATAAAATTTTGGGCGATAAAAGAAGTATCAGGAATCAACCTTGCACAGCAAACAGATCAATCGTAAAAATCAACACAGAATTAGCCGGAATAGATCCGGTAGCAGAACTACCATAACCTAAAGCCGAAGGAATAATTAATAGGATTCGACCATCGGGTTTAATAAAAGGAATACCGATTTGCCAACCTTTTATCAAATTTTTTAAAGGAGAGCTAAAGTTTGCACTTGAATCAAATTGTGTTCCGTCTAGTAACTTGCCTGTGTAAGCTACTCTTACTGTTGAAGCTACAGTTGGATTAACGCCATTTCCTGGTGAAAGAACTTGATAATATAATCCCGAAGGGTCTTTTGTAGCGGTAATACTTGGGTTAGCTTTTAAATAAGCCTGAATTTTATCATCATCAATTTTGGCTTGCACAGCAGGGTCAAAAGTAGGCGTTGTGGTACTGCTTTTTTTACAGGCAGAAAATATAAGGGCAAAAAAAGCAAGTATTAGAAAGGATTTTTTCATTTCAATATTTATAACGTTGTTTTTATTTTCAGTTCATTTAGTTGTTTTTGGTCAATGGTGGATGGCGAATCAATCATCACATCCCTTCCCGAATTGTTTTTAGGGAAAGCGATCACATCGCGGATAGAATCCAGGCCGGCAAAAATGGAACACAAACGGTCGAAACCGAAAGCAATTCCGCCATGCGGCGGCGCGCCAAACTCGAAAGCATCCATTAAAAAGCCAAACTGTTTCTGCGCTTCTTCGGGCGAAAAACCCAAATGCTTAAACATCAAAGATTGCAAATTTTTATCGTGGATACGGATAGAACCGCCGCCAACTTCAGTTCCGTTGATCACCAAATCGTAAGCGTTTGCGCGTACTTCGCCCGGGTTAGTTTCCAACAACGCAATATCTTCCGGTTTTGGCGAAGTGAAAGGATGGTGCATGGCGTGGTAACGTTCGGTTTCTTCGTCCCACTCCAGCAACGGAAAATCCAAGACCCAAAGCGGCGAAAAGGTGTTTTTATCGCGCAAGCCCAAACGGTTGCCCATTTCTAAACGCAGCTCGTTTAATTGCTTGCGCACTTGATGTTTTTTACCTGCTAAAAAAAGCATCAAATCTCCTGGTTTTGCCTCAAAAGCGGCAGCCCAATTTTTCAAATCATCTTCGTTGTAAAATTTATCTACAGAAGATTTTAAAGTTCCGTCTGTATTGTATCGCAGGTAAATTAAACCCGTTGCACCAATTTGCGGACGTTTAATATAATCTGTCAGCTCGTCCAACTGCTTGCGGGTATAAGCAGCACAATTTTTTGCGTTGATGCCAACTACCAGTTCGGCTTGCTCAAAAACCGGGAAATTTTTGCCTTTTACCAGATTAGTTAATTCGACAAATTGCATCCCGAAACGCGTATCCGGTTTATCAGAACCGTACAAACGCATCGCATCGGCGTAAGTCATGCGCGGCACTTCCACCAAATCAATTCCTTTTACGTTTTTGAAAAGCGTGCGAACCAAACCTTCAAAAACATTCAAAATATCTTCTTGCGTAATGAACGACATTTCACAGTCTATCTGCGTAAATTCCGGCTGACGATCTGCACGTAAATCCTCATCACGAAAGCATTTGACGATCTGGAAATAACGATCAAAACCGGAAACCATCAGCAATTGCTTAAACGTTTGCGGCGATTGCGGCAAAGCGTAAAATTCGCCAGCATTCATACGGCTTGGCACCACAAAATCGCGTGCGCCTTCGGGTGTGGATTTTATTAAAACTGGCGTTTCAACTTCAATAAAATTCAACCCGTCTAAATATTTACGCACTTCCTGCGCCATTTTGTGGCGAAGGACGAGGTTGTTACGGATCGGGTTTCTGCGGAGATCGAGGTAACGGTATTTGGCACGAAGTTCTTCGCCACCATCAGTTTCATCTTCAATTAAAAATGGCGGGATTTTGGACTGGTTTAAAACTTCCAATTCCGTAACGGCAATTTCAATTTCGCCAGTTGGTATTTTCAGGTTTTTGTTAGATCGTTCAATTACTTTTCCCGAAACTTTGATCACAAATTCGCGGCCTAAAGCTCGGGCCAGTTCGCGTACGGCTGTAGCTGTTTCTTCATTAAAAACCAATTGCGTCAAACCATAACGGTCGCGGATATCAATAAAAGTGGTTCCGCCTAAATCACGCGATTTTTGCACCCAGCCGCATAAGGTAACTTCTTTTCCTAAACCGTTTAGTGTTAATTCGCCGCAAGTATTTGTTCTGAGCATGTGATGCTTTTTTGTTAAGGTTGCAAAAGTAGGTTTTTTGGTGGAAGGCGGAAAGGTGAAGGGTAGAAAGGTTGGGGTGGCGGTGATTTTTTGGTGGTAAAAGAAGCAGGGCTATTTTTGATAATAAAATTAAGCATTCTAAGTTAAAAGCGGCTTTTTTATTGCTTTAATGTTGTTTGGCACACTAAGGGGCAAGTACGGAAACCCGTTCAGGCTACTTTGCTGCTTTTCTCCCGGTTAAAGTGGGCATAGGCACTAATGGGCAACACCAGCCCCAATGCCATCATGATCACGGTAAGCAGTGCAGTTGTGCTGTCTGAAATAACTACACCGATAAGTGCGGTCGATGTATTTTGAGCCTTGTGCAAAATTTCGACCAAGCCACCACTCATCCTAAACAAAAAAACACCCGGTACCATTGACACTACCGATGCGAACCCGACCCCGGCAAACGGCAAATGCCGCCGCCGGGCAATGGGTACAAGCACTATGCCGACCATTAGACAAGCCAGCCCTGCGCCCGTGAAGTTGCTTAGGCCAAAGCCATATATTGCCTCCCAACGGATAGCATGTGCAAGCATCCCTGTCAGCACCGGGTACCAAATCAGCCGAAGCGGCATGGAGAAGAAAACCCCATAGCTCCCGGCGGCTATACCGGCACATATCACATCGATCCAAAATGGTACTTTTTGGTTTGGCACTAATGCGGGCAGCGTTGTTCCTCCAAAAGTTAGGCCAATTATCACACCGGTACACATGACCAAAACGGTGAACAAGCCGTATGCTACACGCGCAAAACCAAGCGGAAACCGTAATGCAGCGATATCGATCATGCCGTTAAGAATTGTTGGGCCTGGCACCAGCACAAACAGAGGCCCCAGTGCTACCAGGCGCATTGCCGAACTGATGTGCCAGCTAAACCCTATCGCCCCCACGAACCCTGCAAGCAGGGTAGCAGCAAACATTTGCAAAAATGTATTGGCGTTTAATACATTCGCCAAACCCCGGCGCAACAATCCGCTTAACCCTGCGCAAATCATGATAAGACCAATAGGTTCTACGTGTGTTGCGCCGTTAATAATCGAAAGCGCGCCTGCACCAATCGTGCAGGCAAAGACGAACAGCCACAAGTTTGATACAGGTAAGCACCCGGCATCTGCGAGTGCTGCTTTCATCCCGGCTTTGTCGATTTGTCCTGCGCAAAATGCTTCAACAATGTGCAACGTGGCTACTACCCGACTCATATTGATGTTCTCCGGAACGGCAGCCACCACCCGCACTTGTTCACCCTTTACCTGCAAAAACAACTCGCCCCAAGATGGCTGCAATAATGTTTCAAGCCCCATTTTTTGGTTAAGTTGCTCAATTGCTGTAATGCCGCCGTTGGTTTCCTCTCCATTCTTATGCAGCTCGGCAGCAACGGCCAGCAGCAAATCGTAATCGTCCTGAGGGGAAGGCACCGAAAGCGGCGCATTTGGCAGAGACGAAGGTGTGGAAGAACTCATGATCCAATTTTAATAGTTTATTTAAAAAATGCTTTAAACTGGGCCAGCACAGCTTCAGGCTGCTCCTCGGGCAGGAGGTGGCCACAATCCAGTGCCTGACCTGAAACGGAGTTCGCTTTGGGCCGCCAGCTATCCAGGATGTTCCAGAGGTGGCCAACTACTCCCTTAGAACCCCAAAGAGCCAGCAGCGGGGCAGTGATATAGTGCCCTGCTTCGTCGTCCGCCCGGTCCAGGTTGAGATCAATAGAGGCGGCAGCGCGGTAGTCTTCGCAAACAGCGTGAATTGTTCCCTGGCAGCAGTAGCAGCGCAGGTATTCCTGCATCGCCTCCGGCGTAACCGCTCCCGGTGTTTTCCCTTGCACCGCCAAGTGGTACTTTAAGTAATACGTTGGGTCGAATCCAATCAGCGTCTCGGGCATTGGATAAGGCTGGATCTGCAAAAACCACCACATGTACCGCGTTGCAAACAGTTTGTCTGTGTCGTTGTACATAGTCAGCGTTGGTGCTATATCCAGCATACTAACCTTGATTACGGCATTCGGATGATCCAGGCACAAACGGTGGGCAACGCGCGCGCCGCGATCATGTCCGGCCAGGTAGAACTTATCAAACCCGAAGTGCTGCATCACCTCAACCTGGTCTTGCGCCATGCTGCGTGCAGAGTAGTTGATATGGTTGGGGCCGCCTTCCGGCTTGCTCGAATCTCCGTAGCCCCGTAAATCGGGCAGCACTACGGTGTACTGTTTTGCCAGCTCCCCCGCGATTTTGTGCCAGGTAATGTGGGTTTCAGGGTGTCCGTGCAGCAACAGCAGTGCAGGCCCGGAACCTCCTTTAAGAACGTGGATGGTGGCCCCTGAAGTTGCCACGTCATACACTTTAAAGCCGGGAAAAAAGAACTGGTCAATCCCTGCTGGCGCGGGCAGCGGGAGTTCGGGCAGCGTTGAAACAGGGGGAATAGGCTGGGCGTAGGATAGGTTTGTAGGACCTGCCGGTTCAATGGAAGCTGTGTTTTCCTGGGACTGGCTCATATTTAATGTTAATTAAAGGGTGCGTATATGGATCATAAAAATAAAAACTTAATGCTTGTTTTTATTAGTTTAAAATTAATTTCTGATAAAAAATGATTTGGAAAAGAGGGCGAAAGGTGAAAGGCCGAAGGGTAAAAGCAATACTTATTTTATACCGGTAAAAGAAGTATGGCCGTTTTAATATTGCGGGATTGAAGAACTCTGGCTCAAAAAGGTTTGAACACGAAACGATACTAAATTTTTAGGTGGTAAAAGAAGTATTGGTTATTTAATGAGTCATGTTTGAATATTTTGGGATAACCGTAACATCTGTATACCCTCCATGGGTGGCATATACATCACTGCCTGGTTTAACAGTGTAATTAAAATCTGTAGTATATAAATTACCTACCCGAAGTATATCTTCTAAATTTTTATACTCAGCTCCTGCAGCCGTAGAAGAAATAGAAAAATCAATTACTTCTCTTGTATTTGGATAATATCTGATAGATAATCTCCATTCGTCTATATTATATTCACAATAACTTATTCTATTATCAGGAGGCTTAGGGTAAAATGTTGGTTTACCGAGAGTTGTAACAATCTCGTCAATATTGTGTCCAACAAGAGCTGGAACATTGAAAAGAACTTTTGTTGGTTTGTACTTAAAGTTTGTACATGAAGTACAAATAAGGATTAGAATAAACAGCTTAAATTTCATGATGGTTTGTTACTTGTAATTATCTGAAAAGTTACGCATAGCGGTTTTATCCTGATTGATTTGTCCAAGCTCACCTTACTTTTTTAGGCATTGTCCAGCTTGTCTATTTGCTTATCATGTACATAAAAATCAGAATCAAGATGATTTGAAGTCGCAAAACGCGACTTCAAGTTAAATAATTTTTTAATCCGAAACCTATACTTCTTTTATCACCTAAATTTCTCAATCTGAAAATAGCATTAGCATAATCCAATCCAAAACTTATCTTTGCCCAAATTCTCAAGGGGTGCCTTGCTTGGTCATAGTTTTACGAAAGCAGATTTTGTAAACTACCAACTGAAAAACAGGCTGAGATCAAACCCAGAGAAGCTGATAGCCTTAGCCGTCAGCAATCAGAGATCAGCTATCGGGCTGAAAGCTGATTGCTACAAGCCGAAAGCCCTCCGCTTCTCGCACCTGATCCGGGTAATGCCGGCGTAGGGAGAGGTAAAAAGTTAAGTGTACTGCGCGTTCGCCCTGGCGGGCAGATGGTTTAACTACAGTTTATTTTAAACATTTTGAAAAAAAATTTACTATTGGCTTTTACAGCCTTGCTACTGCCTTTTTTGGCTGCGGCCCAGTTCTCTTTGTCGGGGAAAATTACCGATGCGCAAACCGGCGAAACCTTGCCCGGTGCCAGCATCCGCATCGAAAAAACATCGGTAAAAACAGTATCGGATGCGGATGGAAACTTTCAAATCCGAAATTTAAAAGCTGGAACTTACAGTGTAATCATCAGTTACATTGGCTACCAGCAATTGCAGCAAACCATTAGCATTAATTCCAACCAAACCCAAAATTTTGCCCTTAAAAGAAGCACGGTACAAGCCGATGAAGTTTTTGTACGCTCAAC
>CAXTKQ010000057.1:5756-24236 GCA_964244955.1 uncultured Sphingobacteriaceae bacterium | reverse complement strand
CAATATTACGCAAACGGAAATTCCGAAGAAAAGCAATTGGCCGCCCGTATTGATAAAATTTGGAAAGGTGTGGACTACAACTGGTATAGGCAGGGCGGAAAAAATGTGTTGTATTGGCACTGGTCGCCGCAGTATAACTGGATCGAAAACTTCCCGGTGCAGGGTTATAACGAATGTTTGATTTTGTATGTGCTGGCAGCATCTTCCCCAACGCATACTGTTCCGGCCGCTGTTTACCACGAAGGCTGGGCGCGCAACGGCGGCATCAAAACCAATATCAACCCTTATGGCTACTTCATCACTTTAAAACACAATGTGGTAGGCGAAACTGTTGGCCCGCTTTTCTGGGCGCATTATTCTTACCTCGGCCTTAACCCAAAAGGTTTGAAAGACCAATATGCCGATTATTGGTCGAACAACCGCAATACCACTTTGATCAACCGTGCTTACTGCATCCAGGACCCTAAAAAATATACCGGTTATGGCGAAAACTGCTGGGGGCTTACGGCCAGTTATTCTGTAAACGGTTATGCTGCCCATGCACCCAATGTTAAGGATGATTTAGGCGTGATTGCCCCAACGGCCGCTATTTCTTCCTATCCTTATACACCAAAAGAATCCATGAAAGTTATCCGGTATTTGTATGAAGGTTTGGGCGATAAAATTTGGGGCGAATACGGTTTTTATGATGCTTTCAGCGAAACGGCAAATTGGTTTCCGAAGAAATATTTGGGCATTGACCAGGGGCCGCAGGTGGTGATGATCGAAAATGGCCGCACAGGTTTGTTGTGGAAATTGTTTATGAGCTGTCCCGAAGTAAAATCCGGGTTAAAAAAATTAGGCTTTAGCAGCCCGAACATCAATTGATCGAGATGAAAAAACTACTACTGTTGATGCTTCTTTTACCGGCATTTTTTTGGTCTCCGAAAGTTTCTGCCCAGCAAAAACACGCTTTTTACGATGAGATAGAAGCTTTCAAAAAGCAGGACAGCATCCATCCGCCGCCAAAAAACGGTATTGTGTTTATCGGCAGTTCATCATTGAGGAAGTGGACGGATCTGGAGAAAACCTTTGCTGCTTACCAGGCTATCAACCGCGGTTTTGGCGGTTCCACTTTAACCGATGCTGTTTTTTATGTGAATGATCTGGTTGATCCTTACCAGCCAAGGCAAATTGTAATTTACAGCGGCGAAAATGATATTGCTGAAGGCAATGTTTCTTCGGAAACAGTTTTAAAACGTTTCAAAACGCTGTTTGCTTTGGTACGCCAAAAACTTCCGCTCGTTCCGGTTGCTTTTATTTCGATCAAACCAAGCCCAAGCCGGGCCAAATTCCAACGGACTATAATTGAATCGAATCAGCTAATTAAAAAGTATCTTCGTGGCCAGCCAAAAACGGCTTTCATCAATATTTACGATTTGATGTTGGACAATAAAAAGCAAATGCGGCCGGAGCTTTATGTTGAAGATCAATTGCACATGAACGAAAAAGGCTACGAAATCTGGACGAAAGCCATCGAGCCTTATTTAATTAAACACTAAATTTTTGTATGAAAAAAAGTACTTTCTGTTTCACTATAATCCTTTCTTTAATTTTTACCGATGCTGTTTTTAGCCAGCAAAAAAAGGTGAACGCAACGGCAAATACCCAGCAAATGAACCAATTTGTTGCTGCTTTGATGAAGAAAATGACGCTGGAAGAAAAAATCGGGCAGCTTAATTTGCCCAGTTCAGGCGATTTTACCACCGGAACCGCCAGCAACAGCGGTATCGAGCAAAAAATGAAAGCTGGGCAGGTGGGCGGATTGTTCAACATTAAATCTGTTGCGAAAATCCGGGCGGCACAACAATTTGCAGTCGAAAACAGCCGGTTAAAAATTCCCTTGATTTTCGGTATGGACGTGATCCATGGCTACCAAACCGTTTTCCCGATCCCTTTGGGCTTGTCTTGTAGTTGGGACATGCAGGCCATCGAAAAAAGTGCACAAATTGCTGCTGCCGAAGCAAGTGCCGACGGGATTTGCTGGACGTTTTCGCCCATGGTTGATATTTCCCGCGACCCGCGCTGGGGCCGTATGTCCGAAGGTTCTGGTGAAGACCCTTATCTCGGTTCCCAAATTGCACGCGCTATGGTAAAAGGTTATCAGGGCGATAATTATTCTCAATCCAACAACATTATGGCTTGTGTAAAACATTATGCTTTGTACGGAGCCGTAGAAGCAGGACGGGAATATAACACAGTAGATATGAGCCGCGTACGGATGTTTAACGAATATATGCTGCCCTATAAAGCAGCCGTTGACGCAGGCGCAGGAAGCGTAATGGCTTCTTTTAACGAGGTGGACGGCATCCCGGCAACGGGCAATAAATGGCTGCTAACAGATGTGCTGCAAAAGCAATGGGGCTTTAACGGTTTTGTGGTAACGGATTTTACGGGAATGCCAGAAATGACTGCCCATGGCATGGGCAACTTGCAGCAGGTTTCGGCATTGGCATTGAAAGCAGGTGTAGATATGGACATGGTTGGGGAAGGTTTTCTCACCACGCTAAAAAAATCTTTATCAGAAGGAAAAGTAACGCAACAGGACATTGACCAGGCTTGCCGAAAGGTTTTGGAAGCCAAATACAAGTTGGGTTTGTTTGCCGACCCTTACCGTTTTTGCAATGTAAAAAGGGCACAAACCGAAATTTATACAGAAGCCAACCGGAAAGCAGCCCGGGAAATTGCCGCAAAAAGTTTTGTTCTCCTGAAAAACCAAAACCAAATTTTACCACTTAAAAAAAGCGGGACGATTGCTTTGATCGGGCCGCTGGCCGATGCAAAAGAAAATATGAGCGGCACGTGGAGCATTGCTGCTGATCCAACCAACTACAAATCATTAGTTACCGCCTTAAAAGATGCGGCCGGAAACAAAGCTAAAATTGTATATGCCAAAGGTTCTAACCTGGATGCCGATTCTGCTTTTGAAACCCGTGCCACCCTATTTGGAAAATCGCTGCACCGTGATTCTCGCCCTGAAAACGAAATTTTGCAGGAAGCTTTGCGAACAGCCGAAAAAGCAGATGTAATTGTGGCTGCCGTTGGCGAATCCGCAGAAATGAGCGGCGAAAGCAGCAGCCGGAGCAATATTCAAGTCCCAAAAATTCAACAGGATTTAGTGCAAGCCTTGCTAAAAACCGGCAAACCGGTTGTGCTGGTTTTGTTTACCGGCCGTCCGCTTGATTTGACCTGGGAAAGCAAAAACGTACCAGCCATATTAAACGTGTGGTTTGGCGGATCGGAAGCCGGAGATGCGATTGGTGATGTTTTGTTTGGAAACGTAAACCCTTCCGGAAAACTGACCGCTACTTTCCCACAAAATGTTGGCCAGGTGCCTTTGTATTACAACCATAAAAATACGGGCCGGCCACTGGGCGAAGGCGAATGGTTCCAAAAGTTCCGTTCCAATTATTTAGATGTTTCCAACGATCCGCTTTATCCTTTTGGTTTTGGCCTGAGCTATACTTCTTTTACCTATGAAAAACCAGTGCTGGACAAAAGCCAAATCCGCAAAACAGATCAAATAAAAGTAAATGTTAAAGTGACCAACTCCGGAAATTTTGACGGCGAAGAAGTGGTGCAACTGTACATTCAGGATTTGGTTGGCTCGATAACACGGCCTGTCAAAGAGCTGAAAGGCTTTCAAAAGATTTTCCTGAAAAAAGGGGAGAGCCGAAATCTGCAATTTACGATCACCAACAACGACCTGAAATTTTACAATTCTGAATTAAAATTTGATTCGGAACCGGGAGATTTTAAAGTTTATACCGGAACGAATTCACATGATGTAAAAGAAGCAGTTTTTACTTTGTTGCCGTAATTATTCAGTTTCCGGCGGCGGGTTTCCGGCGGCCGGTTTTTGTATATTTTTCATTTGGAAGCGGGGCTTGTAAACAGGCTTCGCTTCTTCTGTTTTCGGTTGTGGGTTTTCTGTTGCCGGTTCCGGTTCTTTTTTTTCAGTTTCTGATGCTTCTTTTACCACATCTTTTTTGATGTTTTGCATGTTGAACTTTGGTTTAAAAGCTGGTTTCGCAGGTTCAGGTTGCGGATTTTTGGTTGCCGGTTCTGATTCAATTTCTACTTCCGGTTCCGGCATTTCAGCTTTGGTTTCTGATGCTTCTTTTACCGCATCTTTTTTGATGTTTTGCATATTGAACCTCGGCTTAAAAGCTGGTTTCGCAGGTTCGCGCTCGTCAATCTTTTCTTCCCCGCTCTTAACCAAATTAACTTCTTTCTCAGCTTCCGGTTTTTTAATATTTTTAGCGTTGAAGCGCGGTTTAAAATCAGGTTTTGCTGTTGCACCTTCCAAATTGGTTACCGGATGGTTTTCTATGATTGATTTTTCTATTTCAGTTAACGAAATATCCTGATCCGATACGTTTTCTTCAGTCAAAAACGGTAAATTGTCTTCTTTAAATTTCGGCCTTTCAATCCCTGCATCTACATTTTGTGCCGCTGCAACCGCTACGCCTTGTACCGCCGTTTGCGAAATCGCTTCGGCCTGTACCTTGTGTGGCTTCGGTTCTTCTGCCAAAGGATACAAGCGGCGCAAATTGTTGAACCAGTACTTTTTGGTATGGTCAAAGCTTTTTTCGCCCATTAAAGGATAATGTCTGCTAAATTCTGCAAACAACGCAGGTTCTGCGTGTTGCAGTTGTTGCAGGTCTATCCTTTTTTTCTTGAAAAATTCTTCGAACGTTAACATCAATTCCTAAAAATTATTAAAGCAAATGATCGGCTTGCATTTTTCAAAGTGTGGGCATAATCACTTTTTGTCCAATTTGGCTTCCAGCTTTTCCAACCGGTCAACGATTTGATCATTCATTCTGAATAATCGTTCATTAAAAATTTGTTGTTGGTCAAACTGGTTAAGCGTACCTTCCATAAATGAGGTTAGAGCTTTATTTTGAAGTTCGAGCGTTTCGGAATGTTTATTTAATATCTCAGAATGCTGATCCAGTTTTCGCAACATATCAGCTATTATTTCAAGCAAATCTTTATCAGCCATAATTTTAAACTTTAAAATCCTAAAATACTTCTTTTACCCCACAAAAATCAGCAACAATTACTCCGCCATATTGTGGTAAACGGCCTGCACATCGTCGTCTTCTTCCAGCTTGTCAATCAGTTTCATCACGTCGGCAGCTTGTTCTTCGGTTACTTCGTGGTGCGATTGGGCAATGCGTTCCAGTTTCGCACTTTTGGTTTCGATGCCTTTTTCTTCCAGCGCTTTTTGCATCTTGCCAAAATCTTCGTAAGCAGCATGGATTACGGCTATTTCGTTTCCTTCTTCATCGGTTTCTGTAAATAAATCTTCCAGCCCGGCATCAATCAGCTCCAGTTCCAGTTCGTCCAGATCCCGGTCTTTCGGGTCAAAAGTAAAAACCGATTTACGGCTGAAAATAAAATCCAACGAGCCTGTTTTGCCCAAAGAACCATTGGTTTTGGTAAAATAACTGCGTACGTTGGCCACCGTCCGGTTGGTGTTGTCTGTAGCGGTTTCTACCAAAACGGCAACGCCGTGCGGCGCGTAACCTTCGTACACAATCTCCTCATAATTGCTTTCGTCTTTGCTCGAAGCGCGTTTGATGGCGGCTTCCACGCGGTCTTTCGGCATGTTTACTGCTTTGGCGTTTTGCATCACCGTTTTTAGCCTCGAGTTCGTATCCGGGCTTGCCCCGCCGGCTTTCACCGCCATCACAATTTCTTTGCCTAAACGCGTAAACTGTACGGCCATTTTGGCCCATCTTTTAAATTTTCTTTCTTTCCGAAATTCAAATGCTCTTCCCATTTATGTTTTTGTGGTTGATGGTTTTTAGTTTATGGCTGATAGCAATCTGCGGTCAGCAATCAGCAACAAAGTTAAAAATTTGTGTTTATGGTTTTGGGTTTCAATAAATACGGATGCTTCTTTTATACACTAAAAATTGGTGTGCAGTAATTCGACCTTTATTCCCGATTAAAAAATCTATAAATTTGTTTTGATTTAAAAAGGAACAAAAATATATGGGTAAAAGAAGCATTAAAAAATCAGACGAAGCCATTCCATCGTTTTCAAACTTTAAATCCTATTCGGTAGCCGAAATTATGGCAGCCGGCGGAACAACTGCTTTTGCCAATAAATTGGGGAAACATCCGGAAAGGCTGGTGGAAAAATTAAAGAACCTTCCTCCGGATGCGTTTCTCACCGAAGAAGAATTCGCACTTGCTTTGAAAACGCTTAATGAGAGCAAATGAATTTGTTGCTCGATACCAATATTCTGCTCTTGCTTTCCAGAAATCAAAATCTTGAAGTGCTGACCCAAATCATTACCAATGATAGAGAAAAAGTTTTTGTATCTGTTGCTTCTATCGGAGAACTGAAATCAATAGCACTACAAAATAATTGGGGAGAAAAGAAAAGGCATATCATCAATCAGTTATTAAGTGAAGTCGTTGTTGTTGAAATTACTGAAAACTATGTTGATACTTACGCTGAACTCGATGCTTATTCTCAATGCCGAAATCCTGCTTACACTGATTATTCTTTCAAAACACCCAGAAATATGGGCAAAAACGATTTATGGATTGCATCAACTGCTGCATTGTTTGGATTAAAGTTGGTAACAACAGATAGTGACTTTAACCATTTACACAAGGTATTTCTGGAAGTTCAATATCTAAACTCCGAAGTGTTGAAATAGTCTGGTGCATTTCTGTCGACCATTTTTTCCCCCGCAAAACCAAAATCTTTTGCATATTTGGATAATTAGAATTTTCAACAATATAAATCACAATGAAAGTAGCAGTAGTAGGCGCCACCGGCTTAGTTGGAACGAAAATGTTGCAGGTTCTGGCAGAACGCAACTTCCCCGTAACAGAATTAATTCCGGTAGCATCAGAAAAGAGTATTGGCAAGGAAGTTGAGTTTAAGGGGAAAGCGTATAAAGTAGTTTCTGCGGAAACGGCCATTGGCATGAAACCTGATATTGCTTTGTTTTCGGCCGGGGGAAGCACTTCTTTGCAACAGGCACCGCTTTTTGCCAAAGCCGGGGTTACCGTGATTGATAATTCTTCTGCCTGGCGCATTGACCCGACAAAAAAACTGGTTGTTCCGGAAGTAAATGCGCATGTTTTAACGGCGGAAGACAAAATTATTGCCAACCCAAATTGTTCCACAATACAACTGGTAGTGGCTTTAAAACCGCTTCATGATGCTTTTAAAATCAAACGTGTGGTGGTTTCCACTTATCAATCCGTAACCGGAACGGGCGTAAAAGCAGTGGCGCAATTGATGGACGAGCGAAAAGGAATTGAGGGGCCAATGGCTTATCCGTATAAAATTGATCTGAACGTTTTGCCGCAGATTGACGTCTTTACCGAAAACGGTTACACCAAAGAGGAGATGAAAATGGTGAACGAAACCAGAAAAATCATGGGCGACGACAGCATTAGGTTGACGGCAACCACGGTGCGTATCCCGGTAATGGGCGGCCACTCTGAAGCGGTGAACGTGGAGTTTGAAAAAGATTTTGATTTGGCGGAAGTTAGGTCAATTTTAGAAAAAGCGCCGGGCGTTGTTGTGGTTGATGATATAGCGAACCTGAAATACCCGATGCCGCTGGATGCACACGAAAAAGATGAAGTTTTTGTAGGTCGGATTCGCCGGGACGAAAGCCAGCCAAATACCTTAAATTGCTGGATCGTTTCGGATAATTTGAGAAAAGGCGCAGCTACAAATGCGGTGCAAATTGCAGAGTATTTGATGGCGCATCATCTAATCGTCCAAGCGGAAGCAGTAGCAGGTTGATTTTAAAAATAACTAATCTCGTAAAGGGCGGTAAGATATTCTTGTCGCCCTTTTTTTAGTGATAAAAACAGCATGATCGCCCTAACCCACCGTGTTTTCCTGGAAGTAGCCGCGCATTTAAGCTTTTCCAAAGCTTCCAAAGCTTTGTTTATCAGCCAGCCTGCGGTAAGCAAACAAATCAAAATACTGGAAAATCGATACAAACTTCCGCTTTTTGAACGAAAAGGAAACTCTATTTTAATAACTGAAGCTGGAGAAAAGCTTTACCAGTATTTGTTGGAAGCACGGGAAATCACTAAAAAAGCCGCACGCGAAAAAGGTGTTTTATTGGCACCGGAAGGCACTGCGGTTTGGAAAGCGACGCAAATGTTGATAGACGAGAATTGGATCAAAGCCGATGAAAATGTATTGATTTTAAATACGGGAACAGGTTATAAATATTTGGACAACATCATCGCCAGGCAGTAACTGTCAAAATTTAACCCGGGTAAAACCAACGCCAGCATCAGTTGTAGTTTAGTTACAATTAATTAAAGCACGTAACTAATTTATAACGATATGGCTGATCTGAGCAATAAAACAATCGCAATATTAACCGAAGAAGGTTTTGAACAGGTAGAACTGACCAGTCCGCAGGAAGCTTTAAAAGCTGCCGGTGCAACGGTTCACGTGATTTCCCCGGAAGGCGGCGAGGTCAAAGCCTGGGACCGAACCAATTGGGGGATTACCATTACCGCCGATAAAAAGTTGGAAGATGCAAACCCGGACGATTATGACGCTTTGGTGCTGCCGGGCGGCGTACTGAACCCCGACAAGCTGCGCCAGAATAAAGATGCTGTGGCTTTTGTTTCTGCATTTTTGGACGAAGGCAAACCCGTGGCTGCCATTTGCCATGGCCCGCAAACATTGATCGAAACCGACATGATCAGCGGAAGAACAATGACTTCCTATCCATCGTTAAAAACCGATTTGAAAAACGCAGGGGTAAACTGGGTGGACGAAGAAGTGGTGGCCGATAAAGGTTTGGTAACAAGCCGCACTCCGGCAGATTTGCCTGCCTTTAACAAAAAAATGATCGAAGAGATTTTGGAAGGAAAACATGACGTGCCGGAAGTACATCATTCTCCAGGCCAGGAAATCTGAAAAAAGTACCGATAAAAACAGCATTGCAAAAAGCAGGATAAATTGTTGTCCTGCTTTTTTGTTGTTTTAACTTTGCAAAAACCTCAAACCTGATACCTCAAACCTCAATGTCCAAAAAAGCGATTATCATCGGTGCCGGAATTGCCGGGATTGCAACTTCAATTCGTTTGGCTGTTCAAGGTTTTTCGGTCGAAGTTTTTGAAGCGAACAGCTATCCTGGAGGAAAACTTGCTGAAATTACGCTCGATGGTTTCCGGTTTGATGCCGGCCCGAGTTTGTTGACCATGCCGCAATATGTGGACGAACTGTTTGAACTGGCCGGAGAAAAGCCCGATGCTTCTTTTACCTACCAAAAGTTGGCCTTGGTTTGCCGGTATTTCTATCCTGACGGAACTTCACTTGATGCTTTTAACAACGAAGTTGTTTTTGCAGAAGAAATCAGCCGGAAAACAAAAGACCAACTGAAAACGATCAAAAGCTATCTTCAAAATAGCAGTCGGATTTACCAGATTACAAACCATGTTTTTTTGGAAAAATCTTTGCACAGGTTATCAACATACCTCAATTTTAAAACTTTGAGGTCGGTTTTACAATTGCCGCAAATTGATGCTTTCCGCTCGATGCACCAAGCCAACCATGCTTTTTTTACCGATGAAAAAATGGTGCAATATGCCGACAGGTTTGCTACTTACAACGGTTCTAATCCTTTTAAAGCACCGGCAACGCTCAATGTTATCCCGCATTTGGAGCAGCATTTCGGCGCTTATTTTCCTGATGGCGGCATGTACCAGATCACGCTTTCATTGGTTGCATTGGCAGCAAGATTAGGCGTAAAGTTTCATTATAATTCTCCGGTAGAAAAAATTGTTATCGAAAAAAAGGTGGTAAAAGGAGTATTGGTGAAAAGGAGCGAAGAGCAGAGAAATGAGAGCAAAGAGCGAGGAGCGGAAATAATAGCGGCCGATCTGGTTGTTTCCAATATGGATGTTTACTTCACTTACAAAAAATTATTGTCGGAATATCCGGGACTGATCCCCGAAAAAACTTTGCGGCAGGAGCGGAGCAGTTCGGCCTTGATTTTTTATTGGGGGATTAATAAAGCTTTTCCGCAATTGGATTTGCATAATATTTTCTTTAGCAGCAATTACCGGCAGGAGTTTGAACACATCTGGAAACAGAAAAACATCAGCCCGGATCCTACAATCTACCTTAACATCAGTTCTAAATACGAAGCAAAAGATGCACCGCAAGGTTGCGAAAACTGGTTTACAATGATCAATGTTCCATCAAACCAGGGCCAGGATTGGGGGAAATTGATTGCCGAAGCGCGGGCAAACATTATCCAAAAACTATCAAAAGCTTTGGGCGAAGACATTGGCAAACTGATTGTTTGCGAAAATATTCTGAACCCGCGCAGCATCGAAAGCAAAACTTCTTCTTACCAGGGTTCTTTGTACGGCACAAGTTCTAACAGCCAGTTTGCGGCCTTTTTGCGCCATGCCAATAAATCTTCCAAAATCAAAAACCTGTTTTTTTGCGGCGGTAGCGTACATCCCGGCGGCGGCATCCCGCTGGCTTTGCTTTCGGCAAAAATTGTGGGCGATTGGGTTAAAAAGTAGTTATATTAGAACGCGCAAATATGCTTTTATGAAAAAAATATACTTGTTGACAACCTTATTATCAGTTACCTTGTTAACAGCTCGTTGCCAACAAAAAGAAAAGATGGTAATTAAAAGTGCAACGTTTACTACAACCCAAGATGATCCTGGCCCGCCGCCGGCTTCTGTTCTCGATTCAAAACCAGTAACTTTAAAGCAGTGGTTTTTTAAGTTGTGTGATGAACATGATGTCGGCGGAACAAACTTGTCTTACAAATTTGATTTTTGGGAAACAAGCGGTGTTTATCAAATCGGATTAATCAAACTTAGCAAGTTTGGAAAAGATGTGCGGCAAAATTATGAAGCGGAAAATATAAAGCCAAACGGAAAATTTTATGCAATCTTGAAAAGTGATTACAAAGATTTAAAGTGGAAGCAAATATTGGATAAAATTAAATCTCAATTAAAAGAATACAGCCAAACAGAAAAGTTTAAACAATCTTACTTTGCAAAAGCAAAATCAATCAGCATTAAGTTTGATGATAACGATGTGATTAATTTAAAATAAACTTATCCATCAGTCTGAGTTTTTCGAGGTAGAAACAGCACATTGTGGAAAACTTCCAACAAAATCGAAAACCTTTTTTTTGAGGTTTTGTCTTAATAATAACTTAATTAAAACTCAAATTAAAATGGCAACTGCAAAATCTAAAACTGCTAAAAAACCAGAACGCACACCAGAACAAGAAAGCGCGTTAAAAGAACTGTTTACAGACGAATTGAAAGATATTTTATGGGCTGAGAACCAATTGGCAAAAAGTTTGGAGAAACTGGCCGCAGCAGCTACTTCCGAAGAATTAAAAAGTGCCTTTGAAACCCATTTGACAGAAACCGAAGGACAAATAGAGCGTTTGAAACAAGTTTTTGAATCCATAGGCGAAGAAGCAAAACCTAAAAAATGCGAAGCAATGGCAGGTTTGGCCAAAGAAGCCGAAGAACTGATCGAAAGCACAGAAGAAGGCACAGAAGTACGCGACGTGGCCTTGATTTCTGCCTCGCAAAAATGCGAGCATTATGAAATTGCCACTTATGGCACTTTAAAAACCCTGGCCGGTGTTTTAGGCTTTACCGAAGCACAAGGGTTGTTGGAAGAAACGTTGGAAGAAGAAAAGAAAACCGACAAACTGTTGACTCAAATTGCAGAAAGCACTGTAAATGCTGCTGCAGCAAAAGAATAAGGAAAAACATTTTTAAAAATTTGAAAAGGCCATCGGTAAAACGATGGCCTTTTTGTTTGTCGTAAAAATAGTTATACTTGTTTCAATGGGTTTTTTGGAAATAAAAGGTTTGGGCAAAGTGCATTACCATGAGTACGGAAGCGGGAAAAAGTTGTTGTTTGCGTTTCATGGCTATGGCATGTCGGGCAGCCAGTTTGATGTTTTTGAGCAGTCTTTGCTAAAACAGTTCCGCGTTGTTTCTTTTGATCATTTTTTTCACGGCACTTCTTATTTAGATGAGGTAAACGAAGCATCAATCCTTGCCGGTATGGAACCCGGATTTTTAAAGGAATACATCAACACCTGGTTTAAAGCGTTTGGCGAAGAACGTTTTTCGCTGTTGGGTTATTCTATCGGGGCAAATCTGGCGCTTTTTCTGGTCGGGCATTTTGCGCCGATGGTAGATGAAATTATTTTGCTGGCCCCGGACGGTTTGGTGCTGCACAAAGGTTTTCATTTTTTGCGTACTTCTTTTATCGGGCAAAAAATCTTTAAAAAGTTGACTTACAGCAACTGGATGATGCTGCGCGCTTTAAAATTGTTAAGGCAATTGCGGGTGATTGACCATAGCTTGTATACCATCGCCAAGCATGAAATATCAACACCGGAAAAACGGCTGAATGCTTATTTTACCATTCATTTTTTAAAAAACATCCGCCCGGACATTAACCGTGTTGCTGCCTTAATCAACCAAAACCACATCCGTTGCCGTTTGTATTTTGGCGAATTTGATGACCTTTTCCCTCCAAAAAACAGTAAAAAGCTTGTTCAGTTGCTTCTACGGCCCGAACTTTATGTAGTGCCGATGGGCCATTGGATGATTGTACCAGAACTGGATGTTTACATAGCCAAACAAACTGCATGATCACCAGCAAAAGGCACTTGTTGTTTTACAAAATCTTTTTGCCATTTATGCGCTGGCAAATATTGCGTAGCTTTAAAGAACTCCAATTGTACAACCAGATCGAGCTAAAGCCCAACCATTCGGTGCTTCTTTTAGGCAACCATTTTAGTTGGTGGGACGGTTTTCTCACAGCCTATCTCGGACACTTCATCTTCAAAAAAAAGCTTTTTACGATGATGCAGGAAGACCATTTGCAAAAAAGGATGTGGCTGCGGCGTTTAGGCTCTTTTTCGATCAGCCGTACTTCGAGGGATATGTTGCAATCTATGCAGTATGCCGCCACGCAATTAAACCGGCCGGAAAACCTGGTAACCGTTTTTCCGCAAGGCTCGCTGGAATCCAACCACAGTACCGAAATCAGGATCGAAAAAGGAATCAGTTACCTCATAAAAAACATCAAAGGCAATTGCCAGGTTGTGTATTGTGCGGTTTTGATTGATTATTTTGAAAGTTTTAAACCCACGGCTTATTTTCATTTGTTGGATTGCGGCACAAACCATGATTTTAATTTAGAAAAACTCAATCGGCAAGTCAACGATTTTCACCGGAAAGCGTTGGAAAACCAAACCAAAGTTGCACACTAAAAAAGTATCGGTAAAAGAAGCATGGTTAAAAATAAAAACAATTGGTTTATCTTCCGCTTCTTTTCCTGGTATATCTCGCGGCGTGTTGCCAAGCATTTCCACCAAGTTGATTTTAACAAAGTTGATGTAAACCCGCAAAAATCAGTTTTACTAATTGCCAACCATTACAGTTGGTGGGATGGTTTTTTGTTTTTTTACCTCAACAAACTGCTTTTTAAAAAGAAGTTCCATGTGATGATTTTGGAAGAAACCATTTTAGAACATGCTTTTTTGAAATACATGGGTTCGTTTTCGGTTTCCAAAGGTTCAAAAAGTATCATCGAAACTTTAAAATATGCCGGAGGTTTATTGAACGACCCGGAAAATTTATTGCTGATTTTTCCGCAGGGAAAGCTGTTTTCCAATTTCGTTGATGACGTGGTTTTTGAAAAAGGCTTAAGCAAGATCATTGCTTTTGGCCAACAAAAATTTCAAACCATTTTCGCTGCTTCTTTTACCGAGTATTTTTCTCAGCCTAAACCCACTACTTTTATTTATCTAAAAAACGACGAAACGGCAAACTTTGCCACGCTGGCTGATGTTGTTTCGGCATACCAAAAGCACTATCGGCAAAGTAAAAAAGTGCAATCCGCAATTGTTAAATAATGGCTATTTTTTTTTGTTACATCATTTATTTTTTTCTGATTTTGCGCTTTTGCGTTACGCTTTTTAATTTTATTTCCAACCCTAAACTAACCAAAGTTTCGCACCAATACCACGATCTGGTTTCGATCCTGATCCCGGCCCGCGATGAAGAGAAAAATATCCTCACACTGCTGCAATCAATTGACGGCCAGGATTATCAAAACATTGAAGTAATTGTTTTAGACGACGATTCAAGCGACGAAACTTATAACTTGTGTGCTGGTTTCGCCCAAAAACACCCGTTTTTTAAAGTGATAAAAGGCAAGCCCTTGCCCGATGGCTGGCTTGGTAAAAACTACGCATGTCATCAATTGGCGCAGCAGGCAAAAGGCAAGTACCTGTTGTTTTTGGATGCCGACGAAGAAGTGGAAAACGGGCTGATCAACAGTTCGGTTTACCGCACCAAAATCCATCGTTTGGCTTTGCTCAGCCTTTTTACCAATCAGGTGATGGTTACGCTGGGCGAAAAATCAGTTGTTCCATTGATGCACTACATGCTGCTTAATTTGCTGCCTTTGCGGCTAATCTATCTTTCTAAAAACCCGGCTTTTGCAGCGGCCAGCGGCCAGTTTATGTTTTTTGAGGCCGAGAAATACCACCAGTACCAATGGCACGAAAAAGTGAAAAACCAGGTGGTGGAAGATGTGGAAATTATGAAACAGGTAAAGCAAAACCGATTGAAAGGCGAAGGCTTGCTGGCCAACGGTTTTATCCGCTGCCGGATGTACAACGGTTATCAGGATGCGGTCAACGGTTTCAGCAAAAACTTTTTGGCGCCGTTTAATTACAGCATTGTTACTTTTTTGCTGTACCTGGTTTTTTTGGTTGGCGGCCCGGTTTTGGTCGGCCTCACCCTAAATTTACAATTGTTTTTGATGATGCTTTCGCTCATCGTTTTAACAAGGATCATGATCTCGCTGTCGTCTGGCCAAAACGCAGTTTATAATGTATTGCTGCACCCTTTGCAAATGGTAAGTTTAATTGTGGTGGCATACTTTGCGGTAACAAAATACCTGACTAAAACGGTTACTTGGAAAGGAAGAAAAGTTTGAGGTACAGCAAAACCAATGTTTCCGTCTTCGTCATTGTCCTTTTCCATATCGTTGGTTTAACCGGGTTTTTGGTGCCTTTTTTGCGGCCGCTTTTTTTGCAGGTTGTTCCGTTCCATTTATTGCTGATGCTGTTTTTACTGCTTATAAACCATCACGGGAGGTTTTCTAAATTGATCTTGTTTGCCGCCATCGTGATGCTTTCAGGTTTTGCTGCGGAGTGGGTTGGCGTACACAAACACTGGCTTTTTGGCAATTACGTTTACGGAGAAACTTTGGGTTTTAAGCTGAAGGACATTCCGTTGATGATCGGCGTAAACTGGTTTTTATTGATCTATTCAACCGGCGTGTTCATTAAAAAAGTACCGGTAAAAGAAGCATGGCTTAAAATTGTCATTGGAAGCATTTTGTTGGTTTTGCTCGATTTGCTGATCGAACCGGTTGCCATCCATTTTGATTACTGGCACTGGCTTTCCGGCTTTGTGCCAATCAAAAATTATATCGGCTGGGTTCTTGTCAGTTTGCCTTTACTTGCTGTTTTTCAATTGTTTAATTTCCGGATTCAAAACAAAGTTGCGCCGGTTTTGCTGTTGGTGCAGTTCTTGTTTTTTGCAGTTTTGAATTTTGTCTGATAATTAAGGAACTTATATCCGGCATTTTCCGTTAAATTTGTACTTATGGAAAACTATCAGTTACAGGTAACAATAGATCAGGATTCCGGCTTTTGTTTCGGTGTAGTTTATGCCATTGATATGGCAGAAGAAATTTTGGAACAGGATGGTTACCTGTATTGTTTGGGCGATATTGTGCACAACGACGAAGAAGTAGAACGCCTAAAACTGAAAGGTTTGCGTATTATTTCGCATGAGGATTTGCCCAAACTGCAGCACGAAAAAGTGTTGATCCGCGCGCATGGCGAAGCGCCCGAAACTTATCGTGTCGCACTCGAAAACAATATTAATTTAATTGATGCTTCCTGTCCGGTAGTGTTAAAGTTGCAGAACCGGATCAAAAGTTCGCACGACCAGGACGAAAAGATTTTGATTTTTGGCAAACACGGCCATGCAGAAGTAATTGGTTTACAAGGGCAAACCAACAACGAAGCGTTGGTTTTTCAGGATATAAAAGAACTGGATGCAATTGATTTGCCGCAAAAATTTACGTTGTACAGCCAGACCACCAAAAGCATGGAAAAGTTTTATCATATCAAGGATGAACTTTTAAGCCGTGGCCACGAAGTAATTGCCAACGATACCATTTGCCGCCAGGTTTCTAACCGCGACAAAGATTTGCCGGAGTTTGTGCGCCGGTTTGATAAAATCCTTTTTGTATCCGGCCGAAAATCTTCAAACGGAAAAGTTTTGTACGAAGTTTGCCGGAAGCATAACCCGAACACTTATTTCGTTTCTTCTGCGGATGAATTGGAAATTTCTATGTTTTCGCCAAATGATACAATTGGCATTTGCGGCGCAACTTCCACGCCTATGTGGCTGATGAAAGAAGTGAAAAAAGTTTTAGAACAATATTAAAAATAGCATGGCCGAACTGACTATCAAAAAATATACAGCTTCCGGCCTGGGCTTGATGTTTGCAACGCTCGTTATTTCCTGCTGGGTTATCTCCACCGTTTTGTTGATGCGCTGGCATTTCAGCTGGAGCAACCCCTTGGTTTACCTGTTGATTTTGGTGCAAATGCACTTATACACCGGCCTTTTCATTACAGCGCATGATGCAATGCACGGCACGGTTTCCCCAAATCCAATTGTAAACCGAGTAGTCGGACAAGTTTGCACCTTGTTTTACGCCGCTTTTTGGTACCCCAAATTGTACACCAAACACCATCTGCACCACAGCCACGTGCATACCGAGCACGACCCGGATTACCACAACGGCAACTTTTTGAGTTGGTTTTTTCGTTTCTTCCGCAATTACCTTACTATCTGGCAGGTTGTTTTTATGGCGGTTTTGTTTAATGTTTTGAAGGTTTGGGTTCCGCAGCAAAACCTCATTTTGTTTTGGGTTTTGCCTTCGCTGCTCAGCACCTTGCAGCTTTTTTACTTTGGCACTTACTTGCCGCACAAAGGCGAGCACGATAACCGGCACCATTCGCGCACGCAAAACAAAAACCATGTGGTTGCTTTTTTTACCTGCTATTTTTTTGGCTATCACTATGAACACCATGATGCACCGGGAACGCCCTGGTGGTTGTTGTGGAAGATGAAAGGTGTTTGAGCAAAATATTCTTTCTGTTTAAATAAACTTTAACAACATTCAAGGTAAACCATAAAATTTGCTTAAGCTTTTATTGCTGAATCAACTATTTTGCCATGCTTCTTTTAGCATTATAAAATTAGTGTTAAGATTATATCTCTCATACAAAAACCAGAAACGCATACATAAAGTTAGATGCTAAAAAAAGCTTTGGTCATCTTTTCTTTCTTGCCAATTTCAATCTATCAAACAATAGTACCATGTTTAATAGCTGATTACCGCGGTTCCAAATTGCTTACCTCTACCTGCAGCTTTTGCAGATCTTGATTAACAAGACGAACCATAACTTCAATCTCTGTAAGCATATTAGAAAGGGTGTGGAGATCGTCAATATGGTAACTTCCGCCGTTGCCAAAAAATAATTTTTGCTGCTGCTTTTGCTGTTGAGGTTTACCTTTAGTCAACTGGTCGTACTTTGCCCAGCGCATGCGGGAGGTTTGGAGTAGTGAACGCACAGCTTCGTCAGAACGTCCTTCCCGCTTTTCATTAAGTACAATCCAAAGGCCGGGCGGGTACAAGGCCGAGCGTGGGTGTTGGTACCATACGTCGGTAAGCAGGTTTTGGTTAATCGGGTAATTTATTTTGGGGTTTACGAAGATAGTAGCAACCCCTAATGCAGCACTTAGAACGGCAGTGCTTACTGTTAGCACCAGGTTTAAGTCTGAATTTTTTACTGTTGCACTAATGGTACCGCTGGCTGCACCAAGCAGTAATGAACCGACAGTAAGGTTGTTCCGCTGCTTATCTTCCCGTCCTTGCAATGCTATGGCCGACTGTTCGGCACGCTGCCTCTCACATTCCAACTCCTCGGCAACCTGCAGTACATCTGCTGAAGCATCAACTATTTTCAAAACAATTGCTTTGCGATGTTTCAAAAAAGCCGGATAAGCAGGGCTTGTAGGCGTAAGGCCTTTGCCCTTTTGAATAAGTTGCTGCAACCCAGGATCAAAGCCATAAGCATGGGTTAACTGAAGGCTGCGATGTGATAAGCCTTGTACTGTGTTTGTATCAAGCATTGGTAAAGCTGCAGCCTTATCGGTATGAAGCGTATCAATGGCAAAAAGCTGGTGCGGTACTGCACAATAGTTATTGGTGTTTTCATCACTGTTGCGGGCCGGGCGGATTGTACCGCAGCCTTGTGT
>CAXTKQ010000057.1:0-5746 GCA_964244955.1 uncultured Sphingobacteriaceae bacterium | reverse complement strand
AATCAACAAAGCCAACAACCAAATTAGGTTTGGCTGATATAAACATTTCATGGGGATCGGAATTAATAGTAGGTTAAACTTTGATTTATATAAATCAAAAATGTATGATATGGTTTGAACATAGGTCATGTTTAAATCTTGTTCGTTATATTTTTCCATGCTTCTTTTAGCACTAAATTTTTTGGTGCTAAAAGAAGCATGATTGTTTTTTACGTAGAAACTTGAACAGTATTTTACCATCAATTAAACCTATTTCAATTAGTGGTAATTCGATATATTAGTAAAAATTAATCAATATGTCAGCCATGTTTATTAAACAGCTTAATGTAAGATGGTTAGTAGCTGGTATACTTCTTTTCTTTACGGTAACAGTTAAATCTTACGGGCAGCAAACAAATGGTATCCAAACAATAAACGCGTTTGCAGACAGCCTGGCGAAAACCCTTCCGGTTGAGAAACTTTACCTGCAAACAAATAAACCAATTTATAATTCCGGCGATACCTTGTGGTTAAAAGGTTATTTATTTGATGCCAGGAATTTAACTTCATCTGCGAAAAGCGGCCTTGTATATACGGAGATTATTGACAAAAATAACCAGATCGTTAAGCGTTTGCTTTTTCAGGTTAATGATGGCTTGTTCCGCGGTTCAATTCCTTTGGACAATGAACTGCCTGCCGGTGCTTTTACCCTTCGGGCCTATACCAACTGGATGCGCAACTGGGGAAGTGATTATGTTTTTACAAAAAACCTTTTTTATATCAACACAACAGCGGCTTCCCCTGGCAATAATTATAACAGTGCAGCCGGTTCTAACAAGCCCAACGGCAGTACAGCCAAACATTCATCAAATAAGGTTGATGACATTGACCTGCAGTTTATGCCGGAAGGCGGAAAGTTGGTTAACGGGATACAATCAAGGGTTGGGTTTAAAGCGCTTGCAGCAAACGGTATGGGCATAGATATATCCGGAAAAATCTACAACAGTAAAAAACAAGAAGTGGCAAGCTTTAAAACTACACATGCTGGAATGGGTTCTTTTGATTTTACACCAATAGCCGGAGAAAGTTATTTTGCAAAGATTATTACTGCCGGAACGGAACCTAAAACCTACGCTTTACCAAAAGCGGAAGCATCAGGGGTTGTTTTGAAAATTACCAATGATTTTGGAAGTGATGTATTAAAGGTCAACATGGTTTGTTCGGAAACAATTCCCAATGCGGCCACATATTATTTGATAGCACAATCCCGTGGCGTGGTTTGCTATGGCGCGATTGCAAAATTTACCAACAGGGAAGTGAACTCGGTGATACCGAAAGATAAATTTCCAACCGGCATTATCCGCATGACTTTGTTTGATGAAAACTTAAACCCCGTTAATGAACGCCTTACTTTTGTAGAACATCATGATGGATTGAACATCAGCTTAAAAACCGGTAAGGAAAATTACCATACCCGCGACAGTGTAACCCTACACCTAAAAGTAACCGATAAAAACAGTATGCCGGTACAAGGAAGTTTCGGCGTTGCTGTTACTGATGACGGGCTGGTAGCTGCCGATTCAACAGCAACCATATTAACCCGTTTGCTTTTGACAAGCGATTTAAAAGGAACAGTTGAAAACCCAGCCTATTATTTAGTAGACAAACCTGAAAACCAGGCGGCCCTGGAAAACCTATTGCTCACCCAGGGCTGGGTAGGTTATCATTGGAACAACAGTTTTAAAATCCCTACGATCAAATACCAGGCACAGCCGGAGTTTATGGTAAAAGGGAAACTTACCAATTTGCTGAACAAAGGGGTGCCAAACGTTCCTGTTAAGCTTTTCTCCCGGCACCCGTTTTTTACAATGGATACCATCAGCAACCAAAGCGGTGAGTTTACTTTTAAAAATTTGCCGCTGCTTGATACCGCCAATTTCCTGCTGCAGGCCCTGAACAAGAACGGCAAAAGCAGGAACGTCGGTTTTCAGATGCAGGACGAAGAACCATTACCGGTGCCCGTCATGCCAAAAAAAGTCAAACAGGATTATTTTATGGACAGCATCTCGCTTGTTGTGATAAAAAACAATGTTCAGGCAAAAAGAAAAACGGAAGAGGCCTTGTTTGGCAAAAACGTTTTAAAAGAGGTGGTAATCAGGGGCAAGCGGATAGTAAAAGGTTCAAAAAACCTGAACGGGCCAGGCAACGCAGACCAAATATTGGACGAAAAAGACATGCTCAAGGCGGCAAAAACACCGTTACTAGATTTTTTAAATAGTAAGATCAATGGTTTTCATGAAGGTATGTTTCCAGTAAGAATTAGTTCTGATTATGAATCTAAGCCCAGCTATATGATAAAAATGCATCGTGCACGATTCATTTTTGATGGCATTGATGTAGAAAGCTATTTTCAGCCAGACAGTGAATCAAAGTATGAAAGGTTAATATATTTAAAAGGTATAATTGAACAGTTTACTGCAGAGGACATTAAGGGAATGGAAGTAATGTATAGCGGCAAATATAATAACACATATAACGCAGCCATGTCGCCCGGCGAACTAACGTCTTATATAAGTTCGGTAAATGATCGAGATTATGCTTATATCGAAATTACCACAGTTTCCGGAAAAGGCCCTTTGATCAATTCCAAAGACGGCTTTTATTTATATAGGCCGCTAATGCCTGCCTCTGTCAAGGAATTTTATACGCCAAAATACAAAAGCCGGGAAACACAGGTAAAAACAGATTTCAGGCCAACCATACATTGGGAGCCAGACATAATTACCGATGCAAAAGGCGAAGCGGCCATCAAATTCTTCACCTCAGACCGGACAGGAAATTATACCATTATTACAGAGGGAAGCAACATGAACGGGCTAATTGGCTTTGGCACTGGTAAAGTTTTAGTTAAAAAAGATTGAAGGTGGTGTTTTAATTTTAGTTTAGAAAGTTGTTTTAAAGCAGGATGTTAACGCTTGGTCAAATTGGTTTTTATTAAGCATAGCTCCGTAACAACTCCTATTTAATAAAACCTGGTTTAAAGTAGTAATCAGCACCTGCACTAACAGGTAATCTTTATCTTGTAAAGGGCCGTCTGCTGGTATGCCTTACTCTTAAAATTCTTATTTCTTTAGGCAGTTTTCTGTAGGAAACCCTGTAACGGTCAACTTCAAATGCGTAAAAGCTTCCATCATTATTTTTCTTGATCCTGTCGGGCTGATAAGCTGCGAATTTTTCGGGTAATGATTTTATTTTTGCTAAAATTTTCTTTTCTATCTTTTCTGCATATGCAATTTGCCCGTTGTCTTCCAAATGTTCAATAGCTTGTAATAACTGTTTAACAGCTAATTTATTCCATTTTATTTCCATTAAAGATTTTTTCTTCTTTGTTGAAAAAGTAGTTTAACATCTTCGTGCTTAACAAAATCGCCGCTTTCTATTTCCAAATCGGCCTGCTCTATCTCTTTGTTGTATTGATCAAGAAATGAAACATTAATTTGATCTGTTCCATTACCAATATCAGCTTGATAGTTATAATGTAAACTGTCTAAAAAAGCCAATAAAACTTTTTCTTCCTGTTCGTTTTTTGTGTTTACTAGTATGCTCATAAATCAAATTTAAGTAAATCAAATTTAAATGTTGTAAAACCGTAAAATTGATTTTCATTGGTCTTTTTCAACCCTTACCAACTCAATAAAACCTATTTTTGCACGATAAAAGAAGCATTGCCGCAAACAGGTTATGGGAAAAAAAGGGGTTTTATTGGTGAATTTGGGTACGCCCGATAGTCCGAAAACAGCAGATGTACGGAAATACCTGGACGAGTTTTTAATGGACGGCCGCGTGATTGACATTAATCCTGTTGCCCGTGCTTTGCTTGTAAAGGGAGCCATCGTGCCGTTTCGCGCACCAAAATCTGCCAAGTTGTATCGCGAAATCTGGTCAGACCAAGACGGTTCCCCTTTGTTATATTACAGTATTAAGCAAGCCGAATTGTTGCAGGAAAGCCTGGGTGATGACTACCAAGTAGAACTGGCCATGCGTTATCAAAGCCCTTCGATAGAATCTGCTTTAGAAAAATTAAAAGCTGCCAACATAGACAGTTTAAAAGTAATTGCTTTGTTTCCGCAATATGCTTCGGCGAGCAGCGGCTCGGTTTATCAGAAAGTAATGGAACTGGTAAGCAAATGGCTAACAATTCCTGATCTGTCTTTCGTTAATTCGTTCCACAACAATGAATTGATGATCGAAAACTTTGCGGAGAACGGGCGCAAATATCAACCGGAAACTTACGATCATGTTTTGTTCAGTTTTCACGGTTTGCCGCAAAGGCAGTTGATCAAATCAGATCCAACCCAAAAACATTGTTTGAAAGTTGACAATTGTTGCGCTACTTTAACCGATGCCAACAAGTTTTGCTATTCGGCACAATGCCACGATACAGCGCGATTAATTGCTGAAAAATTAAACCTGCCTAAAGAAAAATACACCATTTGTTTCCAATCCCGTTTAGGAAACGACCCGTGGGTAAAGCCTTATACCGTTGAAGTGGTGGCCGAACTGGCCAAAAAAGGCGTGAAAAAAATGCTCGTGTTTTGCCCGGCTTTTGTGGCCGATTGTTTGGAAACGGTTTACGAAGTTTCGGTAGAATATCAGGAAGATTTTAAAGCCTTGGGCGGAGAAAAAATACAATTGGTAGAAAGCTTGAACGACTCGCCAAAATTTATTGAAGCTTTAAGGGAAATGGCGGTTGCTTAAACTCCTGTGGTTTTAAGCTGAACGGTTGCTGCTGCGCTTTGTCATTTCGCGCCGAAGGGAGAAATCTTCTTCAAAATTGCTTTTCTGGTTGAAATAAGATTTCTCCCGTTGGTCGAAATGACAGCACCGCTTTGCCGTCTCTAGATTTAAAGATTTTATACCGATAAAAGAAGCATTCAAAAAACCAAATTCTCCTTTAGTTCAAAAAATCATGCTTTCTAATATAGTTCATGATCTTGTCGGTCGCGCCCGTGTTTTGCTTTGTATAATTTTTAGCGTTGGTTGATGCTTGCCGATAAAAAACTTTGTCTTCAATTAAACGTGCTACAATGTTTTCCAGCGATGCTTCGTTTACCACCGAAAAACCTGCGTTAAGTTCAATCAAATCTTTAGCTTCTTTAAACTTATGATAAACCGGGCCGAAAATAACCGGCAAACCAAAAGCAGCAGCTTCAAGCGTATTGTGGATGCCGGTTCCAAATCCGCCGCCGATATAAGCCAGGTTTCCGTATTGGTAAAGCTTGGACAATAAACCAATGTTGTCAATCACCAAAACCTGTTTTTGCTTCAGTAAAGCAGAATCAGAAGTGATTTCAGAATAACAGATTTTTTTTTCATCGGGAAGCTTTTGCAGCAGGTTACTGATTTTTTCTTTGCCGATCTCGTGCGGCGCAAGGATAAATTTCCAATTTGGATAAATCAAAACTAATTTGGCAATCAAGTCTTCATCCGGCGGCCAGGTGCTTCCGGCGATAAAAACTTGCTGTCCGGCTTTAAATGCTTCAATTGCTTCCAACGGTTTTATGTTTTGTGCATTTTCCCAAACCCGGTCAAAACGCGTATCGCCGCTCACCGTAACGTTATCAATGTTAATTTCCTTCAGCAATGTTTTGGAAACTTCGTCCTGAACAAAAAAATGTTGTGCTAAAAGAAGCATGTTGCGGTAAAAACCACCATAACTTCTGAAAAATATTTGCTGCGGACGGAAGATTGCCGAGATCATATAAAG
>CAXTKQ010000056.1:20364-24423 GCA_964244955.1 uncultured Sphingobacteriaceae bacterium | reverse complement strand
GCAATTGGTACTGGGCCACGAAGGTGCTGGTATCGTGGTGCAGACCGGCAACCTCGTAAAAAATGTAAAAGAAGGCGATCCTGTTATTTTAAACTGGGCCACACCTTGCGGCCATTGTTTTCAATGCCTGGAAGGAAACCAGAATATTTGCGAAAACAATTCGCCGGTGGTTGCCGGAGGAAACGGTTATACGCCGGGCCATGCTGTTTTTAGCAGTACAAAATGGAAAGGGAAACCCATTCTCCGCTCCTTTAATTTGGGCACGTTATCGCAATATGCGTTAGTTAAATCATCGGCCGTAGTACGCAACACTTCTAAAAAGATGCCTTTTGATGCTGCCAGTATCATTAGCTGCGGCGTGATGACGGGCTACGGATCAGTGGTAAACGCTGCTAAAGTTCAGGCTGGTTCATCTGTCGTTGTGCTGGGCGCCGGAGGAGTTGGGCTGAACGTGATACAGGCGGCAAAACTTTCCGGCGCTGTTCGCATTATCGCTGTTGATATTAATGAAAATAAATCTGCAATGGCTTACCAGTTTGGCGCCACTGATTTTATTGTTGCCGATAAACAAGATGCAGGCCTTTTGCTGGCGGCCAAGCAAGTAAAAGAATTATTAGGCGGAAGAGGTGCTGATTATGCTTTCGAATGCACTGCAATTCCGCAATTGGGCGCGGCACCTTTGGCCATGGTCCGCTATGCAGGGACAGCGGTGCAGGTAAGTGGCATCGAACAGGAAATTACAATTGATATGCGGCTTTTTGAATGGGACAAAATCTACATGAACCCTTTGTATGGAAAATGCAGGCCCGAAATTGATTTCCCGAAGATTATAAACCAGTACGACAAAGGCAACCTTTTGTTGGAGGAAATGATTACCCGAACTTATGAATTAAAAGATATTAAAACCGCGTTTGACGATCTGATAAAAGGCCGAAATGCAAAAGGCGTTATCGTGTTTCCCTGAATTTGTTATCAAATTTGTTTGTGTTTTCTATTTTGATATTCCTTAAAAACCGATCTGTCAACATGCTTCTTTTATGCCCTAAAAATCATCAACTGTTTTATGAAATGAAATATTAAACACCAATTTTTTAGTGTTAAAAGAAGCATCTAAATATGCAGAAGCTAAACCCCAAACAAGTTCATGAATAAATTCAGGACAGTTGAAATTTCCGATCCTCGTTTTGAAAGCAATTACCTCAGGTTCATCACCATAAAAAGCGATAACCTGAAAGGCAGGGGCGATATTTGTGTATTTGTACCGCCCGGCCTTGATCCGGCAAAATCCTATCCGGTCGTTATTTTGCTTCATGGCGTTTACGGAAGTGCCTGGATTTGGGCACAAAAAACCGGTGTGCATCTTCAAGCACTTAAAATGATGGCAAACGGCGAACTTCCTGCCATGGTTATTGCTATGCCGTCTGACGGGCTTTGGGGAGACGGGTCAGCATATCTCTCGCACAACAATAAGGATTTTGAAAAATGGACTGCCGAAGATGTACCGGATGTTTTGCAGCAGTACATTGACGGCGTTACGGCAGATTCCCCTTTTTTTATTTCAGGTTTATCCATGGGTGGTTTTGGCGCTTTAAGGATCGGCGCAAAATACCACCATAAATTCCGGGCGGTTTCCGGGCATTCTTCCATCACCAACTTGCAGCAGATCAAGCTTTTTGTTGAAGAGGATTTAACCCACTACAAACAAAAAGATGCCGCAGATGAAGACGTTTTTGAAACGATTTTCCGGCATCGTGAAAATCTTTTGCCCATCTATTTTGATTGCGGCAATGAAGATTTGTTGATTGATGACAACCGTGATTTGCACTTTAAATTAGATCAGGCAAAGATCAAACATATTTATAAAGAATATACCGGCGGCCATGAATGGGCGTATTGGGAAAAACATATCAAAAACTCTTTATTGTTTTTTGCTGAAAATTTAAAATGAGGTTCCAATTTTATAGGGATAAAAGAAGCATCAGCATAAATTTATATACACATAGAAACAGCTTCTTAAAAAATAAAATTTCAACAGCACATAACCAAAAACCAAATTTATAAAACAGTTAAACCAAACTCTTTTATCATGAAAAAAATCTTTTTAGGGATAAGCCTATTCCTGTTGTTTCAATCAGCCCGCGTTTCGGCACAACAAAAAGACGAACGCTGGCCCGAACAAAAAATCAAGGAATGGTACAACAAGCAGCCCTGGTATTGCGGCTTTAATTATATCCCTGCTTATGCCATTAATTATACCGCCATGTGGGACAAAACCACTTTTGATCCCGTAGCAATTGATAAAGAACTGGATCTGGCAGAAAAATCGGGCTTAAACAGTTTGCGGGCAGTATTGCAGTTTGCAGTTTATGAAGACGACCCGGCCTATTTTTTAAATACGTTGGATAAATTTTTGGCCATCTGCAACAAGCATCACATCAAATTTATGCCTGCCCTTTTTGATGATTGTGTGTTCGGGTTGGAACACGATCCTAAAGTTGGCAAACAGCCCGAGCCGGTAAAAGGCTGGTACGCCTGGGCATGGTCGCCAAGCCCCGGCCATAGCATGGTGGTTGATTCTACCACGCACCCGCGGCTGGAAAAATATGTGAAAGCGGTAATGGGCCGTTTTAAAAATGACCCGCGCATTTTTATTTGGGATTTGTACAACGAACCTACCAACGGCGGGTTGGGCACAACTACTTTGCCTTTGCTTAAAAAAGTGATCCGCTGGGCGCACGAAGTACATCCTTCGCAACCGGTAACGATTGATATTTGGAACAAAAACAAAGAACTGAATGAGATTGCAGTTGCAGGTTCAGACATCATCTCTTTCCATAATTATGGAAACAAGGATGATTTGATTAAAAACATTGCCGAGCTTAAAGTTTATAACCGCCCTTTGATCAATACCGAATGGATGAACCGGCCGAACAAATCTATTATCCAGGATAACCTTGCTGTTTTTTATGATGAAAAGATTGGCTGTTTGTTGTGGGGATTGGTGAACGGAAAAACACAAACCAATCTTCCCTGGGGCCACCGCCCCGGAGATCCTGTTCCAAAAGTTTGGCAGCATGATCTGTTTCACGGAGATTTTTCTCCTTACGATCAAAAGGAAATTGATTTGTTATCCAACGATATTTCTAAATCAAAAACCAAAGCTTACCTGCAACAGCATTTGCAATAAACAATTGGATGTTTTCATTCTTAAAAACTTACAAAATTGCCGATGCTTCTTTTATCGGTATAAAATTGGTGTTGGCATTTTCAACCCAAAACGTTACTGATTTTATGCTGATAAAAGAAGCATCAACATAATTTAAACTTGTTTGAAAATTAAGCTTTTAAAAAAATTTGGTTTTACTGTAACTAGCTATAACAAACCTAATTTTCACTTATGAATATTTATAAGTTAACAGCAAAAGCTTTGTTTGCTGTAATTATCCTGTTCATCACCGGTTTATCTTTTCCTGTTTTTGCACAAACTGCGGACAACGGTAATGGCACTTACACCAATCCGATTATTTGGGCTGATTTTCCGGACAATGACGTTATCCGCGTTGGCGATACTTATTATATGGTTAGCACCACCATGAATTTTTTTCCGGGCGTGCCGGTGATGCAATCCAAAGATTTGGTAAACTGGCAATACCTAAGCAATGCCGTAGAACGGATGCCCGGGTTTCCTGCTTATAATATGCAAGGGGCAACGCGTTATTCGCATGGGCAATGGGCAAGCAGCATTCGCTACCACAACGGGCAGTTTTACATCCTTTTTGTAACGTTGGATGAAGGTGGTTTTTTATGCACGGCAAAAAATGCTGCCGGCCCTTGGAAACTGAACAAACTGCCCAAAGCTTATTATGATGCCGGTTTGTTTTTTGATGACGACAACAAAATTTATATCGTACACGGCTATTCAAAGCTAAACTTAACGGAAGTTAACCCTGATCTGTCGCCCAAATCAAAAGATACCATAATTTTTGAAGGCAAACAGCGTGGCGGTTTGGAAGGCAGCCACGTTTATAAAATTAATGGTTATTATTATTTGTATTGCAC
>CAXTKQ010000056.1:242-20354 GCA_964244955.1 uncultured Sphingobacteriaceae bacterium | reverse complement strand
TACGGCGGCGGCGATGGCTACCAGGTTGCGATGCGTTCTAAAAATATTTATGGCCCTTATGAAGAAAAAGTAGTGTTGAAAGATGATATGGGCTTCCGAAAAAAAGGCGTGCACCAGGGCGCTTTGATCCAAACCCAAACCGGCGAATGGTGGTCGGTGATATTTCAGGACCGGGATGCCATCGGAAGGGTTCCTACTTTACAACCCGTTACCTGGACGGATGGCTGGCCAATGCTGGGCGTAAACGGTAAAGCGGTAACAACTTATAAAAAACCGAACGTGGGCAAAAGCTGGTCGGCTACCGTTTTGCCAACATCCGATGAATTTGACCAGCCAAAATTGGGCTTGCAATGGGCCTGGAACCATAATCCGAATGATAGCTTATGGTCACTTTCCGCGAGAAAAGGATATTTACGGCTAAAAACAGCAACCGTAACCAACAAGCTTACCATGGCCCGAAATACGTTGACCCAACGCCCTTTCGGCCCAGCCTCAACCGGCACTGCAGAATTTGAGGTTGGCCACATGCAAGAAGGTGATGTGGCAGGTTTGGCTTTATTTCAAGACCCGTATGCTTATATTGCTGTTCAAATTAAAGACGGTAAAAAACGTTTGGTCATGGTGGATAATGGCAAAGAATTAACTGCCGTAGAAAACTGGACGGCAAACAAAATTTATTTTCAGGCAAAAGCAAATTTCATTAATGATAATGCTACTTTTTTTTACAGCACCGATAATATCAATTTCAAACCTTTGGGGAATGCTTTTGCCATGAAGTTTAGCTTATCTGTTTTTACCGGCAACAAGTTTTGTTTGTTTAATTATGCAACAAAAGCATTAGGCGGTTATGTAGATGTAAACTGGTTTAGAATGCAGGTAGCCAAAAGAATGTAAAGATCAAAAGGATGGTTTATTCTAAACATTTAGGGATATTTATTTGAATAAAAACAAAAAATCCTGTAATTGATATCAATTACAGGATTTTAAAAAGTTTGATTATTTGTGGTACCAGCTGGAATCGAACCAGCGACACAAGGATTTTCAGTCCTTTGCTCTACCAACTGAGCTATGGTACCCCCTGGTTGGGGTTGCAAATGTAACGTGTTTTTTTACTTTTGAAAATTTTTTTGAAAATTTATTTATAGATTCTTTTGCTGCACATCCTGCTTTTTCCCAAAGAAGTATTCATTATCAATCCAATACAATCTCAACCTTAATTTTTAGGGCATAAAAACAGCATCAACAATTGTTGTTTTCTGGACTAATAGCTTACTCGTTTTTCTTTAAGAAACCTGCAATTAAGTTTGAAACAGTTAAGTCCAGATTAAATAGTCATTTTCTAAATCGAACTCAGGTAATGACTATTTTTATTATAACATGTGATTGATTTGTTAAAGCAAATCTTCCGCATAAGCAGTGAACCTGCCATGAACTGGTTTAAGAAATAGTGTTGATGTGGTTCAAGGTTTTGATGATTTTGCACTTTGGTTGCGCGAGTTCCGAAGCCGGCTTATAAACTCTGGCGTGATACCCAAGAAGGCTGCAATTTGCACTTGTGAAATGCGATTGGTTAAATGAGGATAGAGTTCCAAAAAGGACTGGTAGCGTTCCGCCGCCACAGAACTAATATTTTGCAGCAACCGTTGCTGTAGGCGAATAAAATTTTTTTCGATCAGTATACGAAAAATGCGATCAAACCGGGGCGAAGCTTTATAAAGCGATATCAAATCATCCCGGCTGATTTGCAGTATTACCGTATCTTCCAAAGCATCGATAGCCATAGCAGAAGGCTTTACACTATGAAAGCTTCCCAAATCATTGATCCAATGATTTTCGGGAGCAAATTGAAGAATATGTGTATTTCCTTTGTCATCAATTTTGTAAATTCTTAAACAGCCACGAACGACAAAATTAAACTGGGTGCATATATCGCCTTCCTGCAAAACAAACTGTCTTTTCCTATAAAACCGTGAGTGGAAGTTTGTCCTTACCAGTTCTTTCTCTTCTTCGGTTAGTGGAAAAAACTGCTCGAAGTAAGTAAGTAGTAGCTCGGTGGAATCCGGAGGTATCGGATCTTTCATTAAAATACTTTTGACTTTACCCTATAAATATAAGTGAAATTAAAAATGATTTTAAATAAAAGCCAATAGTTGTTTTGGGTGATTGGTTTTCATTAACATCAAATTAGCAATATCGAAAAATTTTTCATGTTAAAGTCTGTTCCCATTTTATAGTGGCTTTTGTGTCAGCTTCTTGTATAACATAAAGAGGAATGCAAAATAATCATACCCTTGATTTGAATCAAGTTAATTTCTTAAACTGGATCATTGGCAAGAAAATTCCTTTTGGAATACCTTTGCATTAAATAATTAAAGTAATGACACGAGAAACTACATAGGCAATGGCTTCTCGCCGGAGGCATCTGAAAGGCTTGACACTAACTGCAGCTGGTCTTTTTAGCACCAAACTTTTCGGTGCAACTATCATTGCATCTAATACGCTTTCTAACTTATAAATAAAAAATACTAAAATGGAAAATTCAGCATCAACACCGTTAGAGGTGATTCAAAAATTTTTAGCCAACACAACTAATCCAGATGTCATGAGGCCTATCATTGCCGATGATGCAACCTATGTTTCGTTAAACTTTAATGATCCGGAATTGCAGAAAATACTGCCCTGGACTGGTACGTATAAAGGAGCACAAGCCTTTATTGATACCTTTGCCGGCGTTAATGCTTTCTGGACCATTCAGGCATTTGAGGTACAAGATATATTTGCCGCCGATGAAAAAGTAGCAGTGTTCGGAAGCTTCACCTACACTTCAAGAACACTAAACAAAAAAGTTACTTCACCTTTCTCAATTTTGGCAAAAGTGAAAGATGGCAAAATCTATCACTTTATGTTTATGGAAGATACTTTCGCAACTTCAGGCACTTTCCGCATCACCCCAGCCGGAAAATTTCATAGCAATCCTAAAGAAAAAGCATTTGATCTGTAAAGCTAAACATAGCCCTCCGTTTCATCCTAGTAATGGAGAGGCTATGTTAAAATTACACTTGAATTGCCATAACATATAGATATATCGCTGAAATTGCATCTCTTAATAAAAAAACATAATTGAGATAGGTATAGATAGTTTTGCCTTAGTTATGTGTGCTGTAATTTAAGTCAAATCAAATAGTCATTTTTTAAATAAAACCCAGATTTATAGAACCAGTTTCGTTAGCAAAACTATTAAAGATTTACTTTCAAATACAATTCCTTCCCAGCCTTTAACTATTTTTGTGCCATGGAATTTTCACCTGCATCAAAAGTTTGGGTTTACCAAGCCAACCGGGAATTATCCGAACAGGAAGTTGCCCGTTTACAACCTCTGTTAAACCAATTTGCCAGCAGTTGGACGGCGCACAATCAACAACTAAAAGCGGCTACCCAAGTGGTTTATCAGCGTTTTATTGTTTTGGTAGTTGATGAAAGCCAGGCCGGCGCAAGCGGTTGTTCAATAGATAAATCAGTAAGGTTTATGCAAGATGTGGAACAAGAATTTGGCATCAACTTGTTCGACCGTTTTAACACAGCTTATGTAAAAGGCGACAAAATACAATCGGCCACACGCGAAGAATTGGAAGAACTGCTGCGGACAGGAAAAATAACCGGCGAAACAATGGTGTTTAACAATTTGGTAAACAACCTTCAGGATTTTGAAACGAAGTGGCAAGTGCCTTTAAAAAACAGTTGGCACGCCAGGTTTTTTGGAAGTTTGATTGAAGTTTGATTTTTGTTGTCATTTCGACCAAAGGGAGAAATCTTCTTCAAAGCCGTTGTTCTGGTTGAAATAAGATTTCTCCCTTCGGTCGAAATGACAACACTGATACTTCTTTTATGCCCTAAAAATCCAAAGGCCCCAACCTGCGCATATTTTTCATGATCAGGTAACTACGGTGCCTGATGTATTGCGTTGGCTTTACCGGCGACCATTTAAGCGGGTTTGGCCAAACGCCCACAATTAAAGCTGCCTGCTGTTTGCTCAGTTGCGAGGCATGGCGTTTAAAATAAGTTTCCGAAGCGGCTTCAATTCCATAAATCCCATCACCCATTTCAATCACGTTTAAATAAACTTCCATGATCCGTTCTTTGCTCCACAACGCTTCGATCAACATGGTAAAATAAGCTTCAAAAGCTTTACGGATGTACGAACGTCCGGGCCACAAAAACACATTTTTGGCCGTTTGTTGCGAAATAGTACTTCCGCCAATCAGTTTATTGCTGTGCTGGTTTTTATCAATAGCGCGTTCAATTGCCCGTAAATCAAACCCGTGATGCTCTAAAAACAACTGGTCTTCAGAAGCTACGGCAGCTTTTTTGATGTTGATGGACATATCATCAAACGAAACCCAGTCTTTATCTATCTTCCAGTCCTTCCCTGCCGCTTTCCGCTCGAAACCACGCTCGATCATCAGTAATGTTACAGGCGGGTTGATAAAACGCAGCAACAGCACCCACAAAATGGTAACGCCGAAGAAACCAATCAATATTAATTTGAGGAGGTATTTGAACAGGCGCATTTCACAAAGCCAAATATAAATAAGAAAGGTGCCCGAATAATCGGACACCTTTTATTGGTGATACTGATTTTTATGTGCTAAAAGAAGCATTGTTGTCATTCCGACAGTAGGAGGAATCTTATTCAGAGCAGCTTAAATGCGTTATTCGATGAAGATTTCTCACTTCGTTTCGAAATGACAGTACCGCAACATCTTTCTGTCTTCCAAACTTTTTGTCTTCCTAACTTCCCGACTTCTTACTCCGCAACAACCGTAAACGGCACTTTTACTTTTACTTCTTTGTGCAGGTTTAAATTGGCAACATAATCGCCAACAAATTTCGGGTCGCTGTCAAAAGTAATTTTGCGGCGGTCAACCTCAAACCCTTGTTTTTTCAAAGCATCCGAAACCTGAATGGTATTGATGGCACCAAAAATTTTACCGCTTTCGCCGGCTTTTGCACCGATGGTAAGCGTTACGCCTTCCAAACGGGCTGCAATGGCATCCGCATCTTTGCGTATTTTATCTTGTTTAAAAGCAGCTTGTTTCAGGTTTTCGGCCAAAACTTTGCGTGCAGATTCGGTTGCCATACTTGCAAATCCTTTCGGAATTAAAAAGTTGCGGCCGTAACCTGGCTTTACATTTACTACATCATCTTTCTCGCCGAGGTTCTTGATGTCTTGTTTTAAAATAACTTCCATTTCGTATCCTCCTATTTTAACGAGTCTGCAACATAAGGCAACAAACCAATATGGCGCGCGCGTTTTACGGCTTGGGCCACTTTGCGCTGAAATTTTAAAGAAGTTCCGGTTAAACGGCGTGGCAGCAATTTACCCTGATCGTTGATGAACTTCATTAAAAAGTTGGCGTCTTTGTAATCAATGTACTTGATGCCGTTCTTTTTAAAACGGCAATATTTTTTACGGTTGTCCTCTACTTTAGGGGCGGTTACGTATTTAATCTGATCGTTTGCCATTATCTTGCTACGGCCTCCTCTGCTTTTGGTTTGCGCTGGTTAAAAGCACCACTACGTTTCTTTTCGTTGTAAGCGATGGCATGTTTATCCAGCGAAATAGTTAAAAAACGAAGCACGCGCTCATCACGGCGAAACTCGGTTTCCAGTTTGTTAATTAGTTCACCCGGTGCCTTGTATTCAGTTAGGTGATAGTAACCTGTACTCTTTTTTTGTACAGGGTACGCTAATTTTCTCAAACCCCAATTATCCTCCTGGATAATTTCGGCTCCGTTATCCGTTAAAACTTTAGTGAATTTGGCAATGGCCTCTTTCGCTACATCTACAGATAACAACGGGGTAAGAACGATTACTGTTTCGTACTGTTGCATTCTTTTTGCTGTTGGTATTTAATGATTTACCCGCCAAAAAGCGGAGCGCAAATGTAGAAAGAAAAACTTACTTTTTAAAGAAGCAGTAAAACTTTTCTGTAGCCAAGTCCAGCATTTGCAAATCGCCTTTGCTATCGCCGTAAGCGTAGATTTTGGTGTAGGAATTTAAGTTGGGGAAAGCACTTTTGATCCTGATTGCTTTCTCTTCGCCATAACAATTGCGGGTTGCAAATTTTCCGGTAATCAAATCATCCTCTACTTGTATTTGTGTTGAAATTAATTGGATTTGATTGGATTGTACAAACTTTTGCAATATCAGATCAAAGTTGGCACTGACAATACAAACCTGATGCATACTGTTTTTATGCCAGTTAATTCGGTCTAAAGCATCTTTTTTAATTCTTTTGTGAAGATAAGATTTATAATACTTCTCAACTGAATTATTGAAACTATCCAAACTTTCATCTTTAAATAATTTACTAAAAATCCTTTGTTTGGCTTGTTCGTTGTTTAAAATCTTACCGAGATACAAAGCAAAGTCAGGCAGAGCACGGATAACTTTTAAAACCGACAATCCATTTTTTAACCGAAAAAAAGTAAAGTCCCAAAAAATATCGCGGTTGGTTATCGTTCCGTCAAAATCAAAAAAAGCAATAATTTTACTTTCGCTCATAAACAGCAGTTTGAAACCAGGGATAAGTATTGCCTAAAGGAACTTTCCCCAACTTTGGATGTTTGTTGATAAAGTTGTTTTTGATTAATTTATAATCTTTTAATGTTGGCGGTTCAGTTGCGCCAGAATACAATTGTTGCACCATCAAATATTGGATAGAAGTATCAGTTTGGTTTAAGGTGATATTTTTATAATGATCTAAACAATAAGGCCACAATGAAAAAGTAATTCCTATCTTTTTGCCTTTGTTTGTTTGCGCCGCAACTTTCAAAAATTCAGTCCTAAAATTGTTATAAGTGATTTTGTTTTCATCCTGTGTGCCGTAAAAAAGCAAGGTTCTGCGGATAAAACCAATTGAATTTACAAACAAGATAAACACAATACCAATTGATGAAATTTTAAAAAGCGTACTTCTTTTATCGCCTATAAATAGTTGTGTGATTATGACGAATAAAACAAAGAAAAAAACAGGCGATAAAACAAGCATGTTGTAATTCATTGGCATATCCCTAAAAGAAAAATAAGATACCAATATTGATAAAACTGCAAGTAAACCCAACGCAATTATCATTCTTTTTCTAACTAAAATACGCGTAATATAAATAATCGGAATTAGAAAATTGAAGATTAAAAACGGTGCATAAGTATAAGTGATGTAAAAGCTGACAAACGTTTTTAATGAGTTTGTGCTATAACGGTTCACAATTACATTTTTTGAATGTTGGCGTAAAGCTTGGATCAATTCTATAATATGATACGGATAAAAGATTGCAAAAATCCCGGCAATAATGACAAAGCCCAAAGCAGTTTGCAGGATAGGTTTTAGTTTAAATTCGTTCCGGTAAAAAAGTAAACCGGCAGTTATCAATATCAAATAAAAAGTAGAAACCGGCGAGGTAATCATATTCAACGTTACAATTATCCCGTTGTTAAAATTGCAAAACCGCTTACTTTGATAAACATTATTTAACAAAAAGCAGGAAATGAAGAACTTGCACAAAACTTCTGGCCTTCCTTCCTGCACGCCATAAAAAGAAAACAAGGCAAAAAGCCAAAGTATCACCAAAAAATATAAGGTAAAAGAAGCATTAACTTTTCTTTTAATGGTATAAACATAAACAGCAAACAGCAGTACAATCAAACTCATCAAATCTATAAAAGACTGGCTTACTTGCATGTTGTTGTAAAACTCGGGCATCAACCTATTGATCAAAGCAACAACGCAAGGAAACAGTGGCGGATAAAAAAGGAACCGATGTTGAATTGGATCAAGTCCAGCATCATACAAAGGATTAATTAACTGATGAAAATGGTTGATAAAATAAGCCGTTGGCAAAAAGCAAGTTGAATCTTGTATAAAACCGGGATAGCCGTTAAGCGCGAATCTAAAAGTTAGATAGGCATAAATTGCAACAACAATCAGTACGATTGCTATGAAAGATTTTTTCATTTAATGTAGATTAAAAAAGCAAAAGAAAACAACCAGCATAAAATACTCAATTGTATAAAACGGTCGTTCACTAAAATTTTAACCGGAGAGCCACTTGTCTTTTTTACAAAAGTTATTTGCAGGTAGCGTAATAATCCAAGTAAAACAAACAAGGTTGTAAAATAAGAATATTCACCAAGCCGGTTCAAAATTTCGGGGGAAATGATGTACATGATGTAACAAACCAACATTACGCCCGTCAACATGGATAAAACAATTTGAAGAAACTCAATGCTATAACCATGGATAGACCGCCTCACTTGCTTGTCGGCATCTTTTAACATCAAATACAAATCGTCCATTCTTTTGGAAAGTGCCTGAAACATGGACAACAAAAAAACCATAATCATCAGCCATTTACTAACCAATATTCCGGTTGCCAGGCCGCCTGCAATTACACGCAAATCAAAACCAATACTGATAATGGTTACATCAATCAGCGCAAAGTTTTTTAATTTGACAGAGTAAAATATGTTTAAAATATAATAAGCTAAAACAACAAGTAAAACCTGGTTGGAAATACTAAACCCAATCGCGACAGCAATTACAAGTAAAATTGCAGTCAAAATGTAAGCTTCAAGTTTGGATATTTTTCCGGACGGGATTGGACGGTTTCTTTTAATTGGATGCTGCCGGTCGTAATCAATATCCATCAAATCGTTAAAGATATAAATGGAACTTGCGGCAAAACAAAAAGCAAAAAATACAGGTAAAGATTTTAAAAACTTGTCATGGTTTAATATCTCGCCCGAAAAAAACAGTGGCAGAAATATGTAAAAGTTTTTGACATAATGCGAAACACGTAACAGCGGAAAGTACTTTTTTATCATAAATTAAAGTTCCGGTTTTTACGCAAGATGTTGATTTATGTTGAAAATAAAAACTGAATTAAGGCAAATAAATAAAAAGGCACAATCCAAGTTTAAATACTGGGCCAGCCTTGCTCATCATACCGAACACGTTTCATACACATTTTGCGTTTAAACTTGTTGGTTCCGGCAATAAAACGGTCTTGAGTATCCACGGCGTGATAAAAAATCCAATCATTGCCATCAGCATCCGTTAAAATACAATTTTGACCGGGGGCATCCCATTGTTCGTTCGGTTTTAAAATAAGGTGGTCTCCGGGAATGGGTTGAAATTCTTTCTGCAGGTCATCAGACCAAAAAACGCTGATGGCGTAGCCATTTTCGGCCCAGGTGTTATCGCCCGAAACCCACATTAAATAACGGTCGAATTTTGGTTGGTAAGTTATAAAAGCACCTTCGCGCAAAGTTTCAAACTTTACACCGGGTTTTGGAAAAAGCACATCAATTGGTTTGCTAATGATCGAAAAGCCATCTTCGGCAACTTCCACCACACTGATTGGCTCGTGGGCAGAGCCATAAAACAACAAGTTCTTACCGGTTTTTGCATCGTAAAAGAAGCATGGGTCAATCATCCGGTAAGTGGAGCCCGGGATTTGTGCCAGCGGTTTTCCAATATCGCGGAAACCATGCGGTTCGTTGGAAATGGCCAAAGCCAGGCACATGCCGTCTTTGGTATCCGGTTCGGCGGCGTAATACAAGCGGTATTCTAAACCAACTTTTACCACTTGCGGCGCCCAAAATTTTTCACAGTTTTTTGCCCAAACCGGCGGTTCTACCAACGCTCCTTCTGGTTTTATCCACTGGGTTAAATCTTTTGAATAACTTAACTGGATGTTATTGACCGTAGGCGAAGGCGCATCGTGGGTGGCATAAGCGTAATAACCATCGCCGGGAACATGGATTACGGACGGGTCCGGAAAATCAGCATCAATTATTGGATTGGTATGGGTCTTTTGCTTTGATCCGTTCATCTATTGTTTTTGATTTTTAGTTTGAAACAACGCTTGCTGTTTTTATGTGCCTAAAAACAGTATGCCATTAATTGCTTGTTCCACCTAACCGATCTGCAAAAACTTCATCTAAATTTAAAGCGAAACCTGGCAAAATCGGACTTGTAACTTCATCGCCTAAAGTCAATACTTTTGTAGGCTGAAACCTTTCATATTCATCCAGGATATATTTAAAAAAAATTTTTCCCTGCGGTTGGATTACCCAATATTCTTTCACGCCTGCTTCTTCGTAAACTTCATATTTGTTTTGCAGCTCTTTTTTGTTGTTTCCGGGAGAGAGGATTTCCACTACAATATCAGGTGCGCCGAGGCAACCTTTTTCATCAATTTTTGTCAGATCACATATTACACATATATCGGGTTGAAGTACCGTAGTAATATCCCGGTCTGATACTGTTTTTCTTACTAAACGAACATCAAAAGGGGCAGTATAAACTTCACAAGGTTTATTATAAAAAAAAATCAGCAAAGCCCGATTAATTCTTTGTGATATTCGCTCATGAATTTCTGCCGGTGCAGGGCTCATTCTAAAGATATAACCTTTGATCAGTTCCAGCCGTTCGTCAAAAGTCCATTTTAAATAATCGGCGTAGGTGTAGGTTTTATCAAGGTCAAGGTCGGAAAATTGCATAATTATAAATCTTTATTTCTCATAAATATAAATTTTACTATCCAAATTTTAGGGTGGTAAAAACAGTATTGGTTATTTAACCGGGTGTTCAAATTAAACGGTCAGCAAAAACTTCATCCAAATTTAATGCGAAACCTGGCAAAACCGGACTGGTAACTTCGTCGCCAAAAGTCAGTAAATTCGTAGGCATAAACTTTCCCGCTTCATCCAAAACATATTTAAAAAACGTTTTTTCCTGCGGATGGATGATCCAATATTCCTTTACGCCGGCTTCTTCATAAACCTCAAACTTATTTTTCAGTTCCTTTTTATTGTTTCCTGGAGAAAGGATTTCCACAACAATATCAGGCGCACCGATACATCCTTTATCATCTAATTTTTCGAGATCACAAATCACACAAATATCTGGTTGTAAAACTGTGATTATTTCTTTGTCTTTTTTTGATTTTCTAATTAAGCGAACATCGAAAGGTGCAGAATAAACTGCACAAGGTTTATTTGTTAAGTAAATGTATAATCCAACAAATACTTTTCCAAAAACCCGTTGATGGATTTCTGCAGGTGCCGGACTCATCGGAAATATTTTCCCTTTAATCAGCTCCAGCCGTTCGTCAAAAGTCCATTTTAAATAATCGGCGTAGGTGTAGGTTTTATCAAGGTCAAGGTCGGAAAATTGCATAATTATAAATCTTTATTTCTCATAAACTATACTTCTCTATTACAATTTTAAGGTGATAAAAACAGTATTGAATAGATTAACTACTTGTTTGGTTTATTTTAGTCGGCAAAAACTTCATCCAAGTTTAAAGCAAACTTTGGTAAAATTGAACTGGTAACTTCATCGCCCAACGTTAATAATTTTGTGGATTGAAACTGTCCGTTTTCATCCAAGATATATTTTAAAAAGGTTTTGCCGTAAGGGTTAATAATCCAATATTCCTTTACGCCGGCTTCTTCATAAACCTCATACTTATTTTGCAGTTCCTTTTTGTTGTTGCCTGGGGAAAGAATTTCAACCACAATATCAGGTGCGCCTAAACAACCTTTGTCATCGATTTTTTTGAGATCACAAATCACACAAATATCAGGTTGTAAAACTGTGGCAATTTCTTTGTCTTTTTTAGATTTTCGCATCAAACGAACATCAAAAGGAGCAGAATAAACCCGGCAAGGTTTTCCTTTCAAAATATTGTACAATTCATTTGCAACAACGGTTGATACCCGTTGATGGATTTCCGCAGGAGCTGGACTCATCGGAAATATTTTTCCTTTAATCAGTTCCAGCCGTTCGTCAAAAGTCCATTTTAAATAATCGGCGTAGGTGTAAGTTTTATCAAGGTCAAGGTCGGAAAATTGCATAAGCTGTTGTGTTGCTTCCAAAAATACAAATAATCTTTGATGCTGTTTTTATGCACTAATAATGTTTATGATAACCTAATCCAAAATTAATCCCCAAAGCTAAATAACTGTTTTTAGATACATTTCCAGACAGTTTTAAGCCGATACTATTGCCAAAACTGGTTGGTTTTCCAACTGGAAATACATAATATATCCGGTATCGTTCTTTATTTTTCTTAAACCATTTCACATTAAGTTCAAAAGGTAAGCCAACATAAGAACTTTGAGTTTGATATTGAAAATTGTTATTGTTGTCATTGTATTTAATAATGCGTGTATTTTGAGAAACACCCAGAGAAAAACTGATAGATTTTCCTTCTTTGATAAACCTTAAACCATACAAAGCTGCATATTCATGTAAATTACCCTGATCTACAAGAATCGGGATTGGAATAATCGGAGCTAAAACAGTTAATTTTACATCATCAATTTCGGTAGCTCTTAATGTTATCAGGCTTTTTTTTATCTGATAGTTTAAACTAAAGCCACCATGTACGCCTGAAACTCCTGCAACAGCAAAGCCAAAAAACACTTCTCCAAAAATAATCGGATTGGTTTTAACAACAGGATTTGTTTTAACCGTATCCTGCCCGAAAACCTGAAACGTAGAAATACAGATGGCGCTAAAAAGCGTTAAAAAATGTTTCATAAGTTAGGTTTTAGGTTGAAGTAGAATTAATTAAAGATATAGAATTTTTTTGAGGATTTTAACGCTTTCAACAGATCCATGTTTACTGTTTTTATGCCCCTAAAAACAGCATCGCCATAATCATTTGCACAAACCCGGCGTTCTGTTTAACTTCGCCTTGATGGATAATTTTGTTGTTTCAGCCCGTAAATATCGCCCCGTTACGTTTGAAAGTGTTGTCGGCCAGCGCCATATCACCGGCACGCTCAAAAACGCGATCAAAAATAACCAGCTTGCCCAGGCATTTTTATTTTGCGGGCCGCGCGGCGTGGGCAAAACCACTTGCGCACGAATCCTGGCCAAAACCATCAATTGCCAGAATTTGCAGCCCGATGTAGAAGCTTGCGGCGTTTGCGATTCGTGCCGTGCTTTTCAAAACGGCAATTCTTTTAATGTGCACGAACTGGATGCTGCTTCCAATAATTCGGTGGATGATATCAGGAATCTGATTGAGCAGGTGCGCATTCCGCCGCAGTTTGGCCGTTACAAAGTTTATATTATTGATGAGGTGCATATGCTTTCGCAGGCGGCTTTTAACGCGTTTTTGAAAACGCTGGAAGAACCGCCGCCTTATGCCATTTTTATTTTGGCCACGACCGAAAAGCACAAAATTTTGCCAACTATTTTGTCGCGCTGCCAGATTTTTGATTTCAACCGGATTCAAGTGGATGACATGACGCGGCACTTGGAATTTATCGCGCAAAAAGAGCAAATCAATTACGAGGAAGACGGCTTGCACATTATCGCCCAAAAAGCGGATGGCGGGCTGCGCGATGCTTTGTCAATGTTTGACCAGATCGTTAGTTTTTCGGGCGGAAAGGAAATTACTTACAAGTTGGTGATTGATAACCTCAACATTCTGGATTACGATTATTATTTTAGATTGACGGATTGCATTCTTGGAGAAAACACTTCGCAAAGTTTGCTGATTTTAAACGAGATTTTGGCCAATGGTTTTGATGGTTATCATTTCATTTCTGGCTTGTCCAACCATTTCCGGAATTTGTTGGTCGGGAAAGATACGGCAACCTTAAAATTGCTGGAAGTGAGCGAAGGCATCCGCAAAAAGTACGAGCAGCAAGCGCAGCAAACTTCGGTTTCTTTTTTGGTTTCGGCTTTAAATTTGGCCAACCAATGCGATCTGAATTACAAGATCAGCAAAAACCAACGCTTGCAGGTAGAACTGGCTTTGATCAAAATGTGCCACATCAACGCTGCTTTTAACCTGGTAAAAGAAGCATCAACTTTAAGCAAACCGGAAGAACAGGCGAAAAAAAAAACTGATGTTGTAATTTCATCGCCTCCGGCAAAACCACAGGAAACGCTACCCGAAATAAAGCCAAAAGTTGTTGAAACGGTAACTGTTCCCGAAGCAAAAACAATTGCCCAACCGGAAGCAACCGAACCAAAACCTGTTGAAAAACCTGTTTCTAAACCTGAAGAAAATATACCGGTAAAAACAGTAGAGAAGCCAGCAGAAAAATCTACGTTGTTCATTCCAAACTTAAATGGCGCTTCCACTTCGGTTAAAATCCCTTCCTTAAAAGACCTGGCCAAAACGAGTTTGCAGGAAACGGTGGATGACGATCCGTATTTGAAAGGCACTGATTTTGAAGATTTTGATTACGAGAATTTCCTGAAAAAGTGGAACGAATACGCCGCCAAAGCTAAAGCCGAAAACAAAAGCATGACGCTGCATACTGTTTTTACCCATAAAAAACCAGTAATGCTAAAACCATATGTGTTTGAGTTGGTGCTGGAAAACAAAACGCAGGAAAATACTTTCAGGGAAGACAAACCGAACCTGATGAACTTTTTACGTTCGGAACTGAAAAATTTTAATATCGAAATACAAACCCGGATTGAAGAACAATCCGGGTCGAGGAAACCCTATTCGCCAGTCGAAAAGTTTCAGTACATGGTTAACAAAAACCCGGAACTAGCGGAATTGAAAAAGCGTTTTAACCTGGAGATTGACTGATTACTTAAACAACTGGTCATCGTTGTCGCCGGCATCCTTTTTCGGATAACCTTCGGCATCAATTCCGCGATCGTTTTTTGGATAGCCCTCTTCGTCCAAATCATCACGGTCATCTTCCGGTGTACGGGCCAAAACTTCATCAATCGGGTCTAATTCAATGCTTTGTCCGCTGTCCACGTGCATTCCCAAATTGTCCAAACTGTCCACATCGGTCGCCAGCGTTTCGTGCGGGATGTATTCGTCAACCGCTTCCGGGTTGGCTTCGTCATAAGTCGAATTAAAATCCTCCCCGTTTGGTGCAGCGGTATTGTACGGGAAATCGTGCTGATAATCCGGGTCTTCGCTTTTTACATCAATCTCATAACTGTTTTTTTCGGCATTGTATAACAAATCGTCCGGGTCAGTCCTATCGCCCAGGTCGTCTTTTAATTTTTTGTCGCGGTCCAGGTTTTCGTCTGAACCGGGCAATAATGGATTCGCATTGCTCATGATTGTGTTTATTTTTAGGGATAAAGAAAAAATCAGGCTATAAGTTTTAACGTTTTACAGGGTTTGCATATTTTTCTGACAAAAACCACAACTGCCGTAATTGCAATTTTATATATTTGAAACGCTAAAAACAGCACTGCTTTTAAAAAACTTCTATGGCACAGAAAATTAAAGTGAACAACCCGGTTGTAGAACTGGATGGCGATGAGATGACCCGGATCATCTGGAAATTTATTAAAGACAAACTGATCCTTTCTTACCTCGATCTGGACATTCCATATTTTGATTTGGGAATTGAGTACCGCGATGAAACCAATGACCAAGTTACAATTGATGCGGCAAATGCGATCAAAGCTTGCGGCGTGGGTATCAAATGCGCAACCATTACACCGGATGAAGCCCGTGTAGAAGAGTTTGGGTTGAAACAAATGTGGAAATCGCCAAACGGAACGATCCGGAATATTCTGGACGGAACCGTTTTCCGCGAACCGATTGTGATGAGCAATGTGCCGCGTTTGGTTCCAAACTGGACCGCTCCTATCTGCATCGGCCGCCATGCTTTTGGCGATCAATACCGTGCTACCGATTTTGTTACCAAAGGAAAAGGCAAACTAACCATTAAGTTTACACCAGAAGATGGTGGCGAAGAGCAATCTTTTGAAGTGTATAATTTTAAAGGTGATGGCGTTGCGTTGGCCATGTACAACACCGATGAATCTATCCGTGGTTTTGCCCATGCTTGTTTCAACCAGGCTTTGATGAAAGGCTGGCCGCTGTACTTATCCACCAAAAACACCATTTTAAAAAAATACGATGGCCGTTTCAAAGATATTTTTGAAGAGATTTATCAGCAGGACTACAAAACCAAGTTTACAGAAGCCGGCGTTACTTACGAGCATCGTTTAATTGATGACATGGTTGCTTCTGCCTTAAAATGGAACGGTAATTTTGTTTGGGCCTGTAAAAATTATGATGGTGATGTTCAGTCTGATACCGTTGCGCAAGGTTTCGGTTCTTTAGGTTTGATGACTTCCACTTTGGTTACGCCTGACGGAAAAACGATGGAAGCAGAAGCTGCCCACGGAACGGTTACACGCCATTACCGCGACTACCAGGCTGGCAAACCAACTTCTACCAACCCGATTGCTTCTATTTTTGCCTGGACACGTGGTTTAGAGTTCCGCGGCATTTTAGACAATAACCAGGAACTGATCAACTTTTGCAAAACTTTGGAAAAAGTTTGTATCGAAACCGTAGAAAGCGGCAAAATGACGAAAGATTTAGCCGTTTGTATCCACGGAAACAAAGTAGAACACGGCCGCGATTATTTATATACTGAAGAATTTTTAGAAGCGATTGATGAGAATCTGAAAGCAAAATTAAGTTAATCAACACTGATTTTATGGTAATAAAAGAAGCATGCTTTCTAAACGGAAGCGTGCTTCTTTGTTTAAATTCACTTATCATCACTATATTTGACTATGAAGTTTACAGCAATTATAGAAAAAGGTGAAAACGGATGGTTGGTTGGCCAGGTAAAAGAAATTCCGGCGGCATTAGCACAAGGAAAAACCATCGAAGAAGTAAAAGTTAATTTGCTGGATGCTTTGAAATTGGTTTTAGAAGTTAATAAAGAATTAAGTTTTGTATAATGGAAAACCTAAAATATTATAAAGATTTATTGGAACAACTCAAACCGGAACTTTGCAAGAAATATTCAATCAGTTCTTTAGGTTTGTTTGGTTCAGTCGTTCGTGATGATTTCACCGATCAAAGCGATATTGATATTGTGGTGAGTTTCAGTAAGCCAATTGATATTGATTTTTTTGATTTGGCAGATGAGTTGGAAGAAAAATTGAATAGAAAAGTTGACTTAGTTTCAAGAAATGGGATCAAACCTAAGTACTATGAAATAATTGAACCGGAAATTTTATATGTCTGAACGTGAGCCGGATTTATTATTTAAGGACATGTTAGATAGTGCTGAAAAAATAATCAGATACACTTCCGAGCATACGAAGGACGATTTCTTGAACGATCAAAAAACAATTGATGCAGTTATTAGAAATTTTGAAATTATAGGGGAAGCAGCTAACCGGCTCCCGGAAGCCTCCAAAACTAAAATCCCAAACTTAGCTTGGAACAAGTTGAGAGGTTTTAGAAACAGACTTGTTCATGATTATATCGGTATTGATTATGAATTGGTTTGGACAACCAAAAATAAAATACTACCCGAACTAATTTCTTCCATAAAAAACCTACTAAACATAACAGAATAAATTATTATCATGTCACAATTATATCCCTTAAAATTCAAAACCATCTACAAAGATAAAATCTGGGGTGGCGAAAAAATAAAAACTGTTTTAGGAAAAGACTTTTCACCGCTGCCAAACTGTGGTGAAACCTGGGAAGTTTCCGGTGTAAAAGGCGATATTTCTGTAGTTGCCGAAGGCGAACTGGCAGGAAAAGCTTTAACTGATTTGCTCGAAGAATACCAAGGCGAACTGGCCGGAAAAAAAGTTTTTGAAAAATTCGGAACAGAATTTCCGCTGCTGATTAAGTTTATTGATGCCAATGATGACCTTTCAATCCAAGTTCACCCAGACGATGAACTGGGCAAAAAACGCCATAATTCTTTCGGCAAAACCGAAATGTGGTATGTGTTGCAGGCTGATTCCGGCGCAACTTTGATTTCGGGTTTTAACCAGCAGGTTGATGAAAAGCTTTACTTGGAGAAGTTAAACAGCGGCAAGCTTTCAGACATTCTCAACAAAGAAGAAGTAGAAAAAGGAGATATTTTTTTCCTTCCGGCCGGCCGCGTCCATACGATTGGAAAAGGTTTATTGATTGCAGAAATCCAGCAAACTTCGGATATTACTTACCGCATTTACGATTTTGACCGCGTGGACGATAAAGGCCAGAAACGCGAACTGCACACGGAAGAAGCTTTGGCTGCTATTGATTACAAAGTTTACCCGGAATACAAGTCCAAGTATCCGCATAAAACCAACGAGGCTATTGAGGCTGTAACTTGTCCGTATTTTACAACCAATGTTTTAGAATTTACCGAAAACACAAACCGGAATTATACAACTTTGGATTCTTTTGTGATCCATGTTTGTGTTGATGGCGCTTATATTTTAATTGGCAACAATCAAAAGTTCCAAGTTAAAAAAGGCGATTGTATTTTAATCCCAAACGCAATTAAAAACATCCAATTAGAAACCACAACCGGGTTCAAAGTATTGGAAACATTTGTTCCTTAATTAAAAATTAGGCAGGTAAAAGAAGCATTAACTTTTGATGCTTCTTTTACCTGCCTAAAATATATGGATGCAATAATTGTATTTTCTTTTAGTTCAACTTCTGCTTAAACCGTTACAAACTTTCAGGTTTTTCATTTGCAGTTTCGTTAAAGTTGACGCCAACTTCCTCTACATAAACCAAATGTCCGCCCAAATAAGCCGAAGCGCTGACGATGCCGTAACTCAACATGGCCAACTCGATAGCTATTTTACGGGAGCTTTTGTTTTTTCGTAAAAAATAAGAAGTGGCATAAAGTGCTGTTGCACTAACATTTAATATCCCGTGCATCAAACCAATCGCCCGTTTTTTCTTGCTTGTCCCAGACCAGTCGGTCATTCCAGAAACCGCTGCACCTGCCGCCCCAAATAGCCCGATTGCAATGGCTGCATCGGCACCTGCTTGGTATTTTTTATTGCCTGCCAGTTCCATCGCATCCAGCACAAAAGCGGCCGTCCACGAACCAACCGGAACATCGGTAATTATCGGATGCAACGGATGCCCAAGCCACGTCCCATGCAAAAAATTCTTGATCTTTTGCCCGGCTTCTCCGCCTGCTTTAAATGTATTGATAATGGCTGGCTGGATTTTATCGCCTGCTGCCTCCAGCCATTTCTGTTGTGCAATCGCATCTATTACGTCTTCTGCATTCATTGTATTTCTCCTTGTTTTTAGTTTGATGATAATCTGATTCCCTCAATTTCAATCTCAAGACTTAATCGAACTTTAAAAAGAAAGAAGTTAATCACAATGTTTTAAAGTAAAGCAGATATATTAATATGTAGGAAAAAAGTGAAAAGAGCGGAGAGCGAAAAACGTACCATGCTTCTTTTATGCCGTAAAAATCAGTGTACGAAAGCTTCAAACTTTTCCCAGAAACCGTCTTTTGGCAGCGGCGCTAAAATATCTATTGGCTCTTTTTTTACCGGATGGATAAATTGCAAACGGCGGGCGTGCAAACAAATGCTTTTTTTCAAACTGCCGCGCGGATAACCGTATTTGTTATCGCCAACAATCGGGCAGCCCAAAGTAGAAAGCTGCACCCGGATTTGATGCGGACGGCCTGTTACCGGATCAACTTCGATCAAATAATAACCGTTCAGTTCGCCAATTAATTGGTAATTCAGTTCGGCACGCTGGCTTCCGGCAACCTCTTTATCATGCGGCGTAGTTACGTTTTTCTGCTGATTTTTGACCAGCCAATGCACTAAATTCCCACTCCCCGGAACCGGCTTATTGCGCACCACAGCCCAGTAAGTTTTATGCATATCGCGGCTTTTAAACATTTCGTTCACCCGTTCTAAAGCTTTACTGGTTTTGGCAAACAAAATCACACCGCTTACCGGCCTGTCTAAACGATGGGCAACGCCCAAAAAAGCGCCGTTTGGCTTATTGTACTTTTGGGCGATGTAGCGTTTCACTTTCTCATCTAGCGGCTCGTCGCCGGTTTCGTCCACCTGCACAATATCCCCTGCCCTTTTGTTGATGGCAATCAGGTGGTTGTCTTCATACAAAATATCTTTTGCGGTAATATCGGATGGCGGATTGATATATTGAGAATTGTGCATGTTGATTTTTATGTGGTAAAAGAAGCATGTGTTGTCATCTCGACCGAAGGGAGAAATCTTCTTTAAAGCGGATTAACATTTAAATTTGAAAAAGGATTTTTCCCTTTGGCTGAAACGAC
>CAXTKQ010000056.1:0-232 GCA_964244955.1 uncultured Sphingobacteriaceae bacterium | reverse complement strand
GCTGCTGTTGTTGCCATTCCAAATATTGCCGGTACGAATTTTTAGGTTCAGCTTTCGTTTGATCAAAGTTTTGGTTGTTAAAAGGTACAAAAACCGGGACCGGCTCGCTTTGCTTCACCTGCTTGTTTTCGTTATCGTAAGAAACCGTAACCGAAACCTCCAACTGGTGCTGCGAATTTCCTTTGTAAGTGCCTTTCACCGGGCTGCAATCCGAAAAATTACGGCCGACTGC
>CAXTKQ010000055.1:23837-24563 GCA_964244955.1 uncultured Sphingobacteriaceae bacterium | reverse complement strand
GATTATTGCTTTTGCCATTGCTGTTTTTATGTGCTTTTTTATGTTCAGCGGTTTTGATTCGCTCAGTGGTTTGCTGTCTTTTCAAAATGCCGAAATCCAAAATTTTGGCATCAACGAACATTACCAGGCCATTAGCCGAGGCGTTTTGGACACGCGTGATCTGGTTTACTTTCTAAGCGTGATCGGCCTGTTTTTACTGTTGACCAAAACGGTTTTGGGGGGAAGAAAATGGTAAGTTTCCGAAAGAAAAAGGATTTGATGCAGGTCGGCTTGGTGCTGGTAATACTTCTTTTGCTCAATATTTTTTCGGACCGGTTTTTTACCCGTTTTGATTTTACTTCCGAAAAACGCTTTACACTTTCGCCCATTACACGCAACATCATGGACAGTTTGCAAAAACCGGTGGAGGTTACGGTTTTTTTGCAGGGCGATTTTCCTTCTGGGTTTAAACGTTTGCAACGCGCCACTCGGGATTTGCTGGACGATTACAACGCTTTCGGCCACAAGCGTTTAAAAATAAATTTTGTTGATCCGCTTGCCGGTGCAAATCCCGAACAGCAAACCCAGATTTTGCAGGATTTGCAAAACCAGGGCATCGAACCAACCAACCTCAGCGTAAAAACAGAAAGCGGTTTAACCCAAAAAATTATATTTCCGGCAGCGATAGTAAAAAGTGGCGAAAGGCAAATTCCGGTGAAACTGCTGCAAACACGCATTGGTTTATCG
>CAXTKQ010000055.1:18087-23827 GCA_964244955.1 uncultured Sphingobacteriaceae bacterium | reverse complement strand
AAGTGCTGAACAATTCTATCCAAAACCTGGAATATGCTTTTTCTTCGGCCATAAAAAAAGTAACCAGCGGCGGCAAACCACGCATTGGTTTTACCGAAGGCCACCACGAATTGAGCGATTTACAGTTGAACGATGCCATGCGTTCCCTATCCGATGGTTTTGAAGTTGGGCGCGTTAATTTAAAAACCATTCCGTTTTCGGGTTTGGAGAAGCTGAAACTGCTGGTCGTTCCAAAACCGGATCAGCCTTTTACCGAATTGGAGAAATTCAAAATTGATCAATTCCTGATGCGCGGCGGAAGGATTTTATGGACCATTGACCCGGTTACCGCCGAACTGGACAGTATGCGCGGCCACGGCGGCGAGCAACTGGCTTTTAACAAACAACTGAACCTGGACGACCAGCTTTTTAGTTACGGCATCCGCTTAAATTTTGATTTAGTTGGCGATATGAGTTGTGCGCAAATTCCGGTAAACGTGGGCAATGTGGCCGGACAAGGGCAAATCCAAATGCTGCCCTGGCTTTTTTATCCAATTTTGATGCCGGTTTCCAAACATCCTTTGGTTAAAAATTTGGATGGCATCCGAACCGAATTTATCAGCACAATTGATACGATTGCGGCTCCGGGCGTTAAAAAAACGGTGTTACTGGCTTCTTCTCCGGCAAACCAAAAAATAACTACGCCGCATTTGCTTTCCCTCCAAATTCTGGACCAGGAACCTGATTTTAAAAGTTTCCAAAGTGCACCAAAAACAGTTGGCGTTTTGCTGGAAGGAAGTTTTAAATCGGATTTTAAAAACCGGCCAATCCCCGAAGGGTTTACAGAAAAAATAGACGTGCTGCAACAAAGTAAACCCACTAAAATGATCGTCATCAGCGACGGCGATATTTTAAAAAACCAAATCAACGAGGCCGACGGTTCCCCGTTTCCTTTGGGTTTTGACCGGTACATACAGCAGACTTACGGCAACAAAAACTTTTTGCTAAATATTGCCGATTACATGACGGACGATTCCGGCTTGATCAACCTTAGAAACAAGGAAATCAAGATCCGGTTGTTAAACCGTGCGCAAATCAAATCCCGAAAACTGTACTGGCAAATCCTCAACAATGCGCTGCCGCTGGGCATACTTCTTTTATTAGGTATTTTTCAACAATATTTCCGCAGAAGAAAGTATGCGGCTTAAATTTTCTACTTTTGGTACAAGATTTAGATTTATATGAGATTTATTGTTTCTACTTCAACCTTGCTTAAACAGTTGCAGGCCGTTAGCGGCGCGCTGAGCAGCAGTACGGTTTTACCAATATTAGAAAACTTTTTGTTCCAGATCAAAGATGGAAATTTGACTATTTCGGCAACCGATCTGCAAACCAGCATGACCACTTCTTTAACGGTAGAAACCAACGAAGATGGAAGGATTTGCATTCCGTCGCGTATTTTGCTGGATACGTTAAAATCGCTGCCAGAACAGCCGGTTACGTTTTTGGTGGATGATAAAAGCTTTGCGGTAGAAATTAAAGCAGGCGACGGCAGTTATAAATTGAGCGGGGAAAACGGGGAAGATTTCCCGAAAATCCCGGTTGTTGAAAACGCTTCTTCGGTAAGTTTGAAAGCTTCAGTTTTGGCAGAAGCCATCAACAAAACTATTTTCGCGGTAAGTAATGATGAGTTGCGGCCAGCCATGACGGGCGTTTACTGTCAGCTTACGCCGCAGCATTTTACTTTTGTGGCAACGGATGCGCATAAACTGGTCCGTTACCGCCGGAAAGATGCACATTCGGCAACGAGTACTTCTTTTATCATGCCAAAAAAAGCATTGAATTTATTGAAGTCGTCGCTGCCATCAGAAGATGTAGCTGTTTCGGTAGAATACAACAGCACAAGCGCGTTCTTCAAATTTGGCAACATCAATCTGGTTTGCCGTTTGATTGACGAGCGTTATCCGGATTATGATGCGGTTATCCCAACCAACAACCCAAATAAACTGACGATTGACCGTTTGTCTTTCTTAGGTTCGTTAAGCCGCGTGGCCATTTACGCCAACAAAACCACGCACCAGGTGAGGCTGAAAGTGGAAGGAAACGAGTTGAATATTTCTTCGGAAGATTTGGATTTCTCCAACGAAGCCCACGAAAAACTGGCCTGCCAGTACGAAGGCGAGGATTTGGAAATTGGTTTTAACGCCCGTTTTTTGATCGAAATGCTGAGAAATTTAAACTGCGAAGAAGTTTCTTTAGAAATGTCGACCCCAAACCGCGCCGGTTTATTGTTGCCGCAAGGCGGAGACGAAAACGAAGATGTTTTGATGCTGGTGATGCCGGTAATGCTGAACAGCTACGCCTAAGATTGTTGAAAACCTGATGTAACTAAAGCTTGGCCTTGCCGTATTGGACAAGGCCAAACTTTAGTTTATGAAACCTCCAAAACTGTATCTTAAAGCAACTGCCATCGTTTTGATCAGTGCATTTTTGCTGGTCTTTTCTTCTTGCACCAAAGAAGACACTTCAACCGACTCCGATCTTGGTAATGCGCATTTAATCGTAATCAACAGCACAAAAACCACTCCGGCCATTGATTTTTACTGGACGGGAAACAAACTCAATATTATTCCGCTGGCTTTTGGCACCACTACCGGTTATCGAACGGTTACTTCCGGCACGCGGAATATCCAAATCAAAGCCAACCTGACCAACACACTTTTGGCAACCAACACGATAAAAGTAGTCCGCGATTCGAGCTATACTTTTTTTGTGTTTGATGCAAACGGCGTTGCCACCACGGCCATTGCAGAAGATGATTTGAGCATGCCATCTTTTGGAAATGCCAAAATCAAATTTGCCAATATGTCTTCCGGCCTGTCTGCCGCAGATTTGGCCATCATAAACGGGCCGGTAATTGCCTCGAGCGTAAGTTTTGGCATGATTGGCAATTACACTGAATTGAAAGCCGGGACGTACAACTTGGTTTTGCGCGAACACGGCACCAATAAAACAATGCTCAACATCCCGAATGTTCGGGTAGATAACAGTAAAATCTACACCATTTGGAGCGCCGGAACGGTAAACGGAACAGGTTCTTTAGCTTTGTCCACACAAACTTTTGCCCGGTAAAAGAAGCATACTAAACCGCGGCAGTACAACGTTGCATCGTATTAAAACGTAATTTTGCAGCATGTGTGATTTGAAATTTTTGTTAAAAGGCGTAATGTTCCTTGCATTTTGCCTTTTTATTTTTTCGTGCAGCAATACGGCGGTCAGCCCAACCAATTATTCCCGTTTGCAGGTTGTCAACGCTATCCCGGGCAGTTTATCTTTTGATTGCAGGCTAAACGGAACCAAAATCAACACGGCAACAATTGCTTTCCCCAATGCCAGCGGTTACATCAGCACGGTGCCCGGCACAAAAAACGTTTCTATTGTGCCAACCGCTACGCCAACTGCGCTGGCAACAGATACGGTAAACGTACTTTTAGAAAATAACCAAAGCTACACCTTGTTTTTTTCTTCAAAAGCAGACACGCTCAAAACCATTTTTATTGATGATACGCTAAGCAAGCTTCCGGCTTCCGGCAGGGCAAGGATCAGGTTTGTAAATGCTTCCGGCAGCAGCCCGGTGCTGGATATCCAACTAAACGGAACCGATGCTTTTACCAAAATCAAATACACCAAAGTTGGTTCGTTTATCGAAGTTCCGGTCGGGATTTACGAATTCCGGGCTTTCACATCCGGCGTGCGCAGCAGCAGTTTGGGCACTTTGTCCAACCAAATGCTGGCCGACGGCAAAATTTATACACTTTACGCCAGCGGCACCAGCGGCAATGCCACCACAACTTCTGCTTTTGGACTAAGCTTGCTCAACAATTTGCCACCGGTGGTAAAGTAAATTTGCAATCCTGCTTCTTTTATCCAAATATTTTTACTTTTGAAAATACAAAACCCCGCACTTTGGAACTGATTAAAAACCTGATTGATTTTATCCTTCACATTGATAAACACCTGATTGATATTACCCAACAGTACCAGGGCTGGACTTATTTGATCCTTTTCTTTATCATTTTTGCCGAAACCGGTTTTGTGGTTACGCCTTTTTTGCCCGGCGATTCGTTGCTTTTTGCAGCCGGTGCTTTGGTTGCGCATGGCAATTCGGGCTTAAATTTATTTTTATTGTTGCTGATTTTGATTGCCGCAGCCGTGGCCGGAAACACAACCAATTACGAGCTGGGGAAATATTTTGGGGTAAAGGTTTTTAAGCCCGAAAACAAAATCCTGAAGCTGGATTATTACCTCAAAACCAAAGCCTTTTTTGATACGCACGGCGGCAAAGCGGTAATTTTCAGCCGTTTTTTACCGATTTTTAGGACGGTTGCGCCTTTTGTGGCAGGCGTTGGGAAAATGCCGCTGGGCAAGTACACTTTGTACAATTTTATTGGCGGCGCTTCGTGGATTACTTTGTTTCTGTTTCTGGGTTATTTTTTTGGAGGCATCCCGGTAGTGAAAAGGAACTTTACGATTGTTGTGGTGCTGATTATTTTGGTTTCTATTATCCCGCCCATTTTTGCAGCCATCAAAAGCCGGACTTCGGGCGCAGCCAAAAATAGTTAATGGTTTTTAGGCGGTAAAAGAAGTATTGCTGTCATTTCGACCGAAGGGAGAAATCTTCTTCAAAGCAGCAATTTAAGATTTTTGTGGTTGATAAAGGATTTCTCCCCCGTTGGCTGAAATGACAGTACACCAAAAAAGTGCGGGTAAAAGAAGCATTCACTAATCTGCCGCTTTGAAAGAGAATTTCTCCCGTTGGCCGAAATGACAGCCTCGACCCTAAATCTACCCTAAATTTTATGGTGTAAAAACAGCATCAATCAAAACCAAAATATTGTTGTTAACCATCCGGAAAAGCAGGTAAACCAGCTTGTCATTTGCAAATCAAATTCCATTGGCTTAACTTTCCAAACTTTGCTTTTTAAATTTGCACGTATCTTTGTTTTTCTTCGTTATTTTTCAAAAAATACTATGGATCAATCAGGAAATATTTCTGAAAATACAGATGTCATTTTAATCGGTGCCGGTATCATGAGCGCCACGCTTGGCGTAATGCTGAAAGAACTGGAGCCTAGCCTAACCATCAAAATATTTGAACGTTTGAACGGGGCCGCTGCCGAAAGTTCGGATGCCTGGAACAATGCCGGCACCGGCCACTCGGCTTTTTGCGAACTGAACTACACGCCGGAACTGCCCGACGGATCAATCGAAACGGTAAAAGCGGTAAAAATTGCCGAATCTTTTGAGGAATCCAAACAGTTTTGGAGCTTTTTGCTGCAGCAGCAATTTCTGTCGGATGCGCCAAATTTTATCAAAAGCATCCCGCACATGAGCTTTGTTTGGGGCGAAAAAAACGTAGAATACCTGCGCAAACGGTACGAAGCCTTAAAAAAACACCATTTGTTTAAGGAGATGGTGTATTCGGAAGACAAAAAGCAGTTGGCCGAATGGATGCCTTTGGTGATGGACGGCCGCGACCCGGGCGAAAAAGTGGCCGCCACGCGGATGGAACTGGGCACGGATGTTAATTTCGGTGCTTTGACCAAAGCCATGTTTGCCAAACTAAACATTATGGACGGCGTTGATTTGGAATATGGCCACGAAATACGCGACCTCGAACAAAACAAAGACGCTTCGTGGACGGTGAAAGTAAAAAACCTGGGCACCGGCGAAAGCCGAAAACTGACGGCCAAATTTGTGT
>CAXTKQ010000055.1:4319-18077 GCA_964244955.1 uncultured Sphingobacteriaceae bacterium | reverse complement strand
AATTTGTGTTTATCGGTGCTGGCGGCGGTTCTTTGCCTTTGCTGGAAAAATCAAACATCAAAGAAGGAAAAGGTTTTGGCGGTTTCCCGGTGAGCGGGCAATGGCTGCGTTGCATCAACCCGGCGGTCATCAAACGCCACCAGGCCAAAGTTTACGGCAAAGCTGCAGTTGGTTCGCCGCCGATGTCTGTCCCGCATTTGGATACACGGATGATTGAAGGCAAGCGCGAACTGCTTTTTGGCCCGTATGCCGGTTTCTCCACCAAATTCCTCAAAAACGGTTCTTATCTGGATTTGCCTTTGTCCATCAAACCGGACAATATCTTCCCGATGATGTCGGCCGGGATTAAAAATATCCCGCTCACAAAATATTTGATTGACCAGGTTCGTCAATCGCCGGAAGACCGTTTGAATGCGTTGAAAGAATATTTACCAACAGCCCGGATGGAAGACTGGGAACTGGAAACGGCAGGCCAGCGTGTGCAAGTGATCAAAAAAGACCCGGTAAAAGGAGGCGTTTTAGAATTTGGCACCGAAGTGGTAAGCGCGGCCGATGGCAGCATTGCCGCTTTGCTGGGCGCATCACCGGGCGCATCAACTGCGGTTTCAATTATGGTTGATTTGATTGGAAGATGTTTTAAAACACAAATGCAATCCGAAGCCTGGCAAAGCAAAATGAAAGAAATGATGCCCTCTTACGGAAAAAAGTTGGGCAAAGAGCCCGAACTGGCCGGAAAAATCCGCGAAGAAACCAGCAAAGTTTTAGGCCTGACCATACCAGAAACGGTTTAACCCGGCGCACCAATTTTATAGGCATAAAAGAAGCATGGCAGCAATATCAAGCTGTTGTGCTTTTTTTATGGGCAATTTTTTTGATTTCGATCCTAACATTTCTTCCGATTATAAGCTTATTGCTAATTGCCGGAATTACAAGGCACTCCATTTCGCACCAAAAATTTACAGGGTAAAAGAAGCATCGAACCAAAACTTCCTGATGCTTCTTTTACCGGTATGTTTTCAGGATCGGCTTTTTAGGGTTTGCTTTTCGTTACCAAAACCCAATCCACCAGGGTTTTTGCTTTTCGGGCTTTAATCAAATCAACACTATGTTGCGAAAGGCCAAAGTATGGGGAAGTGATTTTATTGACACCATTTGGATAACCGCCGCCCACGGCAAAATTTACGATGATGAACTTTGGGTTGTCAAAAGCCCAGCGGCCGTATTTTTCTACCATTTCCCTGGTTACCGTGTAGGTAACTTTATCATCTACCTTAAAAGTAAGCGAGTTGGGCGTCCAGTCAACAGCATAAACGTGCCATTGGGAAACATCCGTTCCTTTATCAAAAAAAGCGCGGTAAGCCAGCGGCGTGTTGCCGAAATAGCCCGGGCCGTGCAGCGCATGGCTCACCCAGGAAGAATCGCCCACGGTTTCCATCACATCAATTTCGCCGCAATCCGGCCATTTTCCTTCGCCCAAAGCCCAAAAAGCCGGCCATAAACCTGCACCGGATGACATTTTCATGCGGACAGAAGCAGTGCCGTAAGTAAACTCAAACTTGGCCCGCGTATTGATCCGTGCGGATAAAAAATCATAATGTTTTTGCTCTTTGCTAGTATAGCCCGGCTGGTAAAGCGGTTTGATCACCAAAGCGCCTTTTTTGGCTCCTTCCGCTTTTTTGTTGTGCACCAAATAAAGCGTTGAGGCGGCATCTACATAAGCCTGTTGCTCATTGTTTACCGTGTTTCCGGTTATTTCTATGTTCCAGCGGCTGCGGTCAAGCGTTTTGCCGTTAAAATCTTCAAAAAACAAAGTATCTGTTTTGGCCGGTTTTGTTTGTGCCGATGCGTTTACAATGGCCAAACAGGATGTTAAAAATAAGGTATAAATTTTCATATTGGTTTTATTGGATACAAGTATAATTAAATGTGCTTAAAAGAAGCATCAACAACAATGCTGTTTTTATAGCGGTTTTTTTGATCAAAGTTTATCCATCAAATCTCAAACAAGAGCTTGAAAATCTCGACATTAAATTAGGTTTTGTTATTTATTTAAGTATGTTTACAACAGTAAAATTAGCCGCTGATTAATATTAATAACCGAAGCCTTATTTGTTTTATTTTAAAGAAGAAAAGAAGTTAACCTTTCTTTTTTTAAGCAAAAAAATGTTTTGTGATAGCCGTTTCCCTTGTTTTTAAAACCTATAAAACCTAAATAATTTTTGGATTAAGCTTTGCTATTATGGATAAAACTTTACCTAAACTCATTGCTGTTTTAGTTTTTTTGTTGCTTGGAAGCCTTACCGGCCAGGCACAATCCTGGAAGCCAGTTGGGCCGGACGATAACAACGAAGCTTTTCCGGGCCTTATCAAATACAATAATATTGTTACCTCTCCGGATGGGACCCCTTATATCGTTTCTTCAGATGCCAACAACTCGGGCAAGCTTACGGTCAAAAAGTTTGACGGCAGTAATTGGTCAACGGTAGGGGCAGCAGGATTTTCGGGCGGTACTACCGGTTTGCCCTCGCTCGCTATTGATGGTGTTACCCCTTATGTGTCATTTTCTGATGCCAGCAACAATGGTAAAGGTACAGTTATGAAATTTGATGGCAATAGTTGGGTAACGGTAGGCGCAGCCGGTTTTTCAACAAACAGTGTTGGCGATGTTTCACTTTCTTTTAATGGTAATACGCCTTACGTTACCTGTGGCGGCACCATGCAACGGTTTGATGGCAGTAGTTGGGTAATGATAGGTGCATCAGGTTTTTCAACATCAGCATCAGGTACGGTCATGTCGTTTGATAGTAATAATATTCCTTACGTCGCTTATTTAGATTACGGAACCAGCGCTGCTCCTAAGGCTACCGTAAAAAAGTTTGTAGGCAGCAGTTGGGTAACTGTGGGTACACCTTCAACTTTAGCCGGACAAGTTAGTTTCTTTGCTTTTGTTTTTTATGGCAGTACACCTTTTGTGGCTTATACAGATGCTAATAACAGCTATAAATTATCTGTAAAAAGATTTGATGGCAGCAACTGGATACCAGTGGGCAATACAAACGTTTCAACAAACACAGCCGCTTATATCTCGATTGCCTCAAACGGAACACCATATGTGGCTTACGAAGATGGCGGCCAAGGCGGCAAAGCAACCGTAAAAAAGTATAACGGCCAAAGCTGGGTAACGGTAGGCGTAGAAGGTTTTTCGGCAGGGCCTGCCGAAAATACCGCGATTGCTTTAAGCGGAGGGACGCCTTATGTTACTTTTGAAGATTCAAATACTAAAAAAGGTACGGCCATGCTATTTAATGGCAGTAACTGGGTTGTGGCCGGTTCGTCAGGAAGTTTTACAGGAACAGGCACTAACCTTTTTCCTTCCTTGGCTTCTAATAACAACATGCCTTATTATGCTTACTCGGATGGTAGCAACGGTGGTAAGGCTACAGTAAAAAAATTTGACGGAAATAACTGGACAACAGTAGGGCAGGCAGGGTTTTCAACAGGTCCGGTTGGCTATACTTCCATCGATTTTAATGGTAATAGCCCTTATGTTGCCTATGCAGATTTTACAAATGGTTATAACAATGGCAATGCTACGGTAAAGCAGTTTGATGGTGCGAACTGGGCAACAGTAGGTACAGCAAATTATTCATCTGGTGCAGTTTTTTATAATTCCCTTAAAATAAACAATGGTGTTCCCTATCTAGCCTATTCGGATGGTACCAATAGTTCTAAAGCTACCGTCAAAAAATTCGATGGCATGAACTGGGTAACAATAGGCGCAGCAGGATTTTCAGAAACTTTGGCTAAATATACTTCGCTTGCTTTTAACGGCAACACACCTTATATAGTTTATTCTGATGGGTTGATCAGTGGCAGTTATGTTAGTCAGGCTGGGGCAACAGTTAAAAAGTTTGATGGTACAAATTGGGTATCGGTAGGAAATACCAGGTTTTCTTTGGCACCTATTAATTACCCTTCCATTGCTTTTGATAGTAATACACCTTATGTTGCTTATCAAGAAGATTTTACCAATGGTAAAGCCGTGGTTAAAAGATTTGATGGTAGTAGCTGGGTAACGGTAGGCACACCAAGCTTTTCGTCTGCAAGCAGTACAGGTTTGCCCGGTTCTGTTTCGATGGTATTAGTTGGCAGTACTCCTTATGTTGCTTATCAAGATGGTGCCAATGGTGGAAAGGCTTCGGTTAAAAAGTTTGATGGCACAAACTGGGTTAATGTAGGAACACCCGGATTCTCGGCAGCCGAAGTTGGAAATCTGTTACTAACTTTAGGTACCAATAAAATTTATGTTACTTACACTTCTACGGATGGAAGCAGAACTTATGCTAAATCTTTTGATCTTAGCGTGTCCAACAACGCCCAGCTTGCTAACCTCACTATAAATTCCGGAACGTTAAGCCCGGTATTTACTGCCGGTACAACTTCCTATACAGCTTCCGTCTCCAACACAACTACCAGCATCATCCTAACCCCAACAACCAGCGATGCAACCGCAAGCGTAAAAGTAAACGGTACAGCCGTAGCGTCTGGAAGTGCATCGGCTGCAATCCCGCTAACTGTCGGCAATAATACCATAACCACGGTTGTTACCGCACAAGATGGCGCCACCACCCAAACCTATACGCTGACGGTTAACCGCGCCCAGGCTGCGCAAACCATCACCTTTGCCACGCTTCCGGCTAAAACTTATGGCGATACAGATTTTGCGCTTGGTGCAACCTCGTCTTCGGGGCTTCCAGTATCTTACACCACCAGCAACCCAGCCGTGGCTATTGTTACGGCCAATGGTTTAATTCATCTTGTTTCGGCCGGTACAGCCAATATCACTGCCTCACAAGTAGGAAATGCCAATTATTTAGCAGCAACCGATGTGGTACAAATCTTAACGGTAGCGCAACCCTCAAATCCGGGACAGGTACTAACTTGGAAACCTTTAGGCCCGGATGATACTAATATTATTTCTTCTGCTGCGGTTACTTATACCAATATTGTTACAGATGCAAATGGCGTTCCTTACATCGCTTTTTCTGATTCGGGTAACGGTTTTAAGGTTACCGTAAAACGGTTTGATGGCATTGCTTGGCAAACAGTAGGTGCGGCAGGCTTTTCAACTGGTGCTGCATATTATATCTCGCTGGCGATAAATAACAGCACGCCTTATATTGCTTATGCCGATAGCAGTAACGCTGGTAAAGCAACCGTAAAAAAATTCGACGGCAGCAGTTGGGTAACCATAGGAAACGAAGGCTTTTCAAGCGCAGGAGCTACCAACACTTTATTAGCTTTTAACGGCAGTACGCCTTATATTTCTTATAGCGATGCCTCAAACGGAAATAAAGCCACCGTAATGCTATTCAACGGTAGCAACTGGGTAACGGTGGGTGCGCCTGGTTTTTCATCGGGTACAGCCGCCAATCTGTCGCTTGTTATTAATAGCGGCACACCATACGCGGCTTATATAGATTATGGTTTTAACGGAGGTTATATAACCGTAAAGAAGTTTGATGGCAGCAATTGGGTAAGTGTAGGCACAGAACGCTTTTCCGTTGGCCGGGCTATTAACCTTTCGTTTGGTTTTATCGGCAATACACCTTATGTAGCTTATAACGATAGCAGCGACAGTGGTTATGCCAAGGTAATGAGGTTTAACGGGACAAGTTGGGTATTGGTAGGAACCCCAGTTCCTATGGCAGGCGCAAACAATTACGTTTTGATGGCTTTTAACAGTGGCAATATTTATGCAGCCTATGCCGACCCTGCCAATAGCAGTAAACTAACCGTAAAAAAATTTGACGGCAGCAGTTGGTCTACTGTAGGCACAGCAGGCTTTTCGGCAGGACAGGCTAATTACACTTCCTTCGGATATAATGGCAGCACACCTTATATTGCTTATGCAGACGTTACTATAAGTAATAAAGCGATCGTAAAGAAATTTAATGGCAATAGTTGGGTTACGGTAGGTACGGGTATCTCCGGTGGACAAACAGGCTCACCTTCCCTGGCTTTTAGCGGCAGCACACCATATATTGCTTATGCAGATACTAATAACGGTGGTAAAGCTACCGTAAAGAAGTACGATGGCAGTAAATGGGTAGCTGTAGGCTTAGAAAACTTTACTCCGCGTTATGTAGATCAGATTTCGCTGGCCGTTAGCGATGGCACACCTTATCTATTTTATGGTGATTTGACGGGCAACACTGGTACTGCCGGCGTAATGAAATTTGATGGCAGCAATTGGGTAACAGTTGGTGCAGCAAGCTTTTTGCAAGCTTCGGTTACTTATCCATCCATAAAAATTAATAATGGCATACCTTATATTGTTTATCAGGCGGGTATTACAAACGGGGGAACAATTATTGTAAAAAAGTTTAATGGCACAGATTGGGTTACAGTTGGCTCTGATATTGCGTTTAACAGTAATTATCCTTCACTTGCTTTTAATGGCGACACACCTTATGTAGTTTACTCAGATGGGGTTCCCAGCGTCAATTTTGCCAATCAAGCTAAAGCAACAGTAAAAAAGTTTGACGGTACAAATTGGGTAACGGTAGGAGGTGCAAGGTTTTCATCAGACCGAATGATGTATCCCTTAATCATTTTTAGTGATAAAACGCCTTACGTAGCTTATGCTACTTCTAGTGATAACCGGGAAATCATTCAAAAATTTGACGGAACTTACTGGGTAACAGTAAATACTTCAGATTTTTTATCTATAAACAGTTTAAATTCACCTAGTTCCAATTTGGTGTTAGTGGGAAATATGCCTTACGCATCCTACCGGGATGGTTACAACGGCAGCAGGGCTGGAGTTAGCAGGTTTGATGGTAGCAATTGGATTACGGTAGGTACACCTGGTATTTCTGTCGGTGCCGTCAGTTCTACTAATTTGATAGTTAACAACAATAAACTTTATTTGGCTTATGCTTCTGATGGGGCCTATGTTAAATATTTTGATCTTCCCGTATCCAACAATGCCCAGCTTTCTAACCTTGCTTTAAGTTCGGGTACTTTATCCCCGGCGTTTTCATCTGGTACAACTTCTTTTACAGCTTCGGTCTCCAACACAACCACCAGCATCACCCTAACACCAACCTTAGCAGATGCCACCGCAAGCGTTACCATAAACGGTGTAGCCGTAACAGCAGGAAGTGCATCGGCTGCCATTCCTTTAAATATCGGCAGCAATACCATTGCCACGGTTGTTACCGCCCAAGATGGCACCACTGCCCAAACTTATACTTTAACCGTAAACCGTGCCCCGACTGCCCAAACCATCACCTTTGCCGCACTTCCTGCCAAAACTTATGGCGATGCGGATTTTGCGCCCGGTGCAACCTCAACCAACAGTGCTATTGCGCTTGTTTATACCAGCAGTAACCCAAGCGTTGTAACTGTAGTGGATGGTAAGTTACACATTGTAGGTGCCGGAACCGCAACCATTACGGCAAACCAGGCAGCAGATTCAACCCATAGTGCGGCTACACCAGTTAGTCAGAATTTTATAGTGGTAAAAACAGTATTAACGATTACCGCTGAAAACAAAAGCAAAACTTACGGTGATGCAAACCCTGCCTTAACCCTTACTTACAGTGGTTTTGTAAATGGTGATACAAAGGAAACTGCTTTAACCAGCCTTCCAACTGCCGCTACCACAGCTACTGCAACTTCGCCTGCCGGCGATTATCCGATAGCTGCTACCGGTGCGACAGGCAACAATTATACCTTTACTTACTTGCCCGGAACCTTAACGGTAAACAAAGCTTCTCAAACCATTACCTTTGCTTCGCTTTCGGATAAAACTTATGGCGATGCCGATTTTACGCTTGCTGCTACAGCTTCTTCCGGCCTTGCGGTTACTTATTCCAGCAGTGATCCTTCGGTTGCAAGTGTTGATGCTAACGGAAAAGTTCATCTTCTTTCCGCAGGAACGGTAACCATAACCGCACAACAAACCGGAGACAACAATTACAACGCAGCTACGCCGGTTGCCCAAACTTTAACGGTAAAACAAGCAAGCCAGACAATCACTTTTGCTTCGCTTCCAACTCAAACTTATTATGGCGATGCGGACTTTAGTTTGAATGCAACCTCGTCTTCCGGCCTGTTATTTACTTATGCCAGCAGCAATACGGCTGTTGCAACGGTAACTACTGATGGCAAGGTGCATGTACTGATGGCCGGTACAACCACCATCACTGCTTCGCAGGCTGGTAATGCAAACTTTGCAGCAACCAATGCGACACAAAATTTAATTGTGCTAAAAGCAGCATTGACCATTAAGGCAGATGACCAGACGCGCGCTTTCGGATCGGCTAACCCGGCCTTGACCATTACATACAGCGGTTTTGTGAATGCTGAAACCCAAACAAATTTAAACGCTTTACCAAAGGCAAGTACAACCGCAACCACAGCTTCTGCTGCCGGTACTTACCCAATTGCCATAAGCGGTGCTGCAAGTGATAACTACGCCATTACCTATATTCCCGGAACTTTAACGGTAACACAAGCTGCCCAAACCATTACGTTTGGCACTTTGGCCGCCAAGGCTTTTGGCAATCCCGATTTTACGCCTGCTGCAACAGCATCTTCAGGTTTGCCTGTTAGTTTTGCCAGCAGCAACCCGGCGGTTGTAACAATCGTAAACGGACAATTACATTTGGTTGCGCCCGGAACCGCAACTATAACGGCCACACAAACTGGAAATACCAATTACCTTGCTGCCGCACCCGTTAGCCAGACTTTAGCAATTGTTTTTTCGCTTCCGGCAAAGAATTTTACAGTTAGTGCGACCGGCGAAAGCTGCAAAAACAGCAAAAACGGGGAAATCAACATCACGGCCGCCAGCAGCCAAAACTATACAGCAACCATTGTGGTGGCAGGTACAAGCACTGCTTATCCTTTTACCAATCAACTGTCCGTTAAAAACCTGCCTGCCGGTATTTACCCGGTTTGCATCACGGTTGCGGGTTATCCTGATTATAGCCAGTGTTTTAATGTTACCGTAACTCAACCTCAAGACCTTGCGGTTTCCGCTGTCATCAACCCAACATTAAGTACATTGAGTTTGAGTTTGGCAGGCGCCAGTTCTTACAACATCAGCCTGAACGGTGCAACTTATACCACAACGCAAAGTTCTGTTTCCCTTCCGCTTGCGGCCGGAAAAAATAGTTTACAGGTAAGCACCAGTAGTATTTGCCAAGGGGTTTATGTTAAAACGATAGAACTGCCAGCCGGAATTGTAGTTTATCCGAACCCGGTTGAACAAACTTTGTCTTTAAATATCGGCAACAACAAATCCATATCGGCAACAGCCGAAGTTTATAACATGCAGGGCAAAATGGTTTACCGTGGCAAAACAGGTGTAAACCAGGGAAATTGCGCTTTTGATGTACCCGGACTTTTACCGGGAAATTACGTACTAAAACTTGTGTTAGACCATTCTGAAACGCGTATTAAGATCATCAAAAAATGAGCAAGCATCAGTTAAAAAAGATTAATTTCACCTTATTGGGTTTGTTGGCAACGCTGGTTTTGGGTTGCATCAAAGGCAAAGAACCCGCACTGCCACCAGCCAAACCCATACTAACGTTTCCTTTTAAAAATGAAGTTTGTGCGGCAGGCGAAAACCCAACGCCGACAGAAAGCACCATTCATTTTGATTGGGCCGATGCCGCCAATGCCGATGGTTATTTGCTATCGCTAAAAAATTTAAAAACAGGCGCCGTAACAGAAGCAACCAGTAGAACATCTGATGTTAAACTAACCCTTCCGCGGGCAACGCCTTTTTCGTGGACGGTAACTTCGGTGTCTTCCAAAACTACGGTTACTGCTGTAAGCGATACCTGGAAATTCTACAATTCCGGCGTTGGTCAGCTTTCTTATGCGCCATTTCCGGCAACGCTTACATTCCCGGCTATGGGCCAGGCGGTTGATTTAACAGGAAGCACAATTACCCTAACCTGGAACGGTAGTGATGTGGACGGCGATATTGCCGGTTATGAAATTTACATCGGTAAAAACAGTACGCTTGCCTTGGCTGGAACCACCAAGCCCGACAATCAAAGCCTCTCGGCTGCGGTAACATCAAATACCATTTACTATTGGAAAGTGGTTACCAAAGATGCGCAAGGCAATTCTTCCGAATCGGAGGTTTATCAGTTTAAAGTGAATTGAGATTGTAAAGTATTTTAAAGCCTGTTTAAAATTTACCAAATAGAATATCAATGCTTCTTTTACCCCATAAAAATTGGTGTTCGCATCAATTTAAATAAAATCAAAAACCAAATGTTTGCTAATTTTTATGGGGTAAAAGAAGCATGGGCATTTTTTCTTGTATAAAAATTAAAACAGCTTTCAATATTTAACAAAAGAAATTATCCTGCTTAAATGTAGCATTGATCACCTTTTGTTCGTAATCATTATTAAACATTTGATCATGAAAAAGTTGTTGCTGATTGCGGTGCTATTGTTGTCGCTTATCTCTTGTAAAAAAGATAACACTACGGCCAACCAAAATATAGATCCGTTTATTGCCGATAATTATACCGAAGATGCCCGCCAATTACTTTTCAGGATGTTGCAAAACGGCAGCGTTGTTACCGATAAAAACAAACCCGAATTTAACCAAACCGAATTGGATAAAATTTTACACAGCCTGCAAGCCGTTTACAATTTAAAAACAAGGCAAACAGACAGTATTTTCTTCATTTCTAAAGTTCATGTTTTTCCTTATGTAAGTTTACAATCCGTTATCTTGCAAGTAAACCAATCAACTTTAGAAGGGAAAAAATTAATGAATTATCAGGCAAGCGGAAATACTGCTTTTGATAACCTGATGTCGCAGTATAGTTTTACTTTTTATGGAAACACAATTAACCTGCCCAATTATGGTTTTGTTGCGATAAAAGCTCCTCGTTCTTATAACCTGGTTCCTTTGTTGGAAGCCTTTAAAAAGTTTTCATTTGTTATTGATGCACAAAATAATAATACTCTTGGAGACGGTAACGATATAACTTACACCATAAATACCACAAACAGTTCAGTTGCACATATTGATTTTGCCGTTAAATCTGGTGATTGCCTGGCTGGCTGTGCCATCAAGCATGGCTGGCGATATGATGTTTTTTATCAGAATAATTCCTACAAAGCTTTGTATCTGGGCAGTTATTGATTGGATTTTGAAAACTTCCTCACGCTTCTTTCCCTTTCAAACTGTCCAGGTTCCAAATCTTTTCAGCCTTTCTTCCAATCAGCCAAAAGGATAATCCCAGAATGGCAAAGAACAATGTTTTGTTGATATTGTCCCACAAGTATTCGGTGTAGCGCGTATAAATATTGATGAGTAGAAAAGTGATGCCGAACTCGCGGGCCACTTCGTCTTTCTTTTTCAGGCCATAAAACATAAAAGCAACGGAAGCTGCAATGGAAATCAAGGCCCAGTAAAAAAGCGTGATTTGCTTTACGCGAAGCCAATCGTTTATCGTGCCAAAGTTGCCAAAGATGGAAAGCAGCCACAACGAGCAAAAAAGGTAAGCCATGCCCACAATATAAGTGAACTCTCGGAAGTATTCCAGCCAGTGCTTCTTCCGCAGCACAAAACAAAATGCAACCAGGATCGCGCCGAAAACAACAAATCGCAACGGATAGTTCATGCCCAAAAAGTAGTGCCGCCAATCGGTTTGATAACCGGTTTCGGTGCCGAACCAGCTTCCTAAAGAAATGAGCGCGAAAAGCCAGATCAAATGCGAATTGAGTTTGTAGGCGATAAAGCCATACACAAAAACCGATAGTAAAAACAGTATTGAATAATGGCCGGAACCGTTGTCAAAAGTTTTGCCGAGGTAAGCAATGCAGTTGGCGGTAAATAAAATGCCAAGGAAAATAACGGCTTCATTGCTGAACACTTTTTGCGGCGCGATTTTTTTGAGCCTTCGTCCGCGTAAAAACAAAAAAGCAGCCAAAACACCGGAAAACAGACTGATCAAAATATCCGGCGTGTTGTACAATTGTTTCAGCCAGTTCAAAACTTTGTCATCAATAATGAGGGAAGCAATGGCAATCAACCCGCAAAATAAAGCCACCCAAAAAGAGTATTGCGCCAGGCGTTTCCAGTCGAACCCTTTTACCGCATAACTGTTTTGCAGGTTTTTAGCCGTGGCTTCGTCGAGCAAACCTTGTTTTTGCCAAAAACCAATGGTTTCGTCCAGAAATTCGCTTTCGTTTTTATCGAGGTCTAATTTTTCCAAAGCCGAAATTTAAACGGAAAGATAAATGTTTTTTACGAAGAAAAGTAGGCCAGCACGCTTTCTTTATCGCAGTCTAATTGTTCGGTCAGTTCTTTCAATCCGGCAAATTTAATATCGTGGCGGATGAAGCTGTGGAAACTCATCTGCAACGTTTGGTTGTAAATATCCTGGTTAAAATCAAAAATGTTCACTTCAATGTTCCGCGTCATGCCGTTAATGGTTGGCCGATGGCCGATGTAAGCCATGCCGCGAAGGTGAGAGGTGAGAGGTTTGAGGTTTGAGGTGTTGGGAGCGGGGAGCGGGGAATTGGAAGCGGGAAGGTTTCCTTCGTGATTTTCCGCTCCTCGCTCATTGCTCCCCACTCTTATTTCCACCGCATAAATCCCATCAGCAGGAATCAATTTATAGCTTTCTTCGATAAACAGATTGGCGGTTGGATAACCCAAAGTGCGGCCGATCTGATCGCCGCGAATTACTTTTCCGGTGATAAAAAAAGCATAGCCGAGATATTGGTTGGCCAAACCAACTTCGCCATTTAATACGGCTTTACGGATCCGGCTGGAACTTACCGCAACTTCGTTTACGTCCTGTTCCGTAATTTCTTCGACCTGAAAATTATAAATTGGTGCAAACTGCAACAGTTCGGCCAATCCGCCGCTGCGGTCTTTGCCAAAACGGTGGTCGTAGCCAATCACAATTTTTTTGGTGCCGATACGGTTTACCAATATTTCCCGGATATATTCTTCGGCAGAAAGATTGGAGAAATCGCGGGAAAAAGGCGTGATAATGAGATGGTCAATGCCCAAACCCGCCAACAGTTCCGCTTTTTCTTCGATGGTGGTGATCAGTTTCAGGTTCTGGTCTTCCGGATGCAAAATCATCCGCGGGTGCGGAAAAAAAGTTAAAATAACGGTTTCGCCGCCTACCTGCCTGGCCACTTCCTGCAATCGGGCAATAATTTTACGATGCCCAAGATGTACGCCATCAAAAGTGCCGATGGTAACAACAGCGTTTTGCAGCGGCTTAAATTCCTGGATATTGTGGTAAACTTGCATGCTGTTTTTAGCACTGATTTTTAGGTGATAAAAGAAGTATTAACCAACAGTGGCAATTTCAGTTTTGAGTGAACGGATATGGTTCACCAGCTCCATCACCTCGTACGCATCGGTTAAGTTAAAGTTGCCGCTGCGGGTCCGGGTAAGTTTGGAAAGATAAGCGCCGTTGTTTAAAGCCGCACCAAAATCGTGCACCAAAGAACGGATGTATGTGCCTTTGCTGCAAACCACGCGGAAATCAATTTCAGGCAGTTCGATTCTAATGATTTCAAATTCGTTGATGGTTACTTTTCGCGTACGGCGTTCTACTTCTTCGCCGCGGCGCGCTTTTTCGTACAAACGTTCGCCGTTTATTTTGATGGCCGAATGTGCTGGCGGAAACTGGTTGATTTCGCCCAAAAACTGACCGCAATTTTCGCGGATTTGATCTTCCGTAATTC
>CAXTKQ010000055.1:0-4309 GCA_964244955.1 uncultured Sphingobacteriaceae bacterium | reverse complement strand
CCGTAATTCCATCTAAAGGAAAACTTTGATCAACCGCAGTTTCCAGATCGTAAGAAGGCGTAGTGGCACCGAGAACCATCGTGCCGGTATATTCTTTTTCTTCAGCCTGGAAAGTATCAATTTGCTTGGTCAGCTTTCCGGTGCAAATAATTAACAAACCGGTTGCCAGCGGATCCAAAGTTCCGGCATGGCCAACTTTTAATTTTAAGGGTTTAAAAGCATTGCGGATTTTGCCCACGACATCAAAACTTGTCCAATTGTACGGTTTGTTGATTAAAAGGAGTTCTCCTTCGATGAAGTTGAAGTTTTTGAAGGTGCTGTTTTTATCGGGCAAAATTTGAGCGGTATTTGGGGTTTTTAAAAGGACACCCCCCTAACCCCTCTCGAGAGGGGCAGGGGGGTGTTTTGCAATGATTATTTTCAAAATAACGATACTTCTTTTACCACCTATTTTTTAGTCTTATGCAGATAAATGCCCGGTAAAATATAAAGCGATCAATACAATTCCAACAATAATACGATACCAGCCAAAAAGTTTAAAACCATGTTTGGTGAGGAAACGAATAGATATTACGGCTACAATAAAAGCAATCACATTGCCTATCAATAAAAATTTGACACCAGAGGCATTTATTAAATGATACCCTTTTAATAATTTATATCCGGTTGCTGCAATCATGGTTGGTACTGCCAGAAAAAAAGAAAATTCTGCAGCAGCCTTACGGGATAATTTTTGCTGCATACCTCCAATAATGGTAGCTGCGCTGCGGCTTAAACCAGGAAAAGCAATAGCCAATACTTGATACAAACCTATTTTTAAAGCTGTAGGGTTATCAATTTTATTTTCATCATCAATTTTAGGGTTAACAAACCATTTATCAACAAACAATAAAATTACACCACCAACAAACATCACTATGGCAATAAAAACAGGGTTTCCTAACTTCTCGTCGATAAAATCATTTAACAATTTACCAAAAACTAGAGCAGGAATAACGGCTATCAGCAACTTTAAATAGAACTGCCATCTTGAAAAATCAAAAAACTTGCGCCAGTATAAAACCACAACTGCTAATATTGCACCAAGCTGTATCGCTACTTCAAATATTTTGACAAACGCATCTTTGCCAATTCCCATAAAAGCGCTGGCAATAACCATGTGGCCGGTAGAAGAAATGGGCAAAAATTCGGTGATCCCTTCAATAATGGCGAGGATGATAACGTGGATCAAATTCATGCTTTTGTTTCAGGTTTTTTTAAAATCGCATAAAAACCTAAACCAAAGCCAGCCAAAACAACAACGGGCGCCAGTATAATTTTCCGGAAATCATAAATGTCGGTATCGCCTGTCATTAGCAAAAAACCAACAACCACGATGGCCATGCTGATCAGCATCCAGCGGTAATTACTTTGGTTAAATACAAAAGGTATCGGTTTTACCTCTTTTTCGGTGTGTTTAAGTGCCATTTTTATCTATATAAATCGTAAAGTTTTAAACGGAGGAATTTGTTGACCGCCAGGAAAGTGCTGAAGCCAGAGATAAACATGCCCAGGCCAATAATCCCTAAAAAGATGATGCCGAACTCGTAGTAGTTTTTCAACAAAACCAAATCCGGGATTTCGCGGTAGCCTAAATATAATAATCCAACTAAAAGGATAATGGCAATAAAACCGCCCAGCAAACCGTGCAGCAATGCAAAACCGACAAAAGGCCAGCGGATAAAGCCTTTGGTTGCGCCTACCAATTGCATGGATTTGATGAGAAACCGCTGCGAATAAATGGCCAGGCTGATGGTATTGTTGATCAAAGCGATGGAAACGATCAGGAAAATGCCGGCAAAAGCCAGGATCACCAAACTGATGGAATAGATTTTCTGGTTCATCAAATCAACCAACGATTGCTGGTAGATTACTTCTTTTACCAATGGGTTTTTGGTGAGTTCGGCTTTAAATTTGGTGATGTTGGCGTTGTTGGCAAAATCAGCTTTGAGGTAAACATCAATGGAAGAAAGCAGCGGGTTGTAGCCCAAAAACTTGATAAAATCTTCGCCCATATCTTTTTGCAGGTTGCGGGCGGCCAGTTCTTTGGTGATGTATTGCGTTTGTTTTACCTGCGGGTTTACGTCTAATTGTTTTTGTAGTTGCAAAATATCGGTTTCGCGGGCGGCATCGTCTACAATTATGTTCAGCACGATGTTTTCTTTTACATAGCGCGACAGATTGTGTGCATGAACCAAAATCAAACCCAACAAACCCACCATCAGCAGCACCATGGCAATGCTGATGACCGTAGAAATATAGATTGTTTTTGTTTTTTTTGCCGAAGCGCTTGCTTCAAATTCTTCCAACATAGCCCAAACCTTTTTGCGAAAATAGAAAAAGCCTGTTCAAAGGTAAAACAATATTGACTTTAATTTTAGCATACTGAAATTGATGCCTAAAAGTTTAACAAATATTAACAGCTTGCTTTAGGCCAAATTTTTTGCAGAACTATTTGCGGCCATAACAGTTTTAGGTAGATAAAAACAGCACCATGGAAAAAGCAAACGACCACAACAAACCTTCCCCTTCGGACGATAAAACTTTTGAAAAAGTAGATGAAGGCCACCAAAGCAAGCTGCGCAAAGAAGATTTAACTTACCACGACGATGATGCCAAAGCCAAAACTGAAAACCCGGCCGAGTATTACCAAAACGAGGAACAGCCCGTGCAATCGGTTACGGATGCGCCGAAGGAGGATTAGGGCGATGCTTCTTTTACCGATATAAATTTGGTGTTAATAAGAACAAGTAAACTCCTTTAATTCCGTTAGGTCTGCAGGTTATTCTTAACAAACAACTTATATTTACCTATTCCACGTTTAACTTCATTTTATGAACATCGAAACAAAATATAAAATCGTAGAAAAAATCATCCAAACCAATGACGACAGCTTACTCCAAGAAATAAACGTTTTACTTGGTTTATCAGAAAACGATTTTTGGAAAGAAATTCCGCAAGAAGTTAAAGAGGCAATCCATCAGGCAAAAGCACAACTTGATTGCGGAGAAGGTATTGCACACGAGGAAGTTACGGCTGAAGTGAACAAGCGTTTTTTAAATAAGTAATGCCTTCTTATAATATTATCTGGTCGCCTTTGGCAAGGTCGAGTTATTTTCAAACTTTGGAATACTTGGAAGGGTATTGGCCTTTAAAAACCTTAAAAGATTTTATTAATCGTGTTGAAGAACTTATCGACCTGATTAGTAGCAATCCTTTACTTTTTCCTTATTCTAAAGAAAACGATGTTCATAAATGTGTAGTGGTAAAACAGGTAACACTATTTTATCGTGTAAAACCAACTTCTGTAGAATTACTTGTTTTTTGGGACAACAGACAAAAGCCGAGCAAGCTATTCTCTTAGTTTCCAATCCGCTTCCAAACCTTTGGTCTTTTCCAACTTTACTCCCCATACTTCTTTTACCACCCTAAAACCAATACCCAACATTAATCAATTTTTAACCACTCAATTTTTTTATTTTCGCGGTTCAATTCTCCGGAGAAAGCGAAAATGGATTACCAGTTTAAAAAAATAGAAAGCGAGTGGCAAAAGTTTTGGGCCGAAAACCAGACTTTTAAAGTAGAAAACCATTCCTCCAAGCCCAAATATTACGTGATGGACATGTTTCCGTACCCTTCCGGCGCGGGTTTGCATGTTGGCCATCCACTTGGTTATATTGCTTCGGATATTTTTGCGCGTTACAAACGGTTAAAAGGTTTTAACGTGTTGCACCCAATGGGCTACGATTCTTTCGGTTTGCCTGCCGAACAATACGCGATACAAACCGGGCAACATCCGGCCATCACAACCGAACAAAATATTGCAACTTATCGTCGTCAGTTAGACCAAATTGGTTTTTCTTTTGATTGGAGCCGCGAAGTGCGCACCAGTTCGCCCGACTATTACAAATGGACTCAGTGGATTTTTATGCAGTTGTTCAATTCATGGTACAACTTGGAAACCGACAAAGCGGAACCGATTTCTACCTTAATCCAAAAATTTGAAGCCGAAGGAAATATATCGGTAAAAGCTGCATCGGATGAAGATGTATTGAGTTTTTCTGCTGAAGATTGGACTGCCTTTTCCGAAATCGAAAAACAGGAACAACTGTTGAAATACCGGTTGACTTATCTCCGCGAAAGCACCGTAAACTGGTGTGCAGCTTTAGGGACTGTTTTGGCCAATGATGAAGTGAAAGACGGTTTTTCTGAACGCGGCGGTTACCCGGTTGAACAGAAAAAAATGATGCAGTGGAGCATGCGCATTACC
>CAXTKQ010000054.1:19279-25144 GCA_964244955.1 uncultured Sphingobacteriaceae bacterium | reverse complement strand
AGTTTCCTGTCCCCTTCCCCAGCGCGGGTCGCGGAAAATATTGATGTTGGGCGTCCAATAAGTTAAGCCGAGGTAAATGCCTGTTTTGCCGGTCCGGGTACTTTCATTGTTGATTGCCCGGCCTTCTTCGGCTGTAAAATCGGCCATTTGGCGTAAAGAGTTGGTGTCAAAAGTAGCAGCCATCGCAATAGCCTGCGGATAAACCGTTGTTTTAAAAGGCGTACGCGCCACACCATGCAAACATTCGTTCCACCAATTGTAAGCCGGAATATTTAAACGCGGAATTGCAGGTGCCGCATTCAGCATCTGGTAAACTTTTTCTTCCAAAGTTAATTGTGAAACCAAATCGTTTACACGTGTTTCTATCGGCAAATCAGGATTCTGGAACGGATATTGAAAATGCTTTTTTACCGACCAGGAAGGAAGCAGAAACAGGGACAAAACAGCAATTGCTGCTATGGTAAAAAAGTTTTTATTCATTTTGAAAAGCTTTGGTTTGGAAAACGACAACCCACGAATATATTTCTTTTTAACAGTCTGCCTAAATTTTATGCCATAAAAGAAGCATCGCTTAAATTCATTTAAGTTGATTTTAAAGTTTAAATTAACCGTTCAAATTTTACCATGATAAAAACAGTATTTATTTTCCTGCTTACTTTATTTGTTGCTTCGGCCAATGCCCAATTCAATACAAAAATTTACAATCAGTATTTGGATTTTAACAAGGCACAATCCGAGAACGATAATGCAAAAGCGATGTTAAAAGTCGACAGCATTTTGCACAGTTCGGAGAAACTTCCGATCAAAGCACAAACGAGTTTTTACAGAAGGTTGGCCAAATTGTATGAAGACCAAAACCAGCCCGAAAAAGCGATTATCTACAATGAAAAAGTTTTGCAAGCCGTGCCAGACTTTTACATTTCGCACCGGGCTTTGGGCTACTTGTATTTGTTGCCAAGCAATAATTTGGTTGATAAAATGAATCAGGCCAAAAACAATTCAGCCGAACATCAAAAATATGAAGCCCAATATTTTAAGGTGCTAAAAACAGCATTGCCGCACTTAGAAAAAGCCGAAGCTTGCGACCACGACGATGCAACTTTAAATTTGATTAAAAGCTTGTACCAAAAACTAAACGACAAAGCCGGCCTGGCTGGTTTGGACAAGCGTTTAAAATTGTTGCGGGCAAATTGTATTGATTTGTTGACGGAGTAATTTCACGTTTAGTTTTTCAATAAAAATACTGTTTTTACCGATATAAATTTGGTGTTGTTAACGCCACGAAATGACACCGCTTCCAGAAACTTTTTTAAGCAAAATTTCGTTTCTATCAACATGAAACGTTTAATTTTAATTGCAATCACGGCGGCATCTGTTAGTTTTTTCGGATGCCAGAATATAAATGGACAGAACAAAGTGGCCAGCAATCAGCCTAAAAGAAAAATTGTAAAAACCAATGCCGAATGGAAAAAAGAACTTTCGCCAACGGCTTATGAAATTATGGTTGAAAGAGGCACGGAACCGCCTTTTCAAAACCCGTATTACAACAACCACCAAAACGGGATTTATGTAAGTGCGGCAACCGGCGAACCTTTGTTTTCTTCGGCAGATAAGTTTGAATCAGGAACGGGCTGGCCAAGTTTTGTAAAGCCGATTGACCCAAGCAAAATCGAAATTGTGCACGACAGCAGTTACGGCATGGACCGCAACGAAGTGATCGAAAAAAGTACCGGTTTCCATTTAGGCCACGTTTTTGATGACGGCCCGGCAGACCGAGGCGGAAAACGTTACTGCATGAACTCTGCTGCGTTTAAGTTTGTAAAGAAGTAACCAATGCTTTTTTTATCGGCATAAATATGAATTCGCTTTATCAGTTTAAAGCGAATTCATATTTTAAGCCCAGCGTTAAATCAACCCAATCCGGGTTTACCGAACGGATCATCTGCTCTTTCTGGCTCCGTGTAAAGCAGCTTACCGTTTCAAAACGCTTTACCGCAACCGCTTCCGAGTTTAACTCTTCAAAATAAATCAACCGGTTTAACTGGTTAGAACTGTCGTAAAACAGGGTTGGCATCTGCTGGTAAAACTGCAGGGTTTTAACCAAATCAGAACACATCCCCACGTGCAAACTGTTCCGGTTCCGGTCAGTAATAATATACATAATTTTTTTTCCGGGTTTTGTAGCAGAACGTGCTTTTAAATTTTGCATAGTTAATTTTTATTACTAATTTTATTCGCACTAAAGTACTAATTAATTTAGTAATACCAAATTTTATGTCAAAAATTTCATCAAACATTAAATACCTTCGAAAAAAGAAAGGGTTAACGCAGCAACAGTTTGCAGATCAGCTATTTATCAAACGATCTTTGGTTGGTGCTTATGAAGAAGACCGCGCCGATCCGAAGTACGAATTGCTAAATACGATAGCAAATTTTTTCGAAATCCCGATCGGAGATTTTATAAATGAAGACATCAACGACAAATATCCGCCGAAGAAAAAGCAGGAAAACGATAATGTGCGCATTTTAAGTGTTTCGGTAGATCAAAACGACCGGCAAAATATCGAGTTGGTTCCGTATAAAGCAAGCGCCGGTTATTTAAACGGTTATTCAGACCCTGAATTTATCAGCCAGTTGCCAAAATTTCATTTGCCCATGCTGAAACAAGGCACTTACCGCGCTTTTGAAATCACTGGGGATTCGATGCTGCCCGTTTATCCGGGTTCGATTATCGTGGCTGAGTATTTGGAGAACTGGGCGGAAATTAAATCCGGCGAAACTTATGTAGTCATCAGCAAAGACGACGGCGTGGTTTACAAACGCATCGGCAATAAATTTAAAGCCAATAAAAAGCTGAAATTGGTTTCGGACAACCCGGTTTACGAGCCTTACGAAATCAACCCGGAAGATATTTTGGAGATCTGGAAATCAAAAGCTTACATTTCCACACATTTCCCGGAGCCAACGCCCGACCCAACTTTAGAAAGCCTGACTTCGATGATGACGCAGATGCAAAAATCTATCGCCAGTTTGCAACAAAGCAACAATTAAGTTACAAGTTTGGGTTTAAACTATAGGCCTTTATCTTTATCCTATAAACTAAACTGAAAAACATGAAAAAATTATTGTTAATGTTGTGCCTGGTTGCAGGTATAACTACGCTGAGCAAAGCACAAGGCCAACGCAGAACGCCGGAAGAACAAGCGAAAAACCTTCAAACACAATTGAAGCTGACGGATGACCAAACGGCTAAAATCACTTCCATTATGCAGATGCAAAGCACCAAAATGGACAGTATCAGAACGGCTGCAAACGGCGACCGCGATGCGATGCGGTCAGGAATGATGACTGTTATGCAGGCGATGACACCAAAAATCAAAGCTGTTTTAACGCCAGAACAAGCTACAGCTTATGATAAAATGCAGGCAGAAAGGCGTGCAAGAATGCAAAACGGCGGCGGCGGTGGTGCCCCTCCATCACCACAAAAATAATTTTGGTGAATTGATATTTTGAAAAGCGGCCGCAAGCCGCTTTTCTTATTTTAAACTAAATTTGGCGGATGGGCCAGGCCGAAGATTTTATCCAAAAAAAACTAACAGAACGTTTGCAGCTCGGTAATTTTAGGGTGCTAAAAACAGTATCGGGTTTAGTTGATTTTTGCTCGAACGATTATTTAGGTTTTGCCCGATCTGAAAAGTTGAAAGCTTTGGTTGAGGCAGAAATCCAGCAATATCCAGATTATCCAAATGGTTCGGGCGGATCAAGGTTGCTGACCGGAAACACAACTTTTACCGAAGAATTGGAGCAACAAATTGCCAATTTCCATCAGGCAGAAGCGGGCTTGATTTTTAATTCCGGCTACGATGCCAACCTGGGTTTGTTTGCCAGTTTGCCACAACGCGGCGATACCATTATTACCGATGAACTGATCCATGCTTGTATTATTGATGGTGCGCGTTTAAGTTATGCCAACCGTTTTATTTTCAAACATAACGACTTGGACGACCTGGAAAAAAATCTGCAACATGCTAAAGGAATAATTTATGTGGCTGTGGAAAGCGTGTATTCGATGGATGGCGATGAAGCGCCGTTGGCAGATTTGGTAACTCTCGCCCAAAAATATAACGCACATTTAATTGTGGACGAAGCACACGCAACAGGCGTTTTTGGAAGCGGAATCGTTCAAAAACTAAACTTAGAAAATGAAGTTTTTGCCCGGACGGTAACTTTTGGAAAAGCGTTAGGTTCGCACGGCGCAATAGTGTTGGGAAGCAAGGCTTTGCGCAATTTCCTGATCAATTTTGCACGGTCTTTTATTTACACAACGGCACCTTCTTTTCATCAATTGCTCACAACGAAGATGGCTTATCAGTTGTTGAAAAATTCCAACGAAGAACAACAAAAGTTGAACAAATTAATTGCCATGTTTAAAAAAGAGGTGCAAAAGAAGCATCCATACCAATTGATCGAAAGCAACAGCGCGATACAATCTATCCTAATTCCCGGAAATGCCGAAGCAAAACAGAAAGCAGCATTTCTGCAAAAAAACGGTTTTGATGTCCGTGCCATTTTAAGCCCAACAGTTGCTGCGGGAATGGAACGGCTGCGGATTTGCTTGCATAGTTATAATACGGAGGAAGAAATTACAGAGCTAGTTAGTTTGTGGTGAGTTCTAAGTTGCCAGTTATCAGTTCTAAAACCCTACTTATCAAAATGAAACTCGAATCAGTAAATAACCCAGAACCGGAAACCGGAAACTCACAACCGGCAACTGAAAGAAAGCCGCTTTTTGTAACCGGAATCGGGACCGGTGTTGGCAAAACTTATGTTTCTGCACATTTGGTGGAAACGATGCAGGCCGATTATTGGAAACCCATACAATCCGGCGATTTGGAAGCAACGGATACGATGAAAGTGCGCAGCATGGTCCAAAATCCGGTTTCTGTTTTTCATCCCGAAGCTTACCGTTTAAACCAGCCTTTTTCGCCGCATAAATCTGCAGAATTGGATGGCATTGTAATTGACCCGGCGAACATCATTCTCCCCAAAACCCAAAACCAATTGATTGTAGAAGGCGCAGGCGGATTGATGGTCCCGCTGAACGATTCGTTTTTGATGATTGATCTGATTGTGCAACTGCAAGCCGAAGTGGTTTTGGTGGTGATGCATTATCTCGGCAGCATCAACCACACGTTGCTTTCCATCGAGATGTTGAAGCAGAAAGGCTTGCCCATTAATTGTATCATTTTTAATGGCATAAAAGAAGCATATTCTGAAAATGTAATCCGAAACTTACATTCGGAATTGAATTATAAATATTTGGATTGGATGGAAGATTAGCAATTTAATAGGATTGAACCCGCGCTGTCATTTCGACCGCAGGGAAAAGTCTTCTTCGAATATTGCAGGTTCTCTTCTGCTTGAAAGAAGATCTCTCCCTGCGGTCGAGATGACAAAAGCAGACTGAACTTAACAAAAGGCAGACTCAGCATAAAAAGAAAACCTAATCTACCACAACCCCGATTTCTTTTTCTAAACTTTGCAACCAATTATGATACAAGTTCGTTTCAATTGACACTGCTTTTACCGCATGTTTTTCCCAATCCGGCGAAAACTGGCGCAACTGGTTCAGCATTTCTTCCAAGTGGCCTTCCTCTTCCAGAATGATTGATTTTACGTTTACTTTGCTTTCGGCCTCGCTTAAAGCTTCCTGGTAAATTGGGTACAATTCATCAGCACGGACTTCTATCGCGTATGTAACCAACAAATATGCCGCAAACCGAAGTTCTTTTCCAATTAATCCAAGTTCGGTTTTTAAATAACGGCAAACTTCTACATCTAAACGGTTGAGGTAAAACTTACTGT
>CAXTKQ010000054.1:0-19269 GCA_964244955.1 uncultured Sphingobacteriaceae bacterium | reverse complement strand
GTCTCGTGGCGCGAGTAAATAATCCAAAGCGTAAGTTGGGCATAAATTTTCGCCCAATTTTTCCAATTGTTTTTTCAGGTAAAAAGCATGGCGGTGTTCTTCTGCGGCATGTTTTAAAATGATATAAGTTACCGTTTCGCTGTCTTCACTTGCAGAAATTTTTCGGGCACCGGTGTTTTCCATTAAAGATAAAGTATTGAGCCATTTGGCATGCAAGTTTGGATGGGCAACTATAGCTGAAAATAAAGCGTTTGTGTTCATAATTTAAAAGGTTTCTAAAGCATCTTCAACAGCAGCATAAAGTTGGTCGAGCTGCTCATCGGTAATACAATAAGGCGTTAAAAAATACAGGATATTGCCCAACGGCCGTAAAATAATATTTTTGGCGAGGAAAAACTGGTAAAGGCGGTCGCGCAGGTTGCTGAAATAAGAAGTCCCGCTTTCGGTGTTCCATTCCATTGCCAGAATAGTCCCGGTTTGGCGGATGGTTTTTAGCTTTGGGTGGATGCTGTTTTTATCGGCAAAATTTTGGTGGCGTTTGCAAATCCGTTCGATATTTTCCATCGTTTCGGGTTGAAGGAAAAGCTCCATACTGGCCAAGGCAGCGGCACAGGCAACCGGATTGGCGGTAAAAGAATGGCCGTGAAAAAGCGTTTTGTGTTTGTCTTCTGATAAAAAAGCTTCGTAAATCTGGTTGCTGCAGGTTGTAATCCCCAAAGGCATTGTCCCGCCGGTCAATCCTTTTGAAAAGCACATCAAATCGGGCTTTTCCTGCAAATGATCGCAGGCAAAACGTTTTCCGGTCCGGCCAAAACCGGTCATCACTTCATCGGCAATCAGCAAAATGTTTTCCTGGCGGCAATGCGCCATCAGTTCATCCAAATATTTTGCTTCGTACATCAACATTCCCGCCGAACCTTGCACCAACGGCTCAAAAATGAAGCAGATGAGTTCATGGCTAATGGTTGATAGTTGATGGCAGAGCGCTGCGACATTCTCCTCGTTCGGCAAATCAATAAACTCAACTTCAAACAGATACGGATCAAAAGAAGCCGTAAAAGCCGAGCGCGCACTGACCGACATTGCGCCAAAAGTATCGCCATGATAGGCATTTTTTAATGCCAAAATTTTGGTGCGCGGTTTTCCCTGATTGCTCCAATATTGCATTGACATTTTCAATGCGACTTCGACAGCCGTAGAACCGTTATCCGAATAAAAAACTTTTTGCTGGTTTTGCGGAAGGATTTCCAGCAATTGTTCGGCCAGTAAAACCGCGGTTGGATGCGTAAAACCTGCAAAAATAACATGCTCTAAAGTGTGCAATTGCTCCGAAACTTTTTGCGCGATATACGGGTGCGCGTGGCCGTGAATGTTTACCCACCAGGAAGAAACGGCATCCAAGTACGCTTTTCCTTCGTCATCAAACAACAAAGCACCTTTCCCTTTTACAATTGGAATTGGCGGCGCGGCCGTCTGCATTTGCGTGTACGGATGCCAGATTACTTTTAAATCGCGTTCTGCCCAATTCATATTTGTGTTTTTAACAATAATTCCACCGCTTTTTGATCGGCGGGAAAAGTAACATCTTCAATTTTAAGCTCATCGAAATCAAGCCAACGGAAAGCTTGAAAAATACCGTCTGCTTCTTTAATCCCCTCAAAATCAAATGGTACTGTTTTTATCGGCAAATTTATGGTGCCAATGTTTTTAACCAGATAGTAAACGCTGATGATCTGGGTATCGTCAAAAGCAGATTTCAGGAAAAAATCGGTGGTGTAAAAATGGCTGAGGATTTCGACATCGAAATCACATTCTTCCATAAACTCACGCTTTAAACCGTCGGTCAAACCCTCGCCGTACTCCAACCCGCCACCCGGAAATTTAGAAAACTTCATGCCGTAATCCAGTTCGTCGCTGATGAGCAATTGCCGCTTTTCATTCAGCAGCAAACCGTAAATACGCACATTAAAAGGATATTTTTTCAGCATAAATTTTAGGTGGTAAAAGAAGCATTCGGTTATTCGTGGTGCGCAATGGAAACGGTTTCGTCTGTTGCAAAATGCTTGTTGTTTTGGGTTACGCGCTCCATGTCCCAAACATAATCCACCGTTTTTTCGTGCGAACGGATGGGGCAATTGGGCATCCGGCAATAATAGCAGCACTCGGGCAAACAAGGATCGGCATGGATAAAAAACTCGGTTTTGATGTGCGCAAACTGATTGACATATTTATCGGCCTGAGAAACTTCATCGTGCACACGCGTAAGATCAAAATAGTTGGGCAAGGTCATGTGGCAATCAATGTGCAGCTCGTTGCCGTAACGTTGGGCGCGCAGGTTGTGGATGTCTATCCATTCTTCTTTTCGGTTGTCGTTTAAAATCTTTAAAATATCGTCTACCATCGAAAAATCCGCTTCGTCCATCAACCCGGCAACCGATTTCCGCACCAATTTGTAAGCCGTATAAACGATAAACAAACCAACCGCGATGGAAAGAACACTATCCAGCATTTCTATTTTGGTGAGGTAGATCAGCACCAAACCCAACACCAAACCTGCACTGGTTACGGCATCGGTAATCAAATGGCGGCCGTCGCCTTCAATCGTAATCGAAAGCAATTTTTTCCCCTGGCGGATCATGTAAAACCCCAGCAAGCCGTTTATTAAACCGGTGATACCAATGATGATGGCGCCAACCAACAGTTGCTGCACGATATGTGGGTAAAAAAGGTTGTAAATGGATTTGAAAATGATGACGATGCCAGCCACCATAATCAGCGCGCCTTCCAAAAAAACGGAGAAAAATTCTATCTTGCCGTGTCCGTACGGATGGTTCACGTCGCGCGGGCGGGCCGAAAACCAGATGCTAAAAAAAGCAAAGGCACTGGCCACCACGTTCACGATACTTTCGGCGGCATCGGCCAAAATAAAGTTGGAATCGGTGATGAAGTAAGCTGTAAACTTGGCCAACATCAGGACAAACCCGGTGATCAAAGCATACAAAATAATCCTTCTTTGTTTTTGCACGATGCTGTTTTTATGCCACAAAAATATAAAATAACACGCCGAAACCGCCTTAAAGTTATTTTCTATATTTGCCCGCAACAATCCAATCAGTATGAGTATTTTAAGCGACAGAATAAACAACCTTTCCGAATCTGCAACCATAAAAATGGCCAAATTGGGCCGCGAATTAGCCGCAAAAGGCGTTGATGTAATCAGTTTAAGTTTTGGCGAACCCGACTTCCATACGCCGGAACATATCAAAGCTGCCGCCAAAGATGCGATGGACAAAAACTTTACGTATTACACGCCTGTAGCCGGCTACCCGGATTTGCGCAAAGCAATTGCCCAGAAGTTAAAAAACGAAAATAATTTGGATTACGATGCTTCTGATATCGTGGTTTCTACCGGTGCCAAGCAAGCCATTGCAAACGCGGTTTTGTGTTTGGTAAATCCGGGCGAGGAAGTGATTATCCCGACGCCTTACTGGGTTTCTTACTCGGAAGTGGTGAAGCTGGCCGAAGGAAAATCGGTTTTTGTAAACGCAACTGCCGAGCAGGATTTTAAAATTACGCCCAAACAATTGGAAGTGGCCATCACGCCAAAATCAAAATTGTTTATGTTTTCTTCGCCCTGCAACCCAACGGGCAGCGTGTACAGCAAGGATGAATTGGCAGCATTTGTTAAAGTTTTTGAAAAACATCCGCAGATTTATATCCTGTCCGACGAGATTTACGAACACATCAGCTATTTGCCGAAACACGAATCAATTGCGCAGTTTGCATCGGTAAAAGATCGCGTCATCATCATCAACGGGTTTTCTAAAGCTTATGCCATGACGGGTTGGCGCATTGGCTACACGGCATCCAACAAAGACCTGGCTACGGCTTTTGATAAAATGCAGGGCCAGATCACTTCCGGCACTTGTTCCATCACGCAAAAAGCCGGTGTTGCTGCTTTGGAAGGCGGACTTTCATCGGTAGAAGCCATGCGTGTGGAATTTAAAAAACGCCGCGATTTGGTTTATGGATTGCTGAAAGAAATCCCCAATATCAAAGTGAATTTGCCGGATGGCGCGTTTTACTTTTTCCCGGATGTAAGCGCATATTTTGGCAAACAATACAACGGCAAAGTTTACAAAGATGCCGCCGAACTTTCTATTTATTTATTGGAGGAAGCCAATGTTGCCGTTGTTGGCGGCGATTCTTTTGGTGATGACAATTGTATCCGCCTTTCTTATGCGGCTGCGGAAGATAAGTTGCGGGAAGCGGTGAAAAGGATTAAAGAGGCATTGGGGAAATTGGGGTGATGCTGTTTTTATCGGTGTAAAATGAAAGTCCTGGTCAATTATTTAGACCGGGACTTTGATACTTCTTTTATCGCCTTTCATTTAACAAACACCATTTTCAAATTTCCTAATTTAAACAGATTGAAGGACAAAGTTATTCGCTTCTTTTCCTTGTTCCTGATACTTTTTCCAGAAATAATAAACCACAAACATAAATGCAAGCGCAACCAATGGCGGTATCACGCCAATCATGCCGCCGTTAACAAAAGCCCAGGAAGCAGAGGCACCGATAAAATCAATAGCGAAACCAGCATAAGCCCATTCTTTAATTGTAGCGTATTTATTTTGTATGATGGCAATGGCACCAAAAATTTTTGCCACGCCGGTAATAACCATAATGTAGTTGGGATAACCCAATTGTTGCAATGCTTTTTTGCCTTCTTCGGACATACTTAAACCGCCAATGCCATCCAAAACCATGGCCGCGGCAAAAAAAATAGTTAGTGCCCAGTACCAGGTTTTAATTGTTTTAGGTTTCATATTAAAATTGTTTTAAGTTGAAGTTTTGTTTGTTGATGTTAATATGGAATGCTTCTTTTATCACCTATATTTCATCACCTATATTTCCAAATGAATTGTAAGTCTCTATAAATACAATTAGGAATTTGCAGAACAACTCAACATCCATTTTATCCCAAACTGATCCCGGACAACACCCATCAGGCCGCCCCAAAATTGTGGTTTAAAATCTTCCATAATTGTTCCGCCTACGGCCAACTTGTTAAAAAATTGTTTTGCTTTTTCCTGATTTGGATTGTCTAAAGAAATGGCAATGTTGGTGCCTTCCGTAAAACCGTCTGGCCCGTTCATGTCTGATGCCATCATCGTAAAACCATCTGTTGCCAGTTCGGCATGAAGCACTTTGTCTTTCATCGTTTCAGGGAAATGGTCTTTCATAGGGCTATCGCCAATGATGGTTAGCGTTGGTTCCCCGCCAAAACAATTTTTGTAAAAATCCATAGCTTCTTCAGTTCGGCCGTTTAAGCCAAAGTACACACTTAATTTTGTCATTTTGTTAGTATTTAAGGTTATTTAGGTTCTTCTATCACCGATAAAATATTACCTGCCGGATCTTTAAACCAGGCTACCAAAGGCTTGCCGCGGCAAATCCCTTTTTCATCGGTTTTTAAATTGGGTTCGTTGTATTTTTCAAATTGTATCCCAAGTTTGTTCAAATCATCTACGGTTTGTTCAATATCAGCAACCGGGAAATTTAAAACGGTGAAAGTTGCAGGTTGATGGTTTGGTTTAGGATATATCAAAACTTTGTTCCCGTTTGCAAAATGCAAGTTTAACAAACCTTGCATTTCTTCGGTAACTTGCAATCCAAGTTTGGTTTTGTAAAATGCTTTTGCCGCTTCCGTATTATCAACAGAAAAGCCGCTAAACGCAAAACTATCTTTTAACATATTTATACTTTTTAAAAACTTAGATACTTCTTTTACCGCCTATTTTTTAGCTTGCTTTTTCGGTACAATTTAACATCCATTGCACGCCAAACTTATCGGTACAACTTCCATAATAAGCGCCCCAAAACGTATCTTGCAGTTGCATGCTGATTTGTCCGCCTATGGAAAGTGCATCAAACAGTTTTTTGGTTTCTTCGCGTGTATCAGGTTCTAAATTGATGTGTACATTGTTTCCAAAGTTCACTTTAAAACCCATCGTTTCCGGTGCATCTGTCCCCATCAAAACATGGCCGCCAAGTATAGGCAGTTCGATGTGCATGATTAGGTTTTTATCTTCTTCGGCCATTGGCGGCATTCCTTCCTGTGGCGGCATATCGCCAAAACGGAAGATTCCGCCTCCGCCAAACTCGCCTCCAAAAACTGATTTGTAAAAACTAAATGCTTCTTCCGTGCTGCGCGGAAAATTGAGATAAGTGCTAACTTTCGACATAATTTTAGGTTTAATGGTAAGTTTTAATTAGGCGGATTGGACTGTAATTTTAATCTTATTTTTCAAAAAATCCAAATACAATTTATGGATTGATATGTTCAACATAATATTGTTCATTCAGGCAATGCTTCTTTTATGCCATTAAAATTGGTGCTTAAAATATAAGGCTAAATTTAATCCATACTTCTTTTATCGTACTAAATTTATTGTTGATACTTGCTATAAAACCAAAGGCCGCAAACTTACCTTTGCGTAAATGGACTATACAACGCTTCGCACGGCTATCCGTCAGGTTTCAAAATACACAACTGAAGAAGATATTGCTTTGTTGATGAGTTGTGCCGAAAACCGGACTTTGAAAAAAGGGGAAATTTTGCTGAACGAAGGCCAAAAGTGCCGTAGCTTTTATTTGGTTGACCAAGGTTACCTGCGCACTTATTATTACAAAAACGGCGTAGCTATCAATTTGAATTTCACTTTTGAAGGCAGTTATGCTACCAACATTAAAAGTGTTAAAAGCAAGCAGCCATCAGATTTAATTATTGAAGCCGGCGAGGACACTTTGGTTTGGATGTTTAATTTAGATACCATAGCAGAAAACTTTGACTCGCATCCCAAAATCATTTTGTTTATCCGGCGTGTTAGCACCATTTTGTTTGTGGCTTCGGAAGAGCATAGCAAGTTTTTTAAAATGTACACGCCGACGGAACGTTACCGGTATATCGAAAAAAACAATCCGATGCTTTTACAGCGTATCCCGCTTTCGCAAATTGCTTCATATTTAGGTGTTGCACGGGAAACGTTAAGCCGTATCCGAAAAAAACACGACTAATCGGCAGATTGTGATTTTTATCACAACAGTGTACTACAAGTTTGCCTCATCTTTGCATTATTGTGAATAAAGATAAGCTAACAAGTACATTTCGTGCCTTCCGTAACCGCAACTATACCTTGTTTTTTTGCGGGCAGTCTATTTCCCAAATTGGTACCTGGATGCAGCGCACTGGCGTGAGCTGGGTTGTTTATACCATGACGCATTCAGCTTTTATGCTTGGCCTTACGGTATTTGCATCTCAGTTACCATCGTTCCTTTTTTCATTGCTTGGCGGTATCGCGTCAGACAGGTATAGCCGTTATAAAATATTGCTGATCACGCAAACCGCCTCCCTAATACAAGCGGTGTTGCTGGCTGTATTAGTATTCAACAATCATTACACCGTATGGGAAATATTGGCGCTTAGCGTGCTGCTTGGGGTTGTTAATGCTTTTGATGTACCTGCACGGCAGCCACTGATAAATGATATGGTAACTGACAAAGCTGACCTTCCAAACGCGATTGCGCTTAATTCTTCCATGGTTAATATTGCCAGGCTGGTTGGCCCTGCATTGTCAGGCATCGTCCTGGTAAAATTTGGCGCGGCTACCTGTTTTTTGATAAATGCAGTAAGTTTTGTGGCTGTAATTGCTTCCCTACTTTTAATGGCCCTACCAACATATGTTCCATCTCAGGTGAAAAAGAAAATTGGATCAGAATTGGCGGAAGGCTTTGCTTATCTCAAAAATACGCCTTCCATCAGCACCATCCTGCTGATGCTGGGTTTTATAAGCCTGCTGGTATTGCCTTATAACACGCTTTTGCCGGTATTTGCCAAAGTAATTTTTAAAGGCGATGCCGCTACTTTTGGTTATATCAACAGCTTTATAGGCGTAGGTGCGGTGGTTGGCTCTATATTTCTGGCAACTTTAAAAAAGGAAACAGACTTAAAGAGGGTATTATTGGCCAGTACCATTATTTTTGGAGTTTTCCTGATACTTTTCTCCCAATTCAATTATTTCCCGCTGGCAATGTTGTTTGCTGCTTTTTCCGGCTTCGGGATGATGTCGCAAACCACTGTTTCCATGACGATCATACAAGTTGATTCAGACAAAGAAATGAGGGGCCGCACGATGAGTTATGTTGCGATGGCCTACTTTGGCATGTTGCCCTTAGGCAGCTTGCTTATCGGAACCATTTCTGAAAAAATAGGGGCACCTGATACGATACTTTACGAGGGAATTATCGCATTGATTATTGCTGCTGTTTTTTCAAAGTTTTTGAGAAGCGGGCGGCAAGACCAAAAGAAAACAAACTATGTTGAAAAAGCACAAGGTATAAAAACGGGCGAAAATCAGTCCAATTAATCATCGTATAACAAACCTTTTAAACTAATTTATATGCAATGGTATCATTATCTCAGCGGCTTTTTTGCTGGCGCTTTTTTAGCAAACTTTGTACCTCATTTTATTAAAGGCATTGCAGGCGACGCCTTTCCCACGCCCTTTGCCAAACCTCCCGGCAAAGGCTTGTCTTCTCCCATAGTAAACGTTTTGTGGGCGATGTTTAACCTGTTAGTTGGCTTTTTGCTTTTTAGGTTTAGTAGCGTTTCTTTTCAGGATAACCCCTCGTTAATGATATTTTTTGCAGGTTTTGCCGGCCTAAGTATGATGGGTGCCAAAGCTTTTGCAGGTAAGGAAAAGATATAATACCTAAAGTTTAAAGTAATATTATAAACAAGAAATGGAAAACAGCACACAAAATACAGCCCTTTTGGTCATGGACATGCAGGATGGGATTCTTCCCCGTCTTCCCAAATCCGCAAACGTGATTAATAATGCAGCTAAAGCGATTGCAAATGCCCGCAGCAAGAATATTCGAATTATTTTTGTAGTGGTAGGATTTAGGCCGGGAGCGCCTGAAACCAGCATCAATAACAAGAGCTTTTCTCCGGGCAGGGGCAATTACAGCAACATCAACATGGATGAATTTATGAAGGTTAATACAGCCTTGGTGCCGCTTGCAGGAGAAATAACAGTTGTAAAACGACGTGTAAGTGCTTTTACCGGCAGCGATTTGGAAGTAATTTTAAGGGCGCAAAACATACAGCAATTGGTACTTGCCGGAATTGCAACAAGCGGCGTTGTGCTATCAACCGTGCGCGAAGCTGCTGACAAAGATTACCAGATCAGTGTTTTGGCCGATTGCTGCGCTGACGGCGATGATGAAGTACATCGTGTGCTTATGACTAAAGTTTTTCCACAACAGGCAGATGTACTTACGGTAGAAGAATGGTGTGGTTTGTAAAATTATCAGTTAATATTTTAAGATGCTTCTTTTATCGCACAAAATAAGGTTTCAGTCAGATTAAATTCTTACCAATTTTTAGGCGATAAAAGAAGCATTAAAATTTTATCAGGCAAATTTTAAACAGGCTTTTGAATAAATTAAAAAAATAAACAAATTTTATTCTTTAACCAGTTCGATGTCCATGTGCAGTTTGATGTCTTCGCCAACTACCAATCCACCAGCTTCTGTCGCCATATTCCAAGTCAAGCCAAAATCTTTTCGGTTGATTTGTCCGCTTAATTCAAACCCTGCCCTGATATCGCCAAACCTGCCTTTTCCTATGCCGTTAAATGCTACGGCCAACTTTATTTTTTTACTGGTGCCCCGAATTGTCAGTTCGCCATTAAGCATGTACCTGTTGTCCTCTTTGTCTATCTGGCCGTTAAAACTGATTTTAGGAAAATGCACTGCGTCAAAAAAGATGTCTGATTTGAGGTGCTTATCGCGCTCGATATTGTTGGTGTTTAAGCTGTCGGCTTCCATTTCAACCTGAACTTGCGCACCTTCAAAATTATCGTTTTGGCTTTGCACGGTTCCTTCAAACCTGTCAAACGTACCCGAAACGTTGGCTATGGCCAGGTGCTTTACTTTAAACTGTACTATTGAATGTCCGGCATCTACCTTCCAATTTGTCTTTGTATCCTCTTTCATGATTTTAATATCTGATTGTTGATTGCATACAAAGTTAAGGCAGGCACAAACGCCCGGGCATAAGCCAAGTTAAGAAGAAGGCACTGATTACTTAAAGTAGGTTAAGAACGCTTTCTTGCCAGCGTTTTACGGATCTTGCTTAAAAATTCAGGCGTGATGCCAAGATAAGAGGCCACATATTTTTGGGGCAGGTGCTGCTCAATCCCCGGAAAGGTTTCCTGAAACTTTAAATAACGTTGCTCTGCCGGGACAGAATGGCTTTCGACAAAGCGCAATTGCTGACGGACGAGCGCCGTTTGAAAAAGGTGCCTGAAATAACGTTCAAATTTGATGTATTTTTCCAAAAGCTGGTTTTGTGCCAACCGCGGCAGCAGCAGCAGTTCCCCGTCGCACAAACCTTTAGTGGTAAAAAGGGTAATGTTTTCTTTGCTCAAACTGTAAATATCGCCAGACCACCAGCCAGCAGCAGCAAAGCGGATCACATGGTCGTCGCCTTTTTGATCAGTATAATAAGTAACCGTGTAGCCCGAATTAACATAAGCCAGGTAACGGGCAGCATCGCCGTTTTTGACAATAATTTCCCCTTGCCTGAATGGCCTTGCAATCAACGCAGCTTCTAAAAATTCGATTTCTTCTTCTTTTAACTCAATAAATTGCCGGATATGGGCAAGGAGTAGTTGGCTGTCCATCAATGTTGGTCAAAGCTTAATTGGCTAAATATCTTGTTTTATTAACAGGATCAAAAATTTAAGCAAAGGGAATTGCCATAACTTTTTAATTAGTGGTTTTACTTATCACAATGCTTCTTTTACCACACAAAAAAATCCCGGCCATTAATTGACCAGGACTTTTTTAATGGATGCTTCTTTTATCGGTCATAATTTGAAACAACTTAATACAAATCAAAAATCTCCGGCAGATAAAATTGGAATTTTATGAAAAGGGTTAAGTACCAGCAAATCTTTATCGCCTGAAATCAAACAACCTGCATTTGCATCAACAGACAGATTGAGAAAAATGTTATCTTTTGGATCACGACAATCGGTAAAAGAACTGGTTGTTTTTACTTTTTTATATCGTATTTCTATTCTGTTGATGAACTCTAAACGATCTTCAATTAACAAATATTTATCAAACTTGGGCCTTAACAGAATATCCATCAATTCGGCCAAAGTTTCATTTGAAAAAACAATATCGCCCAATTGTTCAGCCTTTTTTAAAGCTTGCTGACTGATTGAAGATTGGATTACTGCGACGCTAATTAAGGAATTGGTATCAAAAACAAAACGAGGTTTATCCTTCATTTAGCAAGCGGTTAAGCTCTTCCTCTGTCATCCCTTTTTCGGCAGCTTTTTGGTTGAGTTTTTCTACAAACTTCCAAAAATCATCTTCATTTTCTGAGTAGGCACGATCTATCAAAATCTGGATACTTTTTGCCAGCCTTTCTTTTTTTTCGTAGGAAGAATAGCGCCATTTTTTTGCAGCATCTTCATCAACTTCAACAACAATCCGTTCCATCATAATTGTTTTAATTTCAAATATACAAACAAAAAGAGCGACTAAATCAATTCAATATTTATCACAATGCTTCTTTTACCACACAAAAAAAGTCCCGGCCAAACTAACGGCCGGGACTTTTTTTGTGGATGCTTCTTTTATCGGTTATAATTTAAACCCGTAAGCCAAACGCAAGCCAATGATGCCGTAATTGCTGTGGTTTCCGGAGAAGTTTTCGTAACGCAAGCCTAAATCCAAGCCTTTGTTACCGGCATAACCAATGCCCGGCGATAAGATCAGTTTGGTTTCCTGGGCGTGGTTCAGTTCAAAACCGGCACCAGCTTCGCCGCTTAAATAGAAGTTTTGGGCGAAGAAAGATTTTAACCCAACTTTAACCGGAACCATGTTCAAATCATTGCTGTACAAACCTTTATCGGTTGATTGGAACTCGCCGTTTTTGGCAAAGAAATGATAAAAACCGGGCGTCAACATCAGCGACAAGTTGTTTGACAAATCGTATTGTAAACGTGCCGTTCCGCCTAATTCAAAATTCGAAAAGTTTTTGGTTGCATAACCGCCTTCCAAGCCTAAACCCAAACGCAGTGCGTTTTTAGAATTTTTAGAAGATAGGCGCGTTGTTGTCATTTGTGCCTCAGCCTGGCTTCCGCCAAGCAGGATAATTGTGGCTGCAACTGCAGCAATCCATTTTGTTGTTGTTTTTAAGATCATGGTATAAATTTTAGTTTCCAGGATTTTCTAAAAAAAACCCCTGCCCAATTTTAAACAAATAGCTTGCCATTGCTTTCTTGCCTGATAAAAGAACTTTTAAAACACTGGCATAAAAACAGTTATGCTATAATTAAAGGTGGACGATTTGACAGTTTGAAGAAATAAAAAGACCGGCAAAGCATTAACTCTCCGGTCTTTTGATATTGGGTTTTCACTGATTTTTACCCGATAAAAGAAGCATTACACTTGCAGGTCTTTCATCATTTTATCAATCTTGTCTTCCAGTTGTTGTGCGGTTTCTAAGTAAGCTTCTTTGCTTTTTAACGGGCCGTTCACGCTGCAATAAAACTTAATTTTTGGCTCGGTGCCGGATGGGCGGGCGGAAACAATGCTGCCGTCCTCGGTTACAAACTGCAAAACATCCGATTTTGGAAAATCCAGCTTAGTGGTTTTACCTGAGTTCAGGTCAGTTTCCACGCCTTTTTCGTAATCCTTCAAAACCACCACTTTTGATCCGCCCAGTTCTGTTGGCGGCGTAGTACGGAATTTCTCGATCATGGCCACAATTTCTTCGGCACCGCTTTTTCCTTTTTTGGTGATCGAAATTAATTTCTCTTTGTACAAACCATATTGCAGGTACATTTCGATCAAAGCTTCGTACAAACTGCTGCCTTTATCTTTGTAAAAAGCCGTCATTTCCGAAATAAAAGCCGAAGAAACCACGGCATCTTTGTCCCGCGAAAACCCGCCGACCAAGTAACCATAACTTTCTTCTCCGCCGGCAATAAAGGTTTCTTTGCCCAACAATTTTGTCATCAACTGGCCAATGTATTTAAAACCGGTTAAAGTATTGTAGCAGTTGATGTTTTTGGAAGCCGCAATTTTATCAATCAAATAAGTGGTTACTACTGTTTTTACCACATATTCTTTGCCGGTCAGCTTGCCGCTTTCCTGCCAGGCCGTCATCAAATAATTTAATAACAAGCTGCCGGTTTGGTTTCCGTTGAACAAAATCCATTCGTTCTGGTCGTTTTTTACCGCGATGCCAACACGGTCGCCATCCGGGTCGGTCGCCAAAACCAGGTCGGCGTCAACTTCTTTTGCTTTTTTCAGCGATAAAGTCAGCGCTTCTTTTTCTTCGGGGTTTGGATAAACTACAGTCGGGAAATTGCCGTCGGGCGTAGCTTGTTCATCTACCAAAATCACGTTTTCAAAACCAAATTCGGCCAGTGCTTTCGGTACCAAAGTAATCCCGGTGCCATGGATTGGCGAATAAACGATCTTCAAATCTTTTTGGCGTTGAATGGCTTCTTTGGAAACCGACAAGGTTAAAATATCTTTTAAATATTTTTGGTCAATGTCTTCGCCGATCAGTTCTACATTTTCTTCAATGCGGTCAAATTTTACTTCATCAATATTTTTGATGGCCGAAACTTCCTTCATCACATCGGTATCGGCAGGAGAAACAAACTGGCCCCCATCTTCGCCATAAGCTTTATAACCGTTGTATTCTTTCGGGTTGTGCGAGGCAGTCAGCATCACGCCGCTTTTACAGCCTAAAGTACGGATGGCATAAGAAAGTTCGGGCGTTGGCCGAAGTTCTTTAAAAAAGTAAACATGGATGCCATTGGCCGAAAAAACATCGGCAGTAGTTTTGGCAAAAAAATCGGCATTGTTGCGGCTGTCATGCGCAATGGCCACTTTAATCTGCTCGTTGGGATAGGTTTTTTTCAGATAATTGCTCAAGCCTTGCGTGGCCGTGCCGATGGTATATTTGTTTACGCGGTTAGAGCCTGCGCCCATAATGCCGCGCAAACCGCCGGTTCCAAATTCGAGGTCGCGGTAAAAGGCGTCCGTCAGATCGGTGTACTTTTTTTCGTCCAGCAATTGCTGGATTTCTTTTTTCGTGCCTTCGTCATAGCTTCCCTGAAGCCATTGGTTGATTTTATCCTGAACTGCAGGTTCTAATTCTTGCGCCATGTTGGATTTTGTTTTGGTTTGATGGGTTAAAGTTATAAATCTTGTTTATAAAAAACAGCAGTAGAAAATGTAATGCTTTAATTGAAAATTTATTAAACAATAATCATTTTATAGTGGTAAAAGAAGTATGGATAAATGGTGCAACCCAACTTATATTTTTAAAAAAAGCGGTACGGCCAGCAGAAATAAAGTTCAATTTGCAATAAGTATTTCACAACAGAGTTTTAAACATATATTTTCAAATTTGTTTTATACTGAAACTTATGCCATTAAGTTAACGTATTTTTTTCAACCCTCCTAAAAATTACAAGCCTTCACATTTTAAACTTTACCGCAAAAAACCAATCTATTGTTGGTGATCCGGATTAAAATTTACCCTATAAAAACAGTATCTGATTTATTGATATGAGCTTTGAATTAAACCGCCCAAATTATGGCTTTTCTAAAAGCAAGGAAGAGCACGACAGCCGGGACTACAACAACCCTTTGCCGCGGGCCGTTATCCGCCCCAATTCTTTTACTTTATTAGATGGCGAATGGAAGTTTGCTTTTGACCGGGACGACCGCGGTTTGACAGAAAACTGGCACATCAGCCACGACTACCAGGAAACGGCACACTGGCCGGGCAGCGTAGAACAGTTGATCGCAACGGGCCACCCCACAGAAAAATCATGGGGCGATAAAGTGGTGGTTTGGTACGAGCGCGAGTTTCCGATGCCGGTGCAAACCATCGAACCAGGTTCGCCGCCGTCCATGCTGCAACTTACTTTTGGCGCCTGCGGCTACGAAACACAAGTTTGGCTTAACGGCTTTCCGTTGCATACCATTGAAGGCGAACTGGTGCATGTAGGCGAATACACTTCTTTTTCGTACGAACTGGACGAGAAAGAAATGCAGCCTATCAACCGTTTAACCGTGCGCATTGCCGATACCAAAGATGCAGATACCACGCGTGGCAAACAGGAATCGTCGGTTTACAAGCGCGGCGGCATTTGGTACCAAACTTATACCGGTGCCGTACGCAGCATTTGGCTGGAATCGGTAGAACGAAACCGTTTACGCTCGCGGGTTGGTGTGGTAAGTATGGTGGAAGAAAAAATGGTTCGCTTAAATTTAACGACCCGCATCCACGATCCGGGCGCTTATACCATTAAGCTGAAAGTATTTAACAAAAACCCGGAGCAAAACCAGCCCATCGCAACCGATGAATATCCGCTGTTGCTGGAAGCCGGACAAAAACAGCAACGCGTGGTGATCGAAATCCCAGACGCAAAATTATGGTCGCCGGAATCGCCAGCGTTGTACCGTTTGGTTGCGCAACTGGTAGACAGCAATGGTTATATAGCCGAAATCGAAACCAACTTTGGCCTGCGCAAAATTGAAGCGCGCGGCTGCTGCATCTACCTTAATTACAACCCGGTTTATATAGACGGGATTTTGTACCAGCCCGGTGCCGCATCTTATGAAGAAATAAAGCAGCACATGCATGCCATGAAAGCTTTAGGCTGTAATTTGGTGCGCATCCATATTGCCGGCGTTGACCCGCGTATTTATAACCTGGCCGATAAATTAGGGCTTCTTTTATGGGTAGAAGTCCCGAGCCCGCATACCTCAAACACCAAAAGCCGCGAAAACCACCGTGCCGAACTGCTGCGGATGCTGGCCCTGATTGGTTCGCATCCATCTGTTGTAATTTGGAGTTTGTACAACGAGGACTGGGGCGCGCAGGACATCGCCACCAACCCCGAAACCAGGAAGTACATCATGGAAATGTACCACTACATGCAAATTGCCGAACCGCAATTTTTGGTGGTAGACAATGATGGCTGGCAGCATATTTCGTATGAAGGACGCTTGAAATCTGATTTGCTGACTGCCCACTTGTATACGCCGGATTTGCAACGTTGGGGCGAACTGCTGGACGAGCTGGCGAGCGGCCAACTAAACGGCGTAGCCGCAAACCCTTTAGTGGTTGGCGACCCTTTCTTTTACCGTAAACAAGTGCCGCTGATCGTAAGCGAGTGGGGCGGATTTGGTTTCTCTGATTATGGCGGCCCGCAAAGCGACGACGAACGCACGCAGCAAATCCGATTGTACAAAGAAGAACTGCGCAAACGCCCAATTGCCGGCGATGTTTACACCCAAGCTACCGATATTGAAGATGAAGTGAACGGATTAATCACCACCGACGGGAAATTAAAAGTACCGGAAGGTTTGCTAAATTCGAGGGGCGGGAAAAAGTAAAAATTTAGGTGGTAAAAGAAGTATATCATTATGAAACAAGGATTGCAATTTTAATAAGATTACAATCCTTGTTTTTTTAATTTTCTACCGAAAGCTCTTTTAAACTTTTAGTTTTATTAGATAAAATGAGCGGATAAATTCGGTTAAAAGCTTCTTGTTTCACTTTAAACCTTTCCGCCAGTTTTCTGATAATTTCTTTTGAAAAACCTTTTTTATAATTTAAAATTTCGGACACTACGCTTTTGTTAACTGCTAACAAAGCAGCCAAATCTTTTGGTTTCAGGTTATTTTCTTCCATCAAATATTTTAGCAAAGTAACCGGATCACTTTGCTGAGAAAGTTGATGATCTTCATCCCATTTTTCAATCAAAAAAGTTAAAAGTTCAATTTCATCTTCTTGTTGATCGTTAGTTTCTTTATCCACTAACTTTTCCAACAAATTGCAATATTGCCAGTACTGCTCTTCTGTTTTGATGACTTTATATTTTAATGTTTCCATTGAAATTTTAATTAATACAACCTAATTTCATATTGCTGGTTTGCTTTGCACAATTTGGTATGTTCTGCATGTGTGCCAATCCGACAAATGGCTAAATGAACACGTGTTTTTGCAAAGCTATATTTACAAATCATTCTGTAATTATTTCCGGCAATATTAAACACCACTCTGTTTGTACTATTTCCTAATAAATCAGCAGAATTAAAAGTGAATTGAATATCTTCAGGAGTATTCCAATCAACAATCTTAATTACGTCCATCCACAAGAAAAAAGCATTTCTGCTGATTGCGTGTTTTCTAACAAAGTCTGCTACTGTTTTTTTTTGATTAAATGTACACGCATTATTTTTTACAAATATCCTTAATTGTTCGCAAAAAGCGAACGATTGAATATCTTATTTTTTACTTTTCAAGTTTTACAACTTACAAATTTTGCGCAATCACAAAACCACTTGCCCAAGCCCATTGAAAATTATAGCCGCCCAGCCAGCCCGTAACATCCACACATTCGCCGCCAAAAAACAAGCCAGGTACTTTTTTAGCTTCCAATGTTTTCGCCAGCGCCAAGCCAATGCCGCTGCTGATGCCAGTTATTACAGCGGTTTTATTTTGATTATTCATTGTTTCCTTTTTTAATTTATAGCTTGTTTTAATTTTGTTCCGTTTATTTTCTATGCTTCTTTTATCGCCTAAAAAATGGCAAGCATCAGGTTTTTGATTGATTTAAATTAATGCAAACACCAATTTTTATAGGGTAAAAAAAGCATGGGCATTAATCCTATGCATATCCAAGGATCTTATATAAATTTAAACAGGCTCTTAATATTTATTGACCGTTGCTTATCCATTGGCTGGCCATGCGCCGCTTTGCATAAGCAGCCCGAACCAGTCTTCCAGATGCCAGGTGTGCGTAAGCTTTCCGTCTTTTAAATAATGAAATTCGTGCAGCGCTATGGATACTTTCTTGTTCGTTGCCGGAATACCAAACAGCTCATTATTGTGGGTAAATACCAATTCCGCCCTCACGCCTGCACGTTCGTGCGTGCCAAATATTTCGTGGATGATAATCTCCACGTCGGGAAATGTCTTGGCAAAATAGGTGATAATATCTTGCAAGCCTTTCGGGCCTTCTGCCTGTCCCGGTGCCAACGGAATGTCCTTCCAGTCGGGTGTGCATAGCTGGTCAAGCAGTTCGGGCTGTTTATTTTTCCAGGCACCGTAAAAAATTTCTATCGTTTGGCGATCTTCTGCTGTTAAAGCTTTCACCATTTCAACTGTTTCATTTTGTGTTGTCATCTTTTCGATTGTTTAATGAAACAAAGCTCGGTAAGACGGCCGATACATCTTTGGTGAGGATTTAAGTTTTATTGGTGATAATTTATGTTTTTAATGTTGAAAGAAAGTGGCGAAATAAAAGAGGCAGGATAATTTTATCATCCTGCCTCTTTATATAATGCTTATAGAACTGATTAACGCCGTTTAAATTTATCTTATAAAAAATGATATGCTTCTTTTATCCTATAAAAATCAATGTTTGTATTTTTTATCTTAAACGGAACAATCGAGATTAAGCTTTTTGTGGCATAAAAGAAGCACCACAAACAAAGTGGCCAGAATCTAAACAAAGGCCAATTGGTATAAAAACCAATTAGGCAACCAAGTGCAAATGTGATTTTTGCAGTAAACTTTCATTTTCGCTGCTTAATTTTTTGCGGTATTCGGTAGGTGTTATGCCCTCAAATTCTTTAAAAAATTTGGTAAAATTAGACGTGTCATAAGTTAGCCGGCTTGCCACATTGCTTATTGATAAAGTAGGGTCTGCTAACAGCGTTTTGGCTTCCTGCATAATTCTAAGCTCATAAAAGTGGCAGGGATGAAACCCAGTGTGCAGTTTGATCACATTACTAATATGGACAGGATGCAAACACATGATACTGGCAATATCTTTAATATGAAACATTTCTGCCACACGCCCCGCCATAAAATCATCCATATGCTTGTTCATCACCTGCAAAAATGATTCTGTAATTTCAGCCTGCCTGCTCAGGTACTTTTGTGGAATTTTCATAGCTGCTTGTAATTAATTTAAGCCCTTTTCTTCAAATTTATAGTTTTTTTAATCCGATAAATTGATAATGTTCAAGTTTATTCAATTATGACCGTTTGGATATATTGTTAAAAACGTTTTAATACAACTACAAACTTTGCGCAATCACAAAACCACTTGCCCAAGCCCATTGAAAATTATAGCCGCCCAG
>CAXTKQ010000053.1:10105-25155 GCA_964244955.1 uncultured Sphingobacteriaceae bacterium | reverse complement strand
GTTCATCAAGTTGAAATTTAGTTTCATTGTATAGTTTACACTTTGAAAATGTGTCAAGCTTGTCAAATTCCGAAGCATATTTTTTCAAAGATTCAATGTATTTTTCTAAACTTATATCGTTTGTTTTTAAGTCGATTTGATTTATATTTAAAACCACGTCTTTAAATTCTTTTAAATAATCCTCTGTAACAAGACTATGTCTTGTTGTGACCAACTTTTTAAAGTTTTCTTCGTCATCCTGTAAAAGAGAAAATTGTCTTATATATTTTACATTTTCAAAATTTCCACAAATCTTATTTAGAGTAAATGTTTTGCCTGACGAGCGTTCTCCAATAATAACATTTAATCCTGTTGAAAGCAGGATTCCATCATCTGTCGATTGAAAGAAATTATTTCCTTCTTCTTTTGATAGAAATACTTTTGACTTGTCATACAAACAACCTTTTATTGCCTTTAAAGTTGTTTCTTCTGCATCAATAAATGTTTGCCTAGTTGGATAAGTCACCATGTTTTCAATGAATCTACAGTCGCTAAAAATTACAGGAGTTAGCTTATCAGTTTCTTTAACACAAGACTTAAATTTTCTTAAACTAGTTACTTCTCCAGCAAATATGTTTTCACCAAGGTTCTTTAAAGTATCTTCTTTAATATTTGGTTTTTTATCATAATGAGGTATAAGGAGATACTTATTAAGAATAGGGAAAATTTCAAATAATTGTTTACATGTTATTGAATCGTCCTTTGTTTTTATTAGACAGTTGATTTTTTGACATTTAAGATCAAAATCATCGATATCTTCATTCTCAGATATTAGTAATATATGACCACCTTCAAGATCAATTTCTATACCTGGAAAAACTTTGATTGATAGAATTTTACAAATTTCTTGAAATTGTACTTTGTCAAATAGATTATGATTTGTTATAGTAATACAATCAATGTCAAGTTTCTCAACATATTCTTTTAGTGAATCTAAACTAAACAAAAAATACCCGTCAATAATAGATTGAACTGTATGAGTATGTAAGTCTATTTTTTTCATGTGCTTTTATTGTTTGTTTAGATTATGACAACTAATGATTATAAATCTTTCCGTCTGCAAACGTTTACAAACGAAAACATCCAGCTATACCCGCTTACCATCCGGCTAATGTAATCAACCCAACACACCTTTGTACCATCAATCCAAACAAAAAATAAAAACGATGAGCACTTTAAAAAACAGCGTACGCCTGGTAGGAAACTTAGGCACGAACCCGGAAGTAAAAAGCTTACCAAAACAAAAAAATGACAAAATTGGCCTTGGCTACCAATAAAACCTACCACAACCAGAAAGGCGAAAAAGTAACCGAAACGCAATGGCACAACTTAATACTTTGGGGCAAGCAGGCCGATATAGCCGAAAGCTACTTGAAAAAAGGCGATGAGATTAGCATTGAAGGCAGACTGGCCTCCAGAAATTATACCGGTAAAGAAGGCACTAAACGTTACGTTACGGAAATTGTAGTAAACGAAATTTTAATGATGGGCGGTAAAAAGTAAATTGGTTTGGAGAAATATAGAATTTGGGCTTACTTATTTTTCTATGGTAAAAGAAGTATCTGGCTTTATCAGAGCTTCTTTTATCTCCCTAAAAAGTTTATTTCTATAAAGGGTTTTTCTTGCTTGTTGAAGCTATGGTAAAAGTATTCCCATTTCGTTCTACTTTTTTGGCGCCTTCTAAAATGTCAAAAAAATCATCCTTCGTATAAGGGAAAAGCCTTAACAAATTTTTTATGATAAATTCGGGAATAGGGTTGATATGGTTTTGAAAAATTATTGGACGAAAAAGGTCTGCCCGGGAATACTTACAATGTCCTTTTTCGTTTTTGATAAATTTGCAGCCGGCAAGTTCCAGAAATGATTCAAATTGAGAAATGGAAATGTTGCTTAACTTACGGGTGCCCATATTTTTTACAATGCAAGTTCAAAATTAGTCGAACTTTTATTGATCCCATGCATTGCAAGTAAGTTTCTATAAGTCTCATTGTCAGTAAGCAAATCAGCCTCTACGGGTGCCACAATCCTCTTTTTCTTTTTATTAACTGTCCATCCCAAGCGTTCTAATTCTTCGTAAACTGTGCCTTTATTTAGTGTATAATTTACAAATTCACCCAATTGGATTTTAAATGACTGAGCTGCTTCTTCAGTACTGTTTCCGTAACCGGTAAGGTCTAAGGCTGGTGCATATTGAAAATACAGGTTGTCATCTTCCCAATCAATTAATTCAAGCCGAATTTCTACGCGGTGCTTTCGGCCATCATATCTCGCCTCTAAGTGATGTTTTGCCATGATATAAAATCTTGGTTACAAATGTAAGTATAACAATTTTGAATTTGAACTTAATCTCTCGTACTGTTCTAATTTTTTAAGTAAGAATAAGCAATACCTACCAACTATCACCTATTGCCCAAAACCTTTACGGCGTTCCCATCGCCACCGGCAACACTTTCCCATTAAAAAACTTGTGCCCGGTCAATGCAAAATCAGCAATGTATTTGCCCATTTCAAAAGCCATTACCGGCGATTGGTAACCCGGAAAAGCACGTTCCAACATTTCGGTTTGTGCCGAACCTAAAGCCAAACAATTGACTTTGATTTCCTGCGGAGCCAGTTCTTGCGCCAGGCATTCAGTCAAAGTATGCAACGCGGCTTTACTTGCCGAATAAGCAGATAAACCAACAAACTTCACACTTCCCTGGAAACCGCCCATGCTGCCGATGTTGAGGATGTGCGAATTTTTTGCCATTAAAAGAAGCATTGCCTGGATCATGCGCACGTGGCCTAAATAGTTGCTTTGCAGCATTTCCACAAAATCGCTTTCGCCCAGTTGGGCAAAAGGTTTGTTGGTTAAAGCCCCGGCGTTGTTGATCAGCACATCAATCTTTCCGTCGAAATGCATTTTGACAAACTGCTGCAAATCGGCGTAATCATCGTGCACAATATCAAAAGCCACGGGATATAAAACGCAATCGGGGTTTAGCGTACGCGAGATTTCTAACAAGCGGGCCAGCTTTTTTTCAGAACGCGCCAGGGCAATAATTTGGTGCCCCGGCTGGTTTATCAATTCAATTACCGCTTCAAATCCTACACCGCTGCTCGCCCCGGTAATTATAATATTCATAAAATTAAATTAAATGGTACTGGTATTTGGGTTGGCTGCCGGTTCCGGTTCATCGGCTTTTGGCAGGCCTTCGTTCAAGCGTTTAGTATTGAAAACATAATAAACACCCAACAGCGAATTTACGGCAGAAGTAAGGTAAAACAACAAACTGACCAAAACGGCCAAGCTGGTATCCATGTTAAAATAAGGCGCAAAATTGGTGAAAATGTATTCGCGCGCGCCCAAACCGCCAACGGTTATCGGCACTACGGCCGACAAAGAAGAAACCAAAAACGTAAACAGATAAGGCGAAAACTTGCCGTTGAAATGCAGTGCCAAAAGGATGAACAAAACGGTAACCACTTGCAGCGATTGCACTACAACGGCTTTGGCATGTGCTTCCCAAAAGTAATGCGTGTAATCTTTAAAAAAACGATGCGCTACAAAATAATATGCAGCCGTGCCAACCACAAAAACACTAAGCGGAATGCTTAAATGGATGTTGATTTGCGGCAGAAAAGCAATGAGCGCAACGATAATCAAACCGATTGCCCACAAACCGCTTAAACGGTCAAAAAAAATCGCCCAAAATACTTTTTTTGCCGGCAATTTATAGCTTTTGTTGAGGAGCCAGATTTTGTAGCCGTCGCCGCCAATCCCGCCGGGTAAAAACAAATTGTAGAACAAGCCCAGAAAATACAAACGCAAATTGAACAAAAAACCCACTTTTAAATGGATGGACTTGAAAAAGCTGATGAGCCGCGACGAAGCAATAATTTGGGAAACAAAAAAAGCAACAACGCCAAGCAGTAAATAAACCGGATTGGATTGCGACAACGTTTTTTTAACCATGTTAAAATCCATTTTCCGCAGTACCAAATAGAGCAGCAAACTGGTGAATGCTATTTTTAGAACAGTTTTTACAACATCCCAAAACACTTGTTTTTGGGTTTTTGGCACGGGTGTTTCTTCGGCTTCGGTCATCTTCGTCAAAAATACTAAAATCAGGAAATTTAAAAAGACAGATTTAGGGTGATAAAAACAGTATTGGGTTGATGGTTAATAGTTGATGGTTGATGGCGAAAGCTGACGGCTAAAAGCTGACTGCTCGCGTAAAAACATTGCGCGGGTTCGGTCTTAATCTTATTTTTGCGCTGGTAATTAAAGAAGCGAGAATGTCTAAAGTTAAAGTTGGATTGGTGCAAATGAGTTGCACGGCAGATAAGGAAGCGAATTTGCAGAAAGCCATGGTTAAGATACGTGAAGCGGCCGCAAAAGGTGCGCAGATTGTGTGTTTGCAGGAATTGTTTACGTCGCTGTATTTTTGTGATGAAGAAGAATACAACAATTTTAAACTGGCAGAAGCCATTCCCGGCCCGTCAACCGATGAACTTTCCACAGTTGCTGCTGAACTGAATGTGGTCATCATTGCTTCTTTGTTTGAAAAACGGGCGCAAGGTTTGTACCACAATACAACGGCAGTTTTGGATGCCGACGGTAAATATCTGGGCAAGTACCGCAAAATGCACATCCCGGACGATCCCGGCTTTTACGAAAAATTTTACTTCACGCCCGGCGATTTGGGCTATAAGGTTTTCAAAACCAAGTATGCCAATTTGGGCGTTTTAATTTGTTGGGACCAATGGTATCCGGAAGCTGCCCGCATTACCGCTTTAATGGGCGCCGAAATTTTATTTTATCCAACGGCCATCGGCTGGGCGCATACCCAGGATTTGCCCACCAACACCGAGCAATACAATGCCTGGCAAACCATCCAGCGTTCGCATGGCGTGGCCAATGGTGTGCATGTGGTCAGCGTAAACCGCGTAGGCGTGGAAGCCGGTGTTAAATTTTGGGGCGGATCTTTTATTGCGAATCCGTTTGGCACTATTATTTACCAGGCTTCGCACGATGACGAAGAAGTGATCGTGCAGGAATTGAATTTGTCGGAAACGGACCGGTACCGAACGCATTGGCCGTTTTTGCGTGATCGTCGTATAGATTCTTATCAACCTATCACAAAAAGGCTAATTGATGAAGACTGATCTGCAAGCGCAAGGTTATTATTTCCCGGCCGAATGGGAAAAGCACGAAGCAACCTGGTTAAGCTGGCCGCACAAAGAAGCTTCCTGGCCATCAAAAATTGGGATGATTTACCGGCAATATGCCCAGTTTATCAAAATTGTGGCTGAAGGGGAACTGGTTAGAATCAATGTTGCTGACGAACAAATGGAAGCTTTTGCCAAACAGCAATTGCTGGCTGTTGGAGCAGATTTATCTAAAGTCGAGTTTTTCTATTTTCCGACCAACGATGCCTGGTGCCGCGATCATGGCCCGGCGTTTCTGGTAAACCGCGATGCTTCTTTTACCCCTAAAAAATTGGTGTTGGATTGGGGCTACAACGCCTGGGGCGGCAAATATCCGCCGTTTGAGTTGGATGATGTGATCCCCACAAAAATTGCGGAACATTTTAACTTGCCGGTTTATCACCCCGGAATTGTGATGGAAGGCGGTTCGGTAGAGTTTAACGGAAAAGGAACAGTGCTGACGACGACCGCTTGTCTCCTCAACCCAAACCGAAACCCGCACCTCAACCAAAACCAAATTGAGGATTACCTGAAAAAATATTATGGCGTGCAGCAGGTTTTATGGCTGGGCGAGGGCATTGTGGGCGATGACACCGATGGACACATTGATGACATCACGCGTTTTGTAAACGAAGATACGGTGGTTACCGTGGTGGAAGAAAACCCGGAAGACGAAAATTACCACATCTTGCAGGAAAACCTGGAGAAGTTAAAGGGGATGAAATTGTTGGATGGTCGTCCGCTTAACATTATCGAGTTGCCGATGCCTGCTCCCGTCATTTGGGAAGAGACGCGGCTGCCTGCCAGTTACGCCAATTTTTATATCGCCAACAAAGCCGTCATCGTTCCAACTTACCGCGACAAGAACGACGAAAAAGCTTTGCAAATTTTACAGCAATGTTTTCCAGACCGAAAAGTTGTTGGTATAGATTCTACCGATATTATCTGGGGCTTGGGCAGCTTTCATTGTTTAAGCCAGCAGGAACCGGCGGTGTAATTCATCATACTGTTTTTATGCCGGTAAAAACAGTATGCGTTAAACGGATGAAAGATTAGTTATTAGGCAGTTTGATAATCTGGCAAAGCACTCAAAAAAATTAAAGTATAATTTCATCTATTTTTTTTAAAATAAAATAGTATATCTTTATACTCATAATTGTAAAGAATTATACTATGGAGCAAAGTCAGCAAAATGGGAAAAGGCCAAATACAAAAGTTGTTTCAAAAAAAGCCAAAACATCTTTACGTCCACAAAAACCTGTATCAAAAGTTGAAGAAGCTGCTGCAAACATGATTCTCGGGGCAAGCCACCTTAGCAGTAGTTTTCTTTCTCATTCAATAATTGCAGAAAAAACGGACAAAGCCGAATGGCAAATGACCGCATTGGAAAAAATGAATATGGTGCGGGAAGGTTTGAGCAAAAGGGATTTGGAGAGCCTTAAAAGTAAAACCAACCTTGATTATGATAAGCTTTCCGCTTTACTTGCTACAACCAGGGCAACATTGATCAATAAGAAGGGGACGGAACATTTCAGTGCTGCCCTTAGCGAACGGATATTGAGCATAGCAGATATATACTCTTATGGCTATGAAGTATTTGAAGATGAAACCAAATTTAATGAATGGGTTTTCAGGCCCAACCGGGCATTAGGGGGAAAACAGCCTTTTGAACTTTTAGACAACCAGTTTGGGAGAGAAGAAATAAAAAACCTGATTGGCAGAATAGATTATGGTGTTTACTCTTAGAAGCTGTTTAGAAATTTATTTTTTATGCTTCTTTTATCACCTAAAAAATAGGAAGTGCCTGTTTTTTGATTGGTTTGATGCATACACCAATTTTTATAGGGTAAAAGAAGCATGGGCATTTTTGGTACATGAATTTAAACAGCTTTTTAAAACACTTGCATGATAGTTTACAGAGTTGGTAAAACAAAATATGCAAGCGATTTAACAGGAGAAGGAGCTAGGCTTAATGGTGGGAGATGGAACAATAAATTGGTTGGTTGTCTTTACACTTCAGAATCCAGGGCTTTGGCACTACTTGAATATACAGTAAATATTAATATAAATGATATTCCCAGGGCTTTGAGCATTACCCTAATAGAAATCCCGGACCAGTCAATAAAAATTTTGAAAGAAGCAGATTTGCCCGGAGATTGGAAGCAGTCGCCAGCTCCTTCATCTACAAAAAATTTCGGGTCAAATTTGCTGTTGGCCGCAGCAGAACCAGTTATCAAAATTCCGTCCACAGTTATTCCTAATGAATATAATTATTTGTTAAACCCACTGCATCCGGAAAGCAAGAAGTTTAAGATAGTTAGTGTGAGTGATTTTGTGTATGATGTTAGAATAAAAACTGTTTAAATACTTGGTTTAGCAATTCTTTTCCGCCATCCAATCAACCGCCAAACCACTTCCGCAGAAAGCAAAGCGGCAATAGCAAAAACAGCGGGCAGCCAGTTGTTGCCATCGGAAGAAAAAGCACCGCCCAAAGCCGTAATGTAAACGCCAAAAGGCAGCAAGGCCATCAAACCCAAACCGTAAACATTAAGCGGTATTTTAAAGGGGCGAGGCATGTTGGGCAGTTTGATGCGGAAGATAATCAGCGTAACAAATTCTAAAAATAAAGCCGCGCCGTAAAGGGTTACGTCAATAATGAGCAAATCGGTAAAAGTCCACAAAACCATAAAACTGATTACCACGGAACAAACCAAAATAGAAATGTAAGGCGTTTTGTATATGGGGTGAAGCTGGTTGATTTTTTCGGGGAGCAAGCCGTCATCCGCCATCACTTTTGGCACACGGGAAACCGAAAGCAACACGGCCGAATACAAGCCCAGCGCGCTGGCCATCCCGCCAAAAGAAAGCATCGCGCCCAGCCAATGCCCGGCAATGATTGTCCCTACAATCGGGAAGCCTTCTTTTTCCAGTTTTGCCGGATCAATATTGGTTTGCTGCGCGATAAACACCGTTAGAAAATACACCGAAAATATCAGGATAAAAGCAGTAAACACCGAAATAAGGTAAGTGCGTACCGGCTTGTTCACTTCTTCTGCATACGTGGTTACGTTGTCCCAGCCGATGAAATTCCACATGACGGTATAAAGCGCCAAACCCAAAGGCGCAAAGCCAATCCCTTTTAAAGATAAATGCGGAAAGGTAAAACTGCCGGCGTGCTGACTGAAAGCGATGTAAAAAAGGATGATAAAAGGAGTAAGCACCAACGCGCCGAGAAAAACAGAAATCTTGCCAACGGGGACAATGCCCAAAATATTTAAACCGGCCGAAGACCAGATGATGAACAAACAAACCGGGATTTTATAAGCGGCAACTGCAGGGAAAAAGAAGGCCGCATATTCGGTAAACAGCACGGGGTAAATGGCCAAATCCACAAAGGTGTAAAGCCAGGTCCACCAGCCTTCGTACAAAGCCCAGCGCAGGCCCAATGCTTTTTTTACCCATTGGTAATAGCCGCCAGTTATCGGCATCATGCTGTTCAATTCAAGCACGGTAAAAATAGTTGGAATGTCCCACAAAATGGGCGTGATGATGAGCAACAGCAACGCGCCGTTTTTGCCGGCATAGCCCAACAAAGGCTCCAAGCCGTAAGGCCCGCCCGAAATAGTTAGAAAGATAATGGCGATTAAAGGCAGTATTCCTAACTTTTTACGATTGGAACGAGGGGCGGGCGATATCATGAAATAAAGCTAAAAAATAAAGTTATGAATTGTATTTTACGTAACCCAGTTTTGACAGTTATTACTTGCCTGCTTTTTACGGTACAAGTAATTAATTAATGCTAAGCAGATGAATTATTAATTATTGCTTACTGCTTCCTAATTATTTCTTTCTACAAAAAAAAATGACAACTATAAGCTGCATAGTGCGTACAACACAATTTATAAAAGCATTACTATAAACATTTTTACTAATACTTCATGTTCCTAAATGGTGATAATTTTAATTTTTCGGGCTATTGCCTAAAAAATTATTTCAGGTTTAAAAAAGTTTTTTTTTCGAACGCTAACGTGCCTTTAACTTTAGAAAAGGTAACAACAAACGTGTTAGCCTGGTGTGTTTTTATTTTTTTGGCTACCATTTCTTTTAAAGCATCAGCACAAACGCCCGGACAAATTTATAAACCTGCAACAGGAACAGGAAAGGCTGTTTTAGATCCGAATGGAGATAATTATAGTTCTGCAACAACTGCCGGGTTTACAAACACTGATTCTGGTCCTGCCAGTGAACTTAAAATGATTGCTATCCCGCAATTATCGTCAGAACCAAGCGGCGATATTGTTACGGGCTCAACAGGTGGGCATACTGATATTGTTGATGACGGAACAAATAAAAAAGGTGTTTATGTTTTAGTAAAAGGTGGCAATCTGATCATTCGGTTTCGTATTGGAAAAGCATCAACAGCAGCTAAAGGCTACAGTGTATTGATAGATACAGACAATAGTTTTGGGCCAGGGTCATCTAACTACTCGTCCACAAATCCAGGCTTTGAAAAGGAAGTAGTGCTGGAAACTACAAAGCAGGTAGTAATTAATGATTTTACCGGTGCTGCCGGATACCCAAAAGTTTATGATCTCGAGTCGCATCATCAGCGTTCAATCGCTGTAACAACTAACGATGGCGATCCGGATTACTTTTATGATTTTTATGTTCCGTTGGCTGATTTAGGGCCGGATGTACCCGTTCGTTTTGCTGCGGTTACCGTAACCAGTGCAAGCAGCGGTGTTGGCGGTACCATTTCTGATGTTGGCGGTGTTGATGATCGGCTTTATAACAATAATGCTTTTTCAATCTTACAAGCTGCAATTTCCAGTTTTCCTTCAATTAATTTTTCCAGTTTAGTTGAAGGTGCGTCATTTGGTTCGATTCTTTCTACCAGTCCAACTATTACCAGTTCTATAGCTGCCAATAGTACCACAATTTCTGGTACAAGCCAAGAAGCCAATGGTACAACAATTACTTTGTATAAAAAAACTGGTTCGGGTTCTTACACGGTCATAACAAGTAGTCCAACAGTAAACAATGGTGCCTGGAGTTGGCCAGTTTCAGGTGTTACTTTAACACAAGGAGACCTTGTTTATGCAACAGCAACTGCAAGTGGAAAGGGGCAATCAGCAGCGTCTAATATCGTACAGGTAACAGGTGTGCAAAGTTGTTATACACCAGCACCTGTTATCACTTCCAGAAATAACGGAGCTCAAACTGTTTCAGGCACTTGGTCTAATGGTTCTGCAATCGCAGCAAATTCGGTACGGGTGCGTATCTACCAGCAAACAGCAAATAATACTTTTACTGAGTTAAATTCAGCAACTGCGCAGTATGTCAATACAGATGGCACATTTACAGCTTTGTCAAATATCACCCAAAGTAATTTTAATCCGGCGGTAATACTGGTTACTGCAACCTTAGCAACGTGTACTTCTGGTTATTCAAATGCTTTCATAGGTAATACCGGTACTATAACCACTGCACCTACAATTAGTACAACATCGTTAATTGCATCTTCTGCTCCACAAAATATTAGCGTAACTAATAACGATGCTTCCGCAGCAACGCTGATACTATACTTAAATGGCACAGAAAAGGCAAGAACAACAGGTACAGTTGCCAGCGGCTCATCAACTACTTTTTCTTATTCAGGTTTTATTGAGGGTGATATTGTTACAGCAAGGGCGCAAAGTAGTGGTAGTAATACTTTTTTATCACCGGTTTCTAATTCAGTTACAGTTGGTACGGCTTCTACAGTACAATCTGGTGCACCAGTGCTTACCAGAACCTATGTTGCGGGTTCAGCAAAAACTGTTACCGGAACCTCGACTGAAATAACCGGAACAACTATTTATTTATATAAAACTGTTAGCGGAACTACTACTCAAATTGGCACTACTACAGTTAATAACTACGGCAACTGGGCTGTAATGGGATTAACCTTAGCAACTGGTGATGTATTAAGCGCTAAGGCTAAGGCAACAGGCAAAACGCTTAGTAATATTTCCAACACATTTACAGTGGCAGCCGGTGCGCCTGCTGCACCTACAGTAACTGGGCCTATCCAGGCTGGCGCTACTGCTATTTCGGGTAGCGGTGGTACTGGTACAATAACTGTTTATATTGATGGTTCAGCCGAGGGAACTGTAACTGCATCGGGAGGCTGGACATTAGCCAATATTTTAGCTGCTGATATTTATAAAAATGCCTATGTTACGGCTACCAACACGGTAAACGGGATTGAAAGTGCTCAATCCAATGCTATTGTAGTAACTGGCGCAAGTAATTTTCTTTTAGAAGCCGCTGCTGGAGGAAATATAGGCACGCAGGTAGCAGGTGTTCCTTTTAGTATTAATATCACGGCAAGGAATAGTTCGAATGCTACGTTTACAAATTATACGGGTACAAACGTAGTTAGTTCGGGTTCTACCATTACTGCCGGTACTGGCCCAACTAACGCCTTTACGGCCGGTTTTCTTTCTGGCCATAGTGTTACACTTACAAAAGCTGGCACTTATACCTTAAACACGGTAAGTACTACAGATCCAACATTAGTTGGAACTTCCAATAGTTTTACTGTTGTTGCAAACGCCAATAATAGCCTTGCTATTAACCAACAGCCTTCTGCAAGTGTTGTAAGCGAGCAAGTTTTTAGTCTGCAGCCAACTATTGCTATCCAAGATGCTTACGGAAACACTGTTGTGTCTGATAATTCAACAACAGTTACGGTATCAATAAATTCTGGTACAGGAACATTAAATGGCGATAAAACCGTTAAAGCTATAAATGGTATAATTACCTTTTCAGGTTTGTCTGTTACTGGTAGCGGAACTTATACTTTACAGTTTACTTCGGCTTCTTCTACCGGGGTAACTTCTAATGCCATTACGGTTACGGCTTCTACGCCTGCAGCGCCAACAAATTTAAGTTACACTTCTCCCAATGTTTTTTATCAGGGCAGTGCAATTAGTAACCTTAGTCCTGTAGTAACCGGCACGGTAAGCACTTACAGTGTTGGTCCTTCTTTGCCTGCTGGCTTATATTTAAACTCTGGAACCGGAGTGATTTCTGGTACGCCAACGTCAATAAGTAGTCAGTCAACTTATACGGTAACTGCAAGCAATAGCAGTGGCAGCACAAGTTTCGGCGTTGTTATCACGGTTGATCCTGCATCTGCAACACCTGCACCGGTAATTACCACTTCTGGTACGTTAACAGCTTTTAATGCATGCGCAGGAAGTGCATCATCCCAACAAAGCTTTACTATATCTGGCAGTTATTTAACATCTAATATTACCGTTACTCCGCCGGCTGGATTTGAGATTTCTACAACTATTAATGGCCCTTACAGTAGCGCAAATATTAGTCTTACACCAACTAACGGTACACTAAACAATACTTCGCTTTACGTTCGTATGGCGGCCGCAACAAGCAGTCCTTCAAACGATAACATTAACATTGCCTCAACAGGTGCAACTACACAAACAGTTGCCGTAAGCGGAACGGTAAATGCGCTGCCAATGATAACAACAGGAACGGTAGCATCGGTTAATACAACAGCCACAGCATTTACTATTCCTTACAGTGCAACTACAGGTTCGCCAAATCAGTATTCAATCACTACTGGCTCCAGGGCAATGAGCGGTTTTTTAACAGTAAACAATAGCACGCTTGCAAGTTCACCTATCACGGTAACTATACCTGCAAGTAGCCCCGGTACTTATGATTTTGATTTAACTGTAAGTAACAGTGCCACAGGCTGTGTTTCTGTGGTAATTCCTGTTGCATTAACGGTAACGGCAGGTTCAAACGCACTGTTGTCAAATCTCACTTTAAGTTCTGGTACTTTAAACCCGGTTTTTGCATCTGCAACAAACACTTACACTGCAAATGTTGGCAATGCGGTAAGCAGCATAACTTTAACACCAACAGCAAGTGATGCTAACACCACAATTACAGTTAACGGGACAACTGTAACATCCGGTAGTGCATCTCCTGCTATACCATTAAATATTGGAAGCAATACGATCACCATTGTTATTACCGCTCAAGATGGTATCACCCAAAATACGTACACCTTAACTGTAAACCGAGACCAAGCTTCTCAAACGATCACTTTTGCCACAATTCCGGCTAAAACTTATGGTGATGCATATTTTACGCTTAACGCAACATCATCTTCTGGTTTGCCGATTAGTTATACCAGCAGTAGCCCGGTAGTTGCAACAGTTGATGCACAAGGAAATGTTCATATCCTTTCGGCCGGAACAACTACTATTACTGCTTCTCAATCCGGAAACAATAATTACAATGCTGCAACACCTGTTCAGCAAACTTTAACCGTAAACCCGGCTGCCTTAACAATAACAGCAAATAACCAAAGCAAAACTTATGGAAATGCAAATCCAGTACTGACGGTAAGTTACAGTGGTTTTGTTAATGGCGATACACAAGCCAGTTTAACCACGCCGCCCACGGTTAGCACTACGGCGACAACAAATTCGGCAGTTGGTGCTTATTCCATCACCGCATCTGGGGCAACATCTGCTAATTATACCATTGCTTATGTAAACGGAACCTTGTCCATTTATCCCGGCATCCAAACTATTTCTTTTAATGCCCCGCCCAAAACTTATGGCGATCCTGATTTTACGCTGAGTGCAAGTGCTTCCTCCGGTTTGCCGGTAATTTACAGTAGCAGCAATCCGGCCGTGGCAACGGTGGACGCACAAGGAAACGTTCATATTGTTTCTGCCGGAATTGTGATCATCACCGCTTCGCAGCCTGGCAATGGTAATTATATCGCCACAACCAATATCAACCAGCAATTAACCATTAACAAGGCTGCCCTTACCATTACCGCGGATAACCAAACCAGCACTTACGGATCGGCCATTCCTCCGTTAACGGTAAGTTACAATGGTTTTGTTAATGGTGATACAGAAGCCAGTTTAACCACACTGCCTACGATAAGCACTACCGCAACGGCTGCTTCGCCGGTAGGCACTTACCCGATAACTGTGGGAGGCGCTGTTAGTTCAAGTTATACCATCACTTATCAGCCCGGCACGTTTACCGTTGCACCAAACAATCAAACGATAATATTTGCTACCATACCTGCCAAAACTTATGGTGATGCAGATTTCAATTTATCCGCCTCTGCATCATCCGGTTCGGCTGTTGCTTATAGCAGCAGCGACCCAACAATTGCAACGGTAGATGCTACAGGAAAGGTGCATGTCCTTTCGGCCGGAAAAACTATTATTACCGCTTCGCAAAGCGGAAGCAGCAATTACCAGGCAGCGGCAGACGTGCAGCAAACGCTGACCGTTAACCCTGCTGCCTTGATGCTCACAGCAGACAATGAAACAATAACTTACGGTTCTGCCAGCCCTGCACTGACCATAAGTTACAGTGGTTTTGTTAACGGTGATACCCCCGCCAGTTTAAGTAACCCTGCTGTGGTTTCTACAACCGCGACAGCTACTTCTACAGCAGGTACTTATCCAATTACGGTGGCAGGTGCCGCAAGTGCCAATTACGTCATCACTTATCAAGCTGGTACGTTTACTGTTTTACCAAGCGCACAAAGCATTACGTTTCCTGCTTTAACAGCAAAAAACTACGGAGACCCTGATTTCAATATCAATACAACAAGTACCAATACGTCGCTTCCGATCACTTATGCCAGCAGCAACCCGGCAGTAGCAACGGTAGATGCAGCGGGAAAGGTGCATATCCTTTCGGCCGGAACAGCAGTGATCACCGCTTCGCAACCCGGAAGCACTAATTATCAGGCAGCAGCAGACGTACAG
>CAXTKQ010000053.1:0-10095 GCA_964244955.1 uncultured Sphingobacteriaceae bacterium | reverse complement strand
GTTGACCGTAAACCCGGCCGCCTTAACCATCACGGCCGATAACCAAACCAAAACACCCGGAGCGGCAAACCCTGCATTGACCATAACTTACAGTGGTTTTGTTAATGGCGATGATGCAACAAGCCTCAGCACACAACCTACCGTAAGCACCACTGCTTCCGCCACTTCGGCTGCCGGTGTTTATGCCATTACCGTAAGTGGTGCGGCTTCGGCTAATTATAACATTACTTATGTAGCCGGTACTTTTACCGTAACCAATCCAACCATTAGTAGCGTAAGTTTGGCACAGGCAACTATTTTTGAAAACCAGCCTGCAGGAACATTGACAGGAACATTAAATGCTACTTCGCCTGATCCAAACGCAACTTATACTTATAGTTTAATCACAGGCAACGGAAGCACCGATAATTCCTCGTTCAGCATCCAGGGAAATAAACTGGTTACTGCCAAAAGCCTGGACTTCGAGCAAAAAGCAATTTACAGTATTTTGGTACGGGCAACCAACCAGTACGGTTTGTACCTGGACCAAACTTTCACCATTAATTTATCTGATGTAAACGAAGCACCAACGCTGGCCGCTATTGCCAATCAGCAGGTTTGTTCTACCAACACTGCACAAACCATCGCTTTAAACGGTATTTCCGCAGGGCCAGAAACGGCTCAAAGCACTACGTTAAGTGTCAGTTCAAACAATCCAGGGCTGTTTACCAACCTCGCGGTTTCTTCGGTAACTGGCGGCGCGGCAACTTTAACATATCAAATGGCCGGAACAGGAACTGCAACAGTTACCGTAACTGTAAAAGACAACGGCGGTACGGCAAACGGCGGGACAGACAGCTTTAGCCAAACATTCACCATAAAAGCAAACGAACTTCCGGTTGCAGTGATTGACTCAGATAAAGGGCTGCAAATTTCCAAAGGCGAAACGGTAACACTAACAGCAACAGGCGGCAGCACGTACAGTTGGAATACCTCGCCAAACATAAGCGGCACAAGCAGTTCAACGGTGATTAAAGTTCGTCCGGCTCAAACTACAACTTACCAGGTTACGGCCAGCAATGCTTCGGGCTGCAGCAGCACCGCCAGCATCACCGTCAACGTAACCGATGATTATTCAATCCTTCAACCAGCCAATATTTTAACACCAAACGGTGATGGCAAGAACGATACCTGGGTGGTTAGAAACATTGATTTGTACCCGAACAACACGGTTTCAATTTTTGACAAAGGCGGAAGGCTTTTAAACAAGGTCAGCCATTACAATAACGATTGGGACGGAACTTACAATGGGTCGCCACTTGCCGAAGGCACTTATTATTATGTGATTGACTTTGGGCCGGGCAAAGGACTGATCAAAGGTTTTATCACCATTTTGAGAAACAGATAGAACAAGTTTGAAGCCAATTACCCTGACCAAAAAGAAAATAGCAAACATGAAAAAATCAACACCAAGCCTGACTGTAAAACAGGTAAAACATATTTTAAAAGCAACCTTGCTGCTTACTGTTTTTATGCAGGTAAAAACAGTATCGGCGCAGCTAAACCCTTATTCCGCCATGTACTATCAAAACCAGTACTTAAACAACCCCGCAATGGCCGGGCTGGACAAAGGGCTGAACGTAAACCTGGGCATACGCCAGCAATGGGCAACCATGCCGGGCAGCCCGCGGACACAAGTGGCAACTTTGGATTACAACGTCGGCAAAAATGTGGGCCTCGGGCTGAATGTGAGCAACGACCAAACCGGTTTATTGCGCCAAACGCGCGCCCTGGCCACTTATGCTTATCACATAACATTGGGCAGCAACAACCAGCAATTAAACTTTGGCCTTTCCGGTGGGATAACCAGTGTGCGGATTGATTACAACAGCGTAAACGGCGAGCAGGGCGATGCGCAGGTTGACCGTTACAACCAACAGCGCGCTTACCTGGACGGCGATTTTGGCGCATCCTACACCAGCAACAATTTAACAGTTCAAGGCGCTATCCCAAACCTCAATCATTTTTTCAGGAACAATACCGCTATTTTGGGTGTAGACCGCTCTGTATTTTTTACGGCAGTTAGTTATAAGTTTGGCCTTGATAATGTGCTGGACGGATCTACCATCGAACCCAAAGTTGTGTACCGAAGGGTAGAAGGTTACAAAGATATTTTTGATGCCGGCCTAAACTTTACTTTGAAAAACGAATTGCTGCACTTTTACACCATGTACCATAGCAGCCAAAGCGAAAGTTTTGGTTTTGGCGCCAACATCAGCAAAAATGTACAACTGATGCTTTTTTATACCACCGAAACCTCGCCTTTAAAAACTTACACCAACGGCAGTTTTGAATTGGGGCTGAAACTGCACTTGTACAAAGAAAGATAATGAATTTATGGTGGTAAAAGAAGCATTGCCATAAAAGCCGAAAAAGCCTGCCATTATAATATTGGCAGGCTTTTTTTGATAGAAACAATTTGATTCAACCCAAATAAACAATAACAAAGAATGCTTCTTTTATCGCCCTAAATTTATTGCAATTCAAAAGGAGACAGAAGTTATATGGGCAAAACCAAAAAGCAATTTAAAAATCCTGTAAAACAACAACAGAGGTTGTGCAACTAAACACACAACCTCTGTTGTTTAAAAAACTAAAAGCTTTTTGCTTTTTATTTGGGCAAAGAATATTTGTCCCTTCTGCCTTCTTTAGTTGCTGTTAACAAGCCTCTTGATTTCAGGTTAGAAAGTACACTTGCAATTTGTTTAAACAATTTATCGCCGTCGCTTTGCGGTTCATATTGGGCCATTGCATTGGCAATGTCCTGTCCGAAACCTTCGCCGATTTCATTCAAAGCAAATGCAATCTTGCCGCCTAAAGATAAGTCCTGGGTATATTCTTTCGGGACTTCCAAAGCTTTCGGGGCCTTTGGGGTTTTTGCAGGTTTTGCTTCTTTCTTTTTTGCTGGTTTTGCAGAGGTTTCTTTGTCTTCTGCTTGTTCCATCACCGCATCCAAAATATTGTCTTTGGATTGTTTGGCCGATTTGGACGGCGAAGCACTGCTAAAAGCATTCAACAAGTCTTCGTACTTTTTAGCCTCTGATTGGATGGTTTTGATCTTATCTTTAAGATAAGCAACGATCTCTTTTTCTGTTACGTTTGCCATGTAAAATTGTATGTGGGTTTATAATTAACAATGATAAACAAATTATCAAATCAAAAACCGCCTGAATGATAAAATTGTTTTTTTAGGTCAACATAGATAAACAAGCATTGTTTCAATTTAAACAATTAAAAGCTTGTAATTAATTGCAGTGTTTACTTGTATGTCTTTTTTGAGTTTTAAAGGTTTGTTTAAAGTTTACTTGTTAAGGTTCCAATGCTTCTTTTACCACCTAAAAATTGATGGACAATTGGATTTTTGATTTGCTTGTGATGGTACAAACAACATTTTTTAGATGGTAAAAGAAGCATCAACATTTTTTCTTGTAAAAATTTTAACAGACCTTAACTATGAATTATAGTGTTCAACAGTAAAATTAAAGAACGATAACTTGCAATTTCTTAATTTAAATCAAACTGCAAATTAATTGCTTGCCGTTTTTTTGCCGTTCATTTCCACTTCTTTGTCCATTTCCAAAATATCAACCGGCTGCGAAAAATCGCCCAGCAGATACTTGCAAAAGTAATCGCCTTTTTGCCAAAAGAAATATTCCGTCATATCACCATAAGCATGGCGCTGGCCGGGCAGCAAAACATAATCAAAACGTTTGTTGGCTTTGATCAAAGCATTGATCAAACGGATGGTGTTGGCCGGGCTTACATTGTTGTCAATATCGCCTGTCGAAAGCAGCAAATGGCCTTTTAAATTTTTTGCCAAATCCTGGTTTTTATCAATGGAATATTGGAAAGTTGTATCGCCTTTTGGCGTGATGGTTTCCTTCAAACCATTGTGTTTTTCGCTCCACCAGCGGTTGTAAATGCTGTTGTCGTGGTTGCCGGATTCGGAAACTGCAACTTTAAAAAAATCAGGATAAACCAACATCGCAGCGGTACTCATAAAACCGCCGCCCGAATGCCCAGTGATGCCAACTTTGTTGATATCAATAAAAGGGTAACGGTCGGCCAGTTGTTCGGCAGCGGCTTTTTTATCGGCCAAACCATAATCGCGCAAGTTACCGTAGCCATAATTGTGGTACCATTTAGACCGGTTTGGGTTGCCGCCGCGGTTGCCGATGGTAATTACCACAAACCCAAACTGCGCTAATCTTTCGTGCGCATCCATACTTTTGCTGAAACTTGTATTTACCGCTTCCGTTTGCGGGCCGGGATAAACGTATTCAATAAGCGGATACTTCTTTTGTGCATCAAAATCGTATGGTTTGTACATTACGCCGTACAAATCGGTAATGCCGTCGTCCGCTTTTAGTTTGATCGGCTCCGGAAACTTGTAGCCGGCCGCCATTAAATTGGACAAATCGGCGGTTTCCAAATCCATCAATTTGTGGCCCAGCACATCATTCAAAACTGATTTTGGCGTGGTGTTTACGCGGGAGAAATTATCCACAAAAAACTTGCTGTCATCATTCAAACTCGTGGCATGGTCATAATCGCCGGGATCCAGCAAATGCAAAAAGCTGCCATCCAAACGAACACTGTACAAATGCGAATAATAAGGGTTTTCGTTTGGCTCGCGGCCCGAAGCCGTGAAATATAAAACACGGTTTTTGGAATCAATATTTACAATATCATCGCAATGAAAAGAACCGGAAGTAATCTGGTTTTTTAACTTTCCGTTTTCATCGTACAAGTAAAAATGTGCCCAGCCGTCGCGCTCGCTCCATTCAACCAATTCTTTGCCGTTGTTAACCAAGCCCGGCCGGTTGATCTCCACATAAGTGTTCAATCTTTCCTGGATCAAAACCGTAACATTGCCCGAGTGGATGTCAACTTTGCAAACATCAATCCGTTTTAAATCGCGGCCGGTGCGGTAAAAGTAAAACTGGTTGTTAGTGCCCAGCCACAAGTTGGGGCGAAATTCATCATCGCGGTTTTTTTGTAAAGTTGGTGCCGGCCACATCGAAAGTTCCTGGTCTTTAAACAAAGACGTATTTAACTTTTTGGATGTTTTGGCTTCAAAATCAAACAAAAGCATTTCGCGGATCGGCGCTTCTTTTTCGCCCGGCAATTGGTACTTGTAAGTTTCTAAAGTTGGGCGCGGTTCGGCCACGCTGTTGATCACCCACATATCTTTCACCTTGCGCGAATCGGAGCGGACCATGGCAAAATGTTTGGCGTCCGGCGACCACAACACTTGCGTTGGCTTGCGTTTTTTCTTGTTCTTTTCGCGTTCTACATTCGTTTCGTTGCCAAAACTATCGCCGTAAGCATAATTTTCTACCCCGTCTTTGGTAAGTTGGTGTTCTACAATGGTGCTGTCGTCTTCATCTTTTAAAGCCTTTTTGTAGTTGGCTTTGTCCATCCAAAACAAATTATAATTGCGGGCAAAAACAATGGCCGAACTATCCGGCGCAATCGAAGCCCAAGTTGGTTTGGGTTTGATCTTTTCATAATTAACCAGTTCCACCAATTTGTCGGTTTGTAAATTGTATTGAAAGTAAAAGGTTTTTTTCTCTAAAGAATCGGCCGCTTTTTTGTCTTTGCGGTCTTTTTTTACCACATCCAACGAACTTTTTAAATCAAACTGAATGCTTTTTTCATCCTTGGTAAACTTCAAATTTTCAATGGGCAAATGTTGCGCATCAAATGGGTCTTTTACAATCAAAGTAACGGCAGCCGCAATTTTGGCATTGTCAAACAACAGCTTTTTGGTGCGTGCAGCCGGATCAACCAGGTACCATTTTTTGCCCGCGCTCGTTTCAAATAGATACCAAAACTTGTTGGAAGTTTTAAGCCAATGCGCATCAACCGAAGTGGAGAATACCATTTTTTGCATTTTTTTGGGCGAGAAACGCGCCGCCAGCAAATAATTGGCTTTAGGTGGATTTGGGTTTTGGTTGTAGTTTTGCGCTTGTGATTGAAAGCAAACAAACAGCAACAAAAGGACGGAGTAAAACTTTTTCATGCAATATTAATTAATGCCGAAAAGTATTCAATTGAAATGAAAAAAGTTTGGGAAATTTGCAGAAAAGGAAAATAGGCTTGTAATATTTTGAATACCTTTTGCCTCCACCAAAAAAGCAGTGCTAAAAGAAGCATCGGCAAATAAAATCCAATTGAATGCAAATGTTATTTTTACAGTGCACATTCACCTTCAATAAGCATGCAGGGTTATTATCAAAGTTGGCAGCAATTAAGTTCTATGAGGTTATAAAAACATTTGGCATTATTTCATCACGTATCGTCTTTCAAAATCTAAAATTGCTTATACCTTTATCGCCATGTTAAAAATCAGCGGGCTTTTTGTTTATCCCATAAAATCGCTCGGCGGCATTGCGGTCAGTTCGGCACAAGTAACCAGCCGCGGTTTAAAGCACGACCGCCGCTGGATGCTGGTGGATGAGCACAACCGGTTTTTATCGCAGCGCGAAGTCCCGCAAATGGCACTGCTTTTTGTAGAAATTACCGGCAACGGTTTGCTGGTGATGCACCGGCAGCAGCCCGAAGAATTTATCAATATCCCATTTTTGTTTGAAGCCAACGAAACCGCATTGTGCAGCATTTGGGACGATACCTGCCTGGCGGAATTTGTGGATAACGGGATTGACAAATGGTTTACCGAAATGCTGCAAGTGAAATGCCGCTTGGTTTATATGCCCGAAGCAGCCGAACGGCCGGTGGACCAGCGGTACGCACGCGCTGGCGATATTACTTCTTTTGCTGATGCTTTTCCGGTTTTGATTATCGGACAAGCTTCGCTGGATGAACTAAACGGCCGGCTGAAAGAAGCGGTGCCGATGGACCGTTTTCGCCCAAACATCGTTTTTACCGGCAGCGAGGCTTTTTTGGAAGACCAGATGCAGCATTTCAGTATCAAAAACATCAATTTTTTTGGTGTGAAACCTTGTGCCCGTTGTCCGGTTGTTACCATTGACCAGGAACATGCAACCAAAGGAAAAGAGCCGTTGAAAACACTTTCCAGCTACCGAAAAAAAAACAACAAAGTTTATTTCGGGCAAAATTTAATTTACGAAGGCCTGGGCATTATTAGTGTTGACGATGAAATACGGATCAAGGAATTACGCCCGGAAAAACTGATCTGACCCGGATTTTAGGCCGATAAAAGAAGCATGCAAAACGTTACCCATAAACAAATCACTTTGCGCACGGCACGCGCCGTCAGCGTTATTTTTTGTACCGCACCAACCATCGAACTGATCAAAAACAACCAACTGCCCAAAGGCAATTTGTTTGATGTGGCGCAGGCGGCCGGTTTTTTGGGCGCCAAACTTACGCCGCAATTGTTGCCGCACTGCCATCCGGTGGCCATTGACGGGATGAGCATCAGGTTTGAATACCTCGACAAAGAAAAACATGCCGAATATGTTGACGAAGCAACTTTCGGCCGAACCGGGATTTTAATTTTGGGCGAAGCAAAATCCATCGGCCGGACAGGGATTGAAATGGAAATGCTGACGGCAGTTTCGGTAGCGGCTTTGGAAATTTACGATATGCTGAAACCGGTGGACAAGCAATTGGAAATTGGCCACATCAAACTGCTGGAAAAACGCGGCGGCAAAAGCGACCGGCAGTTGCTGTACGAAGATATTTCCGTTTGCGCCGTTTTGGTTTGTTCTGATTCTACCGCGGCCGGAACACGGCAAGACCAAAGCGGAAAAATTATCCGGGAAATGCTGGAAAGTTTTAATGCCGAAGTAGCCCATTTTGAGGTTTTGCCGGATGACAAACAGCAGATCCAGCAGCAAATTTTGGAATGGGTTCGAGAAGATGTCCCTTTCATTTTTACAACCGGCGGCACGGGTTTAGGCCCGCGCGACAACACCGTAAAAGCCGTGGAAGAACTGTTGGAAAACAAAGCCGAAGGCATTGCCGAAGCGATGCGCGTTTTCGGGCAACAACGTACGCCCTTGGCCATGATGAGCCGCGGCGTTGCCGGAACCATCGGCCATACCTTAATTGTTACGTTGCCAGGAAGTGCCAATGGCGCGCGCGAAAGTTTGCAAGCTATTTTGCCGGCTGTTTTTCATGCCCGGAAGATGATTTTGGGGGGCGGACATTAAGGGGAAAATTTATAAAGATTCTCAATCTAAACCAACCCAAACCTTTTACGGCACCAGCAATTTCTCAAATGCCAAACCATCGCCTTTAAAAGCGTTAAAATCTACCAAATGGTTAATGCCGTTTACTTTTGCTTTGTCCGAATGCTGCCAGAACCACCAGTTGGTTGCCGGATTTATTTTCAGCTTTTCTTTGTAATAGTGGGCAATCCAGTACGGGTAAGCATCAAAATAACCCATTAAATAATCCTGGTAAAAGCTCAGGCCCGAATAAATGATGGGTTTTGCTTTGGTTTTCTTCTCTACAAAATCTAAAAAGCGCTGCAGTTCTTTGCGCATTTGTGCCGGAGGGATGCCGTCCAACTGCTCAATATCCACTACCATTGGCAAATCGCCTTTTTCCAAGTCCACGTTTTGCAAAAAGAAACGCGCCTGCCACACGCCGTTTTTCTCCGGCCTGAAAAAATGGTATGCGCCGCAAATGATGCCCACTTTGGGCGCTTCGCGCCAGTTGCGTTTAAAATACGGGTCAACGGTAAGCAAGCCTTCCGTTGCCTTGATAAAAGCAAAACTGACCTGCACGCTGTCTTCCTGCATCGCTTTTACCTGGTGCCAATCAATTTTGCCTTGCGCGTAAGAAACATCAATGCCGTGAATGTTGTATTTTCGGGGGATACCGATACCAAAACTTTTGTAAATGCGGTAGTTGGGGTTTTGGCCGATGTCTTTGATCCACTGCCAACTTGTGGTAAAAGTCTTCACAATGTAGCCGTAATAAAAAGGCGAAAGCAGGATGAGCAAGGCACCGGCAAGTAAGGTTTTCCAGGGGAACCACGTTTCCTGTTGCTGCTTGCCTTTCTTTTTTACAGCAGTTTTTTTACCAACGGCAGGTTTTTTTTTAACGGCAGTTTTTGGTTTGGCAGGAAGCTTTTTAGCAGGCGTATCCACAAAGGTTAAAAGTATAAATTTAAAAAGGAGCGGGTTTTGATGTTGAAAAAATCTTTTTCCGGCATATTTGCAATGCTTCTTTTACCACATAAAATTTGGATTTGTTGTACGTCTTTTCTTTAAATAGCTACAAGCTCAGTTTTTTGCCGGTAAAAGAAGCATCACGTTTCCGCCCTAACCTCAAATTTCCGAAAATTCCCAGGCACTGTGGTAAGCGTTCAATTGCTCGGCATAAGTAATAAAATCAGTATAAAAAGACAGTTTAGAAAGTGTGGAACTATCGCCAATCACCACGAGTTTTTTTCGGGCACGCGTCATCGCCACATTCATTCTTCGGATATCCGACAAAAATCCGATTTCACCTTTTGCATTGCTGCGTGTCATGCTGATATAAACCACATCGCGTTCCTGTCCCTGGAAACTGTCCACGGTATTGATCGAAATATTTTTGGCGACGGCTTGCAACGTTTCAAAATCTGCCATTTGTTCTTTCAAAACCCGTATTTGCTCTTTGTAAGGCGCAATTACGGCAACGGTCGGGAAGTTTTCTGCGGAGAAATACGTTTTCAATTCCTGCACATAAGCCGATAAATGTTTCAGCAAAAAGTTCCCCTCTTCGAGGTTGGTTACGCTGGTGCCTTCCTGCTTTTCCTCGAAACCGCAACCGGCGGTATCAATAAAAGTTAAAGGAACATCCTGTGGAAAAAGCAATTGTCCAGCAACACTTGCATTTGCTTTTAATTTATCCTGATAAAAAACCTGCGAAGGAAAGCCCATAATCGTTTCGTTCATGCGGTATTGTTCGTCCAGCAAAACCATCGCTTCGGGGTGCAGCAGGATACATTTTTCAAAAAGTGTTGTGTTGAAACCTTGTGCCGCGGCTTCCTGCGATTTGATGGTTGGCGGCAACTGGCAATGGTCTCCGGCCAAAACCACTTTTTTTGCTTTTAAAACCGGAATCCAGCAGGCG